>NZ_JBHJUO010000013.1:0-102759 GCF_042268445.1 Streptomyces sp. NPDC056169 | reverse complement strand
CGGCCGTGGAGGTCACCGGCGAGGTGGCCTTACGGGTGGCACGGCGACGCGCAGGACGCGCCGGAGCGGCCTCGGCGGTCTCCTCGACCGGAGCGGCGGCGGGCGCGGCGACCGGCGCGGCCTCGACGGGAACCTCGGCGGCGGCCGTGGAGGTCACCGGCGAGGTGGCCTTACGGGTGGCACGGCGACGCGCAGGACGCGCCGGAGCGGCCTCGGCGGTCTCCTCGACCGGAGCGGTGGCGGTCTCCTCGACCTGTGCGGCGGGGGCCTCGGCGGCGGCCGTGGAGGTCACCGGCGAGGTGGCCTTACGGGTGGCACGGCGACGCGTCGGACGCGCCGGAGCGGCCTCGGCGGCGTCGTCGGCCGGAGCGGCGGGGGTCTCGGCGACCGGCGCGGTCTCGGCGGGGACCTCCGCGAGGGGGGCGCCGACCTCGACGGTCTCCACTGCCGGGGCGGTGGCCTTGCGGGTGGCGCGGCGGCGGGTGCGCGGCGCGGGGGCGGCCTCGGCCTCGACCGGGGCGGCCTCCACGGCCGGGGTCTCGGCGGTCGCCTGGGTGTCGGTGGCCTCGGCTCCGGCCGTCACCGGCGGACCGGCGGGGCGGGAAGCGGCGCGGCGCCGACGGCGCGGCGGCAGCTTGTCACCGGGGGCGTTGGTGTCTTCGTTGGACTCGAGCATGCGGGGTTCTCCCGTCACGCTCCCGGGCGCCGCGCCTGGTTCCGGTCCGGCGGCACGATCACGCCTGTGGCGCGGTGCCGCCGTCCGGGGCGCGGGCGCCGCACGGGAGCTGATGTCTGGCTCGCCGGTTCCGTACGCCCTGTGCGGACGGCCTGGCGAAAGTCTCCTGGTCAGTGCGCTGCCCGACCCAGGTGGCTCCCGAGTACCAGGGCGGCGCTACAACGACCGCTCCCTACGCGGTACCTGCACCCGGCGCCGTCGCTGAGGCGGTCGCGGCGGCCGTGGATGAAGCGGCCGTGACTGCCTCGCGGTCGGGCGCGAGCGGGTCGGTCACCGTGCCGGACTCCTCGTCGAAGAGCCCCTGCGCCAGCCTGGTCACCGCAGCGGGGACCGGCGGCGCCAGGTCGGCCACAGCTCGGAGACCGGACAGGACGTCGTCGGGTCGTACGGCAGGTGTCACGTGCCGAACAACCAGCCGCAGTATCGCACAGGCGCTGTCCAGCGGCCTATCACCCTGGGGATCGCCCTGGGGACGGGACACCGTCAGCTCGGTGACCGCAGAGCGGGCGTCGAAGGTGCGGATGCCGTTCTTGGTCTTGCGCTGTACTTCCACGGTCTCGGCCGCGAGAAACGCCTCGGCGGCCTTCTGCGCTTCCTCGACGGTGACGCCTTCGAGCCGCAGCTCCCACACGGATGCGGTGAGCCGCTCGGCGAGACCCGAGGTCCGGGCCTCGACGGCGTCGGTGATGTCGAGGCCCGCGGGAAGGGACTCGTCGAGCAGAGCCCGCAGCATCTCGGGGTCGCGCGTCTGGGTGAGCGCGATCTCCAGGTACTCGGCCTCGGAGCCCGTACCGGTCGGGGCGGCGTTGGCGTACGACACCTTGGGGTGCGGGGTGAAGCCGGCCGAGTACGCCATGGGCACCTCGGCGCGGCGCAGCGCCCGCTCGAAGGCGCGCTGGAAGTCACGGTGGCTGGTGAACCGGAGGCGGCCGCGCTTGGTGTAGCGCAGTCGGATGCGCTGCACCGCCGGTGCGGGCGGCGGGCCTTCGGGCTGTCGCTTGCCCAGTGGTTCTTCTCCTCGGTGCGGGGCGGACGCGGGGAGCGCGCCGCCCTCAGGTGTACGGGGGGCTCCCTCGGGGCCGGCCGGCTCACCCCCGCTGGTGCGGGGAGATCTCGGCCTCGGCCACCATGCCGGGAACGGTCTGTTGTGGTGCAGCACCTCCCAGGTTACGCGCCTGACCCCGTATGGCGTTCACAGGCTCCGGCTGCCGCTCCCCGCCGACCAGTGCGTGCCACGCGTCGCGGCGCGCCCGGCGCACGGTGTCCCGTGCCGAGGCGAGGGCGGCGCGGACCGCCCGGCCGGTCTCCACGGCGGCCTTCTTCGCCGGACGCCACAGGGCGTCGCGGACGACGTGCCCGACCGGGGTGCACACGTTGCGGTAGAACCAGCTCGCGGGGCGCCCGATCAGGTGCCGGGCGAGCCACTTCAGGGCGCGGCCGACGGCGAGGGAGACGTACCCGGCGACGCGCCAGGCGACCGCGAAGGCGTCGGCGATCTCGCGGGCGATCACCGCGAGGACCCGTCCGACGGGGGTGAGGACCCAGCGGTAGAGGAACACGGCGGGAACGACGACGAAGATCTTCCCCAGCCACGTCAGGGCGGCGGCGAGGCCCCTGCCGAGCCAGGCGAGGCCCGCGGCAGCGCCCCTGCCGAGCCAGGCGAGGGCATGGCCGAGCGGGGTGAGGAGGTAGCGGTACGTCCCCGAGGCGAGGGGTACGGCCACGTACCTCCAGAGGGCCGTCCACGGCCAGACCAGTACCGCCCACAGGGCCAGGCCGGCGCCGCGCCCGAGCGGTGCGAGCAGCCGGGCGTACGCCCAGGCCGCCGCCCGGGCCAGGCCGCGTCCGAGCGGCGCCAGGACGGTCCGGTACAGCCAGGCCGCCGGGGCGGCGATCAGGTGGACGGCGAGCGGTACGACGAGGTAGCGCCACAGCCCCAGCCAGGGCCAGTAGAGGACCGCTTTGCACAGCCACCACGCCGCCGCGGCGAGGGCTTGGGCCATCCGGGCGACGGCGCGCCCCAGGGGGGCGAGGAGGTGCTCGTGGAGCCAGTCGTACGCGCGGCCCAGCGGGCGCAGCAGTATCCGGCTCAGAAAGGCGCCGCACAGGGCGAGCGCGTCCCAGACGAGGCGCAGGGGCACGACGACGACCAGCACCACGATCCGTACGGGAATCCTGATGGCCGCCGTCAGACAGCCTTCGGGTTCCGGCCGCGGGGCCTCTTTCTCCGGGTACATGTCACGGGAGACGCGAAAGGTCCGTTCGCGGTTCACCTCCGCGGCCGGATGCGGACGGTTCGGCACCGCCTCCAGGAGTGGGCCCGTAGCCTAGGTCCCTACGCCCGTCCCCCCACACACCTCTTGCGCATCCCCCCACCTACTCCAGGACACGTTGAGGCTCGGTATGAAAATATCCTTCCTTCTGGTCGACCGCTGTCATATCGGCGGCGTGGTCAGTGCCATCCACAACCTGGCCAAGGCGCTGGCGGACCACCACGAGGTCGAGCTGGTCTCGCTCCGCCGCAACCTCGACCAGGCGTTCTTCCCGCTTGATCCCCGGGTGAAGACCCTCGCCCTCACGGACATGCGGAAGCACTCCCACACGTACGACGGCGACGACCCGATGATCGAGGTCTTCCCACACATCTACCCGAACGAGCCGACGGACAAGAAGCCGTGGGTCAGCCGTCTGGCCGAGAAGCGGCTGATGGAGTACCTGGCCACGACCGACGCCGACATCGTGGTCAGCAACAACCCCAAGATCACGATCATGCTGGCCTACTCGGACCGCGACTTCCTGAAGGTCGCGATGGAGCACTCGCGGCCCGCGCGGTACGGCCCGCACATCCGTGACGCCCTCTTCCGGGACGCGTACCCGAAGATGGACGCGATCACGGCGCCGACGCCGGACGAGTGCAAGACCATCGCCGGCGTCGTCCCGGCCGTGACCCACCTGCTCTCCCCGATGCCCAACTGCATCCCGGCCCACGAGGGCCAGATGTCCACCGGCGACAACAAGATCGTCGTCACCGCCGGTCTGCTGAAGACCCACAAGGGCTTCGGCGACCTCATCGAGGCCTTCTCCACCGTGGCGCCGCGCCACCCGGACTGGAGCCTGCGGATCTACGGCTCCGGCCCCGAGCGCGCCAACCTGCGCAAGAAGATCAACGACACGGACAGCAACAACCAGATCTTCCTGATGGGCCCGGCCACGCCGGTCACCCCGGAGTTCGCCAAGGCCTCCGTGTTCGTCCTCCCCTCCCACCTGGAGGCCTTCGGCAACGTCACCGTCGAGGCGATGGCTGCCGGTCTGCCGGCGATCTGCTACGACGCCCCGCACGGCCCGCGCAACATCATCAAGCAGGGCGAGGACGGCTACGTCGTGCCGCTCGGCGACAAGGTGGCGCTCGCCGAGCACATCGAGAAGCTGATCTCCGACGAGGACCTGCGCCGGAAGATGGCGGCCGCCGCGGTGGCCAACGTGGTCCGCTTCCAGGAGGCCGAGACCGTCGCCCGCTTCGAGCGGCTCGTGGAGACCATGCGGGCCCGCCGGGCCGTCCCGCGCTCGGCCGCCACCGTGGTCACCCCGCAGGGCGACCTCCGGGTGCGGATCGACGGGCTGCCCGCCGACAGCGACGCCGAGCTGGTCTGCAAGGACATCCGCAAGAAGGCCGACGAGGTCGTCTTCCCCTTCGTCGGCGAGGAGGCGCTGGTCCCCTCGCTCGGCAAGCTCGTCGAGGGCGACTGGGAGCTGGCGATCCGCTCCGCCGGCTTCGACCTGCCGCTGCGGTCGTCCGGCTGCGACACCCTCCAGATCCTGTCGCTGAAGCTTCCGCGCACCGAGGGCCCCGCCCTGTCGCTGCTGCTGCCGCACACCCACACGGACGGCACCCTGCGGGTGCAGAGCCGCGTGCGCGCCCAGCACGTCGAGGTCGCCGCCCTGCACGCCGGCGCCGCCTCGATCGTCATCGACGCGGCGGCCTGGGGCGTCGAGCCCCGCGCCGGCAGCCTGATCGAGGCCGTGCACCGCAAGGAGGCCGACAAGAACTTCACCTTCCCGGTGAAGGCCGGCGCCGACGGACACTTCACGGCCACCCTGGACAACGCCGCCGCGGCCCGCCTCCACCAGGCCGGCGCCGAGGACGTCTGGGACCTCTGGCTGCTGCCGGACAAGAACTCCGCCCGGATCCGCGTCTGCAAGCTGGCCACCGACGTGCTCACCCCGATGGACGTCTTCACCTACCCGTACCCGGTGGTGAAGAGCTCCGGCGCCCCGGTCGCGGCCGCCGAGGACACCAAGGCGAAGAGCGGCGGCTGGCGCAACCGGCTGTCCGCCGTCCCCACCGCCGTCGCCGGCGCACGGCACGAACTGCGCCCGTACTTCTCCAGCAACGGCCAGCTCTCGCTGAAGATCATCGACAAGAAGTGACCGGCGGGCGGTAGCCGGTCCCGGCCCGCACGGACGAGCCCCGGCCCGCACGACGAAGCCCCGGCCCGCAGGGAGACCTGCGGACCGGGGCTTCTCCGTACGCCCGGGGCTCTTCCGTGCGCCCGGGGCACCGCCTACAGCGGCGCGCCGTCCTGGGCCGTCTTGAACATCAGGTCGGCGAGGCGCTCCGCCGCGTGACCGTCGTCGAGGTCGCAGAACTGGTGGTGGAACTCGTCGTACTTCTCCTGGTACGCGACCGCCACCTCGTCGATCTCCTCGATGGCCTGGAGCAGGTCGTCCGAGGTCTCGACCAGCGGGCCCGGGGCGTCCTGCTCGAAGTCGAAGTAGAAGCCGCGGAGCCGGTCGCGGTAGTGCTCCAGGTCGTACGTGAAGAACAGCATCGGACGACGCAGGTGGGCGTAGTCGAACATGACCGAGGAGTAGTCCGTGATCATGATGTCGGCGGCCAGGTAGAGGTCCGCGATGTCCGGGTACTCGGAGACGTCGAAGACGAAGCCGTTACCGGCGCCCGGGATGCTGTCCACGATGTTGGAGTGGCGCCGGATCAGGAAGACGTAGTCGTCCCCGAGGCGGCGGCGGGCCTCGTCCAGGTCGACCCGGAGGTCGAACTTGAACTGGCCGCGGGCGTGCGAGAGGTCGTCGCGCCAGGTCGGCGCGTACAGCACGACCTTCTTGCCCTCGGGCAGTCCGAGGCGCGCCTTGACCTCCTGGGCCCGCTCGTCGCGGTCCTCGGCGTACAGGTAGTCGTTGCGCGGGTAGCCCGTCTCGGCGATCAGGCCGTTGTAGCCCATGGCGCGCTTCAGGATCGGCGTGCTGAAGCGGTTGGAGGAGACGAGGATGTTCCAGTTCGCCGCCTCCTGGACCAGGCGCTCGTGGTAGTTCGGGTCGAACTTGGGCGCCTCGATGTCCAGGCCGATCTTCTTCAGCATCGTGCCGTGCCAGGCCTGCACGATCACCTGTCCCGGCCGCCGCTTGATCCAGTGCGGGAGGTGGGCGTTGGTGATGATGTAGCGCGAGCGCGCCAGGGCGTCGTACCAGTCGGTGCCCTGGAAGCGGACCGCTTCGAGCGTGTCGGGGAGCTCGACCTGGCCGTCGCGGACCAGCCACCGGTGCTTCAGGTCGGAGCCGCGGCGCAGCAGCTCCTCGTGGACCGCGCGCGGGCTGTCCGAGAACTGCTTGCCGTTGTAGCTGATGTACAGGACCTCGTCGCGCAGCGGCAGCTCGCGGCCGCGCTCGTAGACGTCGGTACGCAGCTGGTACTGGCGGTTGGCGCCCCGCTCCAGGTCGGTGAGGTCGGGCAGGCAGTTGAGCTGGGGGTGGTCCTGCCAGTGGACCTCCATGCGGTAGTCGCGGCCGCTGTGCGAGCCCTCCAGCGGGAACTGGGAGACCGCGAGCCGGTCCACGACGAGCGGCAGGGGCTGCTCCGCGTCGGGGGTCTCCAGGCGGAGCACCCAGCGGCCCGCCTTGAGCGGCAGCCGGCCGTTGGTGCCCGTCATCGCGGAGGGGCGGAAGGAGGCCTCGAAGGTGCCGTCCGGCAGGACGTTCAGCGGGACGGTGCGCTCGTCGAAGCGGCCCTTGGCGCTGATGACGAGGCGGTGGTCCGACAGGTCCACGGGCGCGGCGCCGCGGACGAGGAAGGTCCCGTCGGCGAAGGCGACGCCGGTGATCCTGGCGCGCAGCGGGCGGCCGGAGAACTTCAGGTAACCGTTGGCTCCGGAGAGGACGGCCACCTCGTTCTGCATGGCTTCCTCGCCGAACTCGGCGGGCAGGGGAATCTGGAGGTCGGCTATGCCGTCCTGGACGACGACCTTGGCGGAGCGCTGCTCCTGGCCCGGCTCCGTGACCCGTATCTGGGTGCTCCAGTTGCGGCGCATCGTCTTCGCGGCGTCGGCGCCGCCGCCGGAGGCGGCCTCGGCGCTGTCCTGGTGCTCCGGCAGCAGGGCCACGTCGCGCAGGGGCACGCGGATCCGCAGCTGGGTGCGCCCGCCGGTGACGCCGAGGACCTCCACCGGGTAGGTGAGCGCCTCGCCGCTGTTCTGGTTGGCGACGCGGAGGACGATCTCGGTGCCCATGGGGAAGGTCTCGCGGAACACGCCGTCGACGACGATCTCGTCGCCTTCGGCCTTGAAGCCGCTGACGACGACCGGCACCTTCTCGATGCGGAGCTTGAGCGCCGCGCGACGGACCTCCGGGACGATCCGGAAGTCGTCGTCGAGCCACTGGTAGGGCGGGTAGGTCAGGCGGTCCGTGCCGTACGAGTGCACGGAGCGGGAGCGCACGAGGCCGCCGGACATGACGCGCATGCCCACGTGCCAGAGGCCCTCCTGCCACTTGCCGCCCTTGCGGAACCGGGCGGGGTCGATGACCGTCTCCCAGCCGGCCCAGTCGAAGCTGTGGCCCCGGCCCTTGTGCCCGGAGGCGGTGGTGGCCTCGGGGGCGAAGATGTTGCCGAGCGGGACGAGGACGCGGCGCTGGGTGCCGTCCTTCTTCAGCTGGAGCAGCTTGACGACGCTGCGCTTGCCGTTCTGGTCGACGCGGTCGATCCAGGCGTGGCCGGACAGCTTCAGCTTGCCGTCCTCCCACGTCAGGTCGTCCAGCGGAGACCGCAGCTGGAGGTCCTTGTCGACGCGCAGGAGCTTCTTGGGCACCAGGTCGCCGCGGGCTTCCAGCGCCGAGTAGCGGGCGTACTTGCGGACGACGCCGTCGAGCCCGACCGGCTCGCCGAGCCGCTCCGCCTCGATGAAGTCGATCAGCTCGGTCGCGGCGTGCTTGCGGACGAGCAGCCACTTGACGCGCAGCGCCGTGGGCAGTGTGCCGATCAGCTTGACGTCGATCTGGTCGAGGAACCTGTTCGCGACCCGCATGAACTCGGTGCGGTACTCCTCGTCGCCGTCGGGCATCACGTTGAGGAAGATGCGCAGGTCGCCGGTGAGGACGGTCTTGTCGTACGCGAGCTTCAGCGCGTCGGCGGCGGGGTCGTTCTGCTCGGCGAGGAACCGGCTGACGTGCTCGCAACCGGAGGCCCGGTCCCGGGCCGCCTTGGGCTCGTTGCGGCGCTGGGTGATCGACGGGTTCGACTCGCCCTCGCGCAGCCGCCAGTAGTACGTGGCGTCGCTGATGATGTCGACGGACTCGGCGAGGTACTGGGCGGGCACGATGACCGGGGTGTCCTCGTACAGCACGCCCTCGGGGAAGCGCAGGCCGTGCTGCTCCCAGAAGTCGCGCCGGAAGAGCTTGTTGCAGGCGAGGCGGTCCGTGAGGAGGTTCCGGTTCTCGCGGACGTGCGTGCGCTGCACGGCGCCCCGGGAAAGGAACCGGTGCATCGGCGACTGCCACACGCGGGTGGAGTTGATGTGCTCCACGTTGCCCGTGGCGAAGGAGGAGCCGGTCTCGTCCAGGCTGCTGATCATGAGCCGGAAGGCGTCCGGCGGGATCATGTCGTCACTGTCGACGAACGTCACGAACTCGCACTCCGGCGCCAGGCTGTCGAGTCCCGTGTTGCGGGCGGCACCCAGGCCGGCGTTCTCCTTGCGGATCAGCCGGAACCGGGCGTCCTTGTCGGCGAACTCCTGCGCGATGGCGTTGGAGTCGTCGGTGGACCCGTCGTCGATCATGAGAACTTCCAGGTCCTGGAAGGTCTGCACGGCCAACGAGTTGAGGCAGGCGGGGAGGTACTCCGCCACGTTGTAGATCGGGACGATGACGCTGAGCCGGGGTGCCATGGAGTTCTGCGTTCCTTTCTGGTTCAGACCCGCTCGACGAGCTCGAGCGCCTGAGGGGGTGACGGGGCGTGCCAGGGGATTTCCGGCGGCCGGCCGGGGGGCGTCGTCGCCCTCCGGGACGGATCCTCCGGGCGACGTGCTGGGCCGCACGCCCGCCGTCGAACTGCAGTACTCGTCCCGGTACCCGGTTCGCAGCTTAGCCGCCGGGTTCCGGCCCGACCTGGACGGACGAGGGCCTGGCCCCGCCCCGGGAACCGGGGGGTGACCAGGGACACAGAAGAACGCAGGACCGTTTCCGCGCGCCCCGGCATGCGGGAACGCGCGTGACGTATGGGGACCACCAGGGTCGCTCGGGACATTCCTCACCGGTCCATCGGCCTGCATGACTGTGCGGCGGTCCCCGACCGCCGCAGCACTCCAGGATAGACGATCCGCAATTCGGGCGTTCTCTTGTCGTTGGGCCCTCCCTCACCCGCAGGGAGGGGGCCGTTTACCGTACAGGCGGGCGCACGCGGTTTCCGGGGTGCGGAAAGCCTCCGGCATACTGCGCTTGAGCGGTTCGACTGAGGAGACACGACGCATGCCGGCTGCAGCTACCCCCCGATTCAGCGTGATCATCCCGGTGTACGGGGTCGAGGGCTACATCCGCGAGTGCCTCGAATCGGTGACTACGCAGAGTTACCGGAATTTCGAGGTCATCGCGGTCGACGACTGCTCCCTCGACGGCAGCGGCGCCATCATCGACGAGTTCGCCGCGCGCGACCCGCGGGTGCGCGCCGTCCACCGCGCCGAGAACGGCGGCATCGGCGCCGCCCGCAACACCGGCGTCGAGCACGCCCGCGGCGACTACCTGCTCTTCCTCGACGGCGACGACTCCATCCGCCCCGGCTCCTTCGAGGCCATGGCGGAGCGGCTCACCGCGGCCGAGGACCCCGAGGTCCTGCTCCTCGACCACGTCCGCACCTACGCGGACGGCACCGTCGAGACCAGCAACTCCGGCCCGTTCCTGGCCGGCATCCGCGACCAGGTCGTCCGCTCCGCCGACCACCTCGAACTGCTGCGGATGTTCGCCGTGGTGTGGAACCGCCTCTACCGCCGCGACTTCTTCACCGGCGAGGGCTACGCCTTCACCGACGGGCTGTACGAGGACGCGCTCATGGTCTACACGTCCATGGCCGTCGCCCAGCGCGTCGCGAGCCTGGAGTACGTGGTCGTCGAGTACCGGCAGCGCCGGGTCGGCAGCTCCATGCGCAGCAGCTCCCCGCGCAAGCACTTCGTGATCTTCGACCAGTACCGGAGGGTCTTCGAGTACCTCGACGGCCGCCCCGGCCTCGACGAGTACCGCAAGACCGTCTTCGGGCGGATGATCTCCCACTTCCTGTTCACCTTCGCCCGTGACTTCCGTATACCCAAGGGCCACCGCCGCGCGTACCTGAAGCAGGCGTCCAAGGTCTACCGCAGCCTCGAACCCAAGGGCTTCACGCCGCCGCCCGGCGTCCTCGGCCTGAAGTTCAAGGTGCTGAAGAGCGGCTCGTACACCGGGTTCGAAGGCCTCAAGGTGGTCAACGGCACCCGCGAGGCGGGCATGCGCTCCCTCGGCCGGTCCAAGCGCTGGGGCGGCCGCAAGGCCCTGCGCGCCTACTACGCCGTGCAGCGCCGTCTCCCCGTGGACGAGAACCTCGCCGTGTACTCGGCGTACTGGGGCCGCACCCCCAGCTGCAACCCGCTCGCCGTGCACGAGGCGGCCAGGCGGATCGCGCCCTCCGTCCGCGGGGTGTGGGTCGTCAACCAGGAGTACGCCGCGAGCCTCCAGCCCGGCCTGAAGCGGATCGCCCCGGCCACCTTCGGCTACTGGAAGGCGCTGGCCCGGGCCAAGTACCTGGTCAACAACGTCAACTTCCCGGACGCCGTGATCAAGCGCCCCGGCCAGATCCACCTCCAGACCCACCACGGCACCCCGCTCAAGCGGATGGGCCTGGACCAGCAGCAGTACCCGGCCGTCGCCCGCAGCATGGACTTCGACAAGCTGCTGGAGCGCGTCGACCGCTGGGACTACAGCGTCTCGTCCAACGGGCACTCCACCGAGAACTGGGAGCGCGTCTACCCGGCCGCCTTCCAGACCCTCAACACCGGCTACCCGCGCAACGACGTCTACTACCGCGCCACCGCGGCGGACGTCCGCCGGATCCGCGGCGAACTCGGCATCGCGCACGACAAGACGGCGATCCTGTACGCCCCCACCGTGCGCGACCACCAGAAGGACGCCTTCGTCTCCCGGCTGGACCTCGCCCGCTTCGCCCGCGAACTCGGACCGGACTTCGTCCTGTTGGTCCGCGCCCACTACTTCTACGGCGGCGACCCGGAGTTGAACTCCCTCGCCGAGCGGGGCGCGCTCGTCGACGTGTCGCGGCACCCGTCCGTCGAGGAGCTCTGCCTGGCGGCGGACGCACTGGTCACGGACTACTCGTCGATCATGTTCGACTACGCCAACCTCGACCGGCCGATCGTCACGTACGCCGACGACTGGGAGGCGTACCGGACCTGCCGCGGCGTCACCTTCGACCTGCTCTCCGGCGAGCCCGGCGACAGCCCCGGCGTGCTCACGACCACCGAGGACCAGCTCATCGAGGCGTTCCGCAGCGGCGCCTGGGAGGGCGAGCCGGCGGCCGCGCTGCGGCAGGCCTTCCGGGAGCGGTTCTGCACCTGGGACGACGGCTTCGCCGCCGAGCGGGTCGTCCGCCGGGTCTTCCTCGGCGAGGAGGCCCTGCGACCGGCCGTCGTGCCCGTCGCCGAGCGCACCCCGGCCCCGTCGCCGCGCCTGGCCGAGGGCACCGGACCGCGCCGCCCCCGGCAGGAGGACCAGGACGAGCTGACCTCGGCCGGGTCCGACCACTAGGACACGAAGAAGAGGCGCCCGGAGGGAAATCCCTCCGGGCGCCTCTTCGTTGTCCCGCTACTTCACGACCGCTACCTCACGACCGCGACTTCACGACCGCTACTTCACGACCGCTACTTCACGACCGACAGCGGCAGCAGCTTCTTGCCCGTCGGGCCGACCTGGATCTCGGTCTGCATCGCGGGGCAGACACCGCAGTCGAAGCACGGCGTCCAGCGGCAGTCCTCGACCTCGGTCTCGTCGAGCGAGTCCTGCCAGTCCTCCCAGAGCCAGTCCTTGTCGAGACCGGAGTCCAGGTGGTCCCAGGGCAGGACCTCCTCGTAGGTGCGCTCGCGGGTCGTGTACCAGGCGACGTCCACACCGAAGTCGGGGAGCGTCTTCTCGGCGCACGCCATCCAGCGGTCGTACGAGAAGTGCTCGCGCCAGCCGTCGAAGCGGCCGCCGTCCTCGTACACCGCGCGGATGACCGAGCCGATGCGACGGTCGCCGCGCGAGAGGAGGCCCTCGACGATGCCGGGCTTGCCGTCGTGGTAGCGGAAGCCGATCGAGCGGCCGTACTTCTTGTCGCCGCGGATCTTGTCGCGGAGCTTGCGCAGCCGCTCGTCCGTCTCCTCGGCCGACAGCTGCGGGGCCCACTGGAAGGGGGTGTGCGGCTTGGGGACGAAACCGCCGATGGAGACGGTGCAGCGGATGTCGTTCTGGCCGGAGACCTTGCGGCCCTCGGCGATCACGTTCATCGCCATGTCGGCGATCTGGAGGACGTCCTCGTCGGTCTCCGTCGGCAGGCCGCACATGAAGTACAGCTTCACCTGGCGCCAGCCGTTGCCGTACGCGGTGGAGACGGTCCGGATGAGGTCCTCCTCCGAGACCATCTTGTTGATGACCTTGCGCATGCGCTCGGAGCCGCCCTCGGGGGCGAAGGTGAGGCCGGAGCGGCGCCCGTTCCTCGTCAGCTCGTTGGCCAGGTCCACGTTGAACGCGTCGACACGGGTGGACGGGAGGGACAGGCCCACCTTGTCCTCCGTGTACCGGTCGGCCAGGCCCTTCGCGATGTCACCGATCTCGGTGTGGTCGGCGGAGGACAGCGACAGGAGGCCGACCTCCTCGAAGCCGGTCGCCTTGAGGCCCTTCTCGACCATCTCGCCGATGCCGGTGATGCTTCGCTCCCGCACGGGGCGCGTGATCATGCCGGCCTGGCAGAAACGGCAGCCGCGGGTGCAGCCGCGGAAGATCTCGACGGACATGCGCTCGTGGACGGTCTCCGCGAGCGGGACGAGCGGCTGCTTGGGGTACGGCCACTCGTCGAGGTCCATGACGGTGTGCTTCGAGACGCGCCACGGCACGCCGGACCTGTTGGGCACGACACGGCCGATGCGGCCGTCCGGCAGGTACTCGACGTCGTAGAACGCCGGGATGTAGACCGAGCCGGTCTTCGCGAGACGGAGGAGGACCTCCTCGCGGCCGCCCGGCCTGCCCTCGGCCTTCCAGGTGCGGATGATCTCGGTCATGTCGAGGACGGCCTGCTCGCCGTCGCCGACGATCGCCGCGTCGATGAAGTCCGCGATCGGCTCGGGGTTGAAGGCCGCGTGGCCGCCGGCGAGCACGATCGGGTGGTCGACGGTCCGGTCCTTCGACTCCAGCGGGATGCCGGCGAGGTCGAGGGCGGTCAGCATGTTCGTGTAGCCGAGCTCCGTCGAGAAGCTCAGGCCGAAGACGTCGAAGGCGCCGACGGGACGGTGCGAGTCGACCGTGAACTGCGGGACCTTGTGCTCACGCATGAGCTCCTCGAGGTCCGGCCACACGCTGTACGTGCGCTCGGCGAGGACGCCCTCGCGCTCGTTGAGCACCTCGTACAGGATCATGACGCCCTGGTTGGGCAGACCGACCTCGTACGCGTCCGGGTACATCAGCGCCCAGCGGACGTCGGCGGACTCCCACGGCTTCACCGTGGAGTTCAGCTCTCCACCGACGTACTGAATCGGCTTCTGCACGTGCGGGAGCAGAGCTTCGAGCTGCGGGAAGACAGACTCGGCAGCAGACATCTCGAACCTTCGTGAGCTGGCAGGGGGGCGACTCTCAAGCGTACCCCGGTGCTCAGCGGGTCAGCGCCGCCCGGATCCCCGGGGCCGAGGCCCGGGCCCAGACGCCGGGGAGGTCGCGCTCCCCTTCGGCCGCCGCCGCTTCCTCGCGGCCGTGGAGAAGTCCCCAGGTGAAAGCGGATTCCCCGGCCGCGTGGGCCTGGGTCGCGAGCTCGCGCAGGGCCTCGCGGGCGACGACGCCGTCCTGGTGTTCGCCCAGGAGGGACTGGACGGACTTCACACGCCGGGCGACCTTCCGCGCGGGCTTCCCGAGGGTGGGGGCGGCTGCCTCGGCGGCGTACCGGGCGCGCTTGGCGGCCTTGCGGGCCGCGTGGAGCGCGAGGTCGCGGTCCTCTCCGGGCGCGAGGGCGAGGGCGCGGTCGACACGGGCGCCGAGGCGGGCGTGGTCCTTGAGGACGGCGTGGGCGAGGACCGTACGGGCGTCGCGGGCCGCGGCCTTCCGCAGGGGCGGGTCGGCGAGCAGCTCGTCGAGGGTGTCGAGGAGGGCGAGGTAGCGGGCCGAGTCCAGCGCGGCGAGGGTACGGCGCCGGCCGCCCCGGGAGCGGACGGCGTTCCAGCTCCGCAGCCGGCCGCGGACGGGACCGAGGCGCAGGGTCCGGGGCAGCGCGTCGATCCGGCCGCGCAGCCGCTCGGTCAGGACCTCCTGGTCGCGGGCGGCACCGAGCTCGCCCGCCAGCCACCGCAGCTCCGCGCCGACGGGCTCGGTGACGTCCCGGTCGAGGACCTTCCGGTACGTCCGGAACGCGCTGCGCAGCCGCCGGCAGGCGACCCGCAGCTGGTGCAGGGCATCGGGCAGGTCCCGCCGGACGGCCGGGTCGAGCGCCACGATCGCGTCGACCTGCTCCCGCACGTAGCCGAGCACGGCGTACCCGGCGGAGCCGGAAGCCGGTGCCGGCGGCGGCGTCCCCGGGGTTCCGGCCTCGTCCGCTCGGCGCGCCCGCTTCCCGGCGCGCGCGGAGCCGGAAGCCGGTGCCGGCGTCCCCGGGGTTCCGGACCCGGTCCGCGGTGCCGTCTCCGTCAGGGCCCTCGCCAGTTTCGAGGCGGACGCCGAGGCGTGGATGCCCGCCTTCCCGAGTCGCTTCCCGATCGCGTCGAGAAGGGCGGTGCCCTCGGCCTCGTCCGCTTCGTCGGCGAGTTCGACCTCGATCTCCGTCCAGCCGGCCTCCGCTCCCCCGGGCAGCCGCTCGGCGCGCACCGTGTCGACGGACAGCTCGGCGAGGAGCCGGCCCGTCGCGTCGACGAGGTGGCGGACGTCCCGTGCGGAGCGGAGGCGGACGACGGGGACGACCTCGCCGCCGCGGACCCGGGAACGCAGAAGCCCCGCCAGCTCACCCGGGAGGGTGTCGGCCAGCGGGGCCCTGATCTCGTCGCGGATGCCGGAGGCGACGGGGAACTTGAGGTGCCAGCCCTCGTCGCTCCCGCCCGTGCGCCGCCGCAGAGTGAGCGCGTCGGCGGCGAGCCGCAGGTCGGGGGTGTCGTAGTAGACCGCGTCGAGTTCCATGACGCCCCGGTCCACGACCGCCGAGACGCCGGGGACCCGGGTGAGGTCCGGTACCCGGGTCTCCCCCGTGGCCTCGTACTTCCGCTCGACCTCGCGCTTCGTCTCCGCCATGAGACGAATCTAGTCCTACGCCGTCATCGGGCGCTGTACGCGGATCGACTGCAACAGCCCGATCGCCACCCAGACCGCGAACATCGACGAGCCGCCGTACGACACGAACGGCAGCGGCAGGCCCGCGACCGGCATGATGCCGAGCGTCATGCCGATGTTCTCGAAGGCCTGGAAGGCGAACCAGGCGATGATGCCGGCCGCGACGATCGTGCCGTAGAGCTCGGTGGTCTCGCGGGCGATCCGGCAGGCCCGCCAGAGCACGATCCCGAGGAGGACGAGGATCAGGCCGGCGCCGACGAAGCCCAGCTCCTCCCCCGCGACCGTGAAGACGAAGTCGGTCTGCTGTTCCGGGACGAACTGGCCCGTCGTCTGCGAGCCCTTGAAGAGGCCCGCGCCGAGGAGGCCGCCGGAGCCGATCGCGATGCGGGCCTGGTTGGTGTTGTAGCCGACGCCCGAGGGGTCGAGGTCGGGGTTGGCGAAGGCCGCGAAGCGGTTGATCTGGTACTCGTCCAGCATGCCGAGCGCGGTGACGAGGACCGCACCGCCGACGCCCGCGCCGATCAGGCCGAGGACCCAGCGGTTGGAGGCGCCGGAGGCGAGCAGCACGCCGAGGACGATGACGGCCATGACCATGACCGAGCCGAGGTCGGGCATCAGCATGACGATGCCCATGGGGAGGGCGGCCAGTGTGAGGGCCTTGGCGACGGTGCGGTGGTCGGGGTGGAGCTGGTCGCCCGCGTCGACCTTGGCGGCCAGCAGCATCGCCATGACCAGGATGATCGTGATCTTCACGAACTCGCTGGGCTGGAGGGAGAATCCGCCGCCGACGACGATCCACGCGTGGGCGCCGTTGATGGTGGCGCCGAGCGGGGTGAGGACGGCGAGGATCAGCACGATCGACAGGGTGTAGAGGATCGGGACCGCGCCGCGCAGCGTGCGGTGGCCGAGCCAGATCGTGCCGATCATCAGGGCGACCCCGATGCCGGTGTTGAGCGCGTGCCGGAAGAGGAAGTAGTACGGGTCGCCGTTGTTCAGCTCGGTGCGGCCCCGGGTGGCGGACCACACGAGGAGCGCCCCGATGAAGGAGAGCGCGAGCGCCGACAGCAGGATCGGCCAGTCGAGGCGGCGGAACACCGAGTCGCGGGCGGTCAGCCTGGCGAGCGTGCCGCGCTCGGGGGCGTACCGGGAGACGGAGAAGCCGTGGGGTGCGGTCATCGGTTCAGTCCCTCCGCCCGGTGGCGGGCGGGCCCGCGAGTGCTTGGTCGTCCGGGTCGGCCGGATCGGCGGCCGGATCCGCGGCGGGGTCGGCTGCCGTGGCCGTGCCGTCCTGCTCCTTCAGCGGGTCCACCTTCTGGGCCTCGGGGTCGTACGGCTTGGTCTTCGGGGCGTCGATGGAACCGTCGGCCTCGATCTTCGGCAGGGTCTGCTGCGGCTGCGGCAGCAGGGCCCGCTTCAGGTCCTGGTTGCCGGCGTCGTCGAGTCCGTAGAGCGCGTCGTAGATGTTGCGCACGGCGGGGCCGGAGGCGCCGGAGCCCGTACCACCCTGGGCGATCGTCATGATGATCGAGTAGTCCTTGGTGTACGTGGCGAACCACGAGGTCGTCTGCTTGCCGTAGACCTCGGCGGTACCCGTCTTGGCGTGCATCGGGATCTTGTCCTGCGGCCAGCCGCCGAACCTCCAGGCGGCCGTACCGCGGGTGGCGACTCCCGCGAGGGCTTCCTCTATCAACGCCTGCGTCTTGGTGTCCATGGGGAGCTTCCCGTGGGACTTGGGCTTGATCTCGGTGACCTTCTTGCCGTCGGGGCTGACGATCGCCTTGCCGACGGTGGGGTTCCAGAGGGTGCCGCCGTTGGCGATGGCGGCGTAGATGGTGGCCATCTGGATGGGGGTGACGAGGGTGTCGCCCTGGCCGATGGAGTAGTTGACGGAGTCACCCGCGCGCATGAGGTTGCCTTCGAGGCAGTTCTCGTAGGAGAGCTGCTGGACGTAGGTGCCGCCGCGCTTGCCGATCTTGCACCAGTAGTCCTTGTTCGCCGCCCAGAAGTCCTGCTTCCACTTCCGGTCGGGGACGCGGCCGCTGACCTCGTTGGGGAGGTCGATGCCGGTCTCGGCGCCGAGGCCGAACTGGTGGGCCGTCTTGTAGAACCAGTCCTTGGCGTCCTTCTTCGGCTTCATGCCGCCGTCGTTCAGCCACTGCTGGTGGGAGAGGGCGTAGTAGACGGTGTCGCAGGAGACCTCGAGGGCCTGGCCGAGGGTGATGGAGCCGTGGCCCTGGGACTCGAAGTTCTTGAAGACCTGGCCGCCGATGGCGTACGAGGAGGGGCACGGGTAGCGCCCGTTGAACTCGTATCCGGCGTTGACGGCGGCGGTCGTCGGGATGACCTTGAAGATCGAGCCGGGGGCGGCCTGGCCCTGGATGGCCCGGTTGAGGAGCGGGAAGTTGGAGTCCTTGCCGGTGAGGGCGGCGTAGTCCTTGGCGGAGATGCCGCCGACCCAGGCGTTGGGGTCGTAGTCGGGCTGCGAGGCCATGGCGACGATCCGGCCGGTCTTGTTCTCCATGACGACGACGGCGCCGGAGTCGGCCTTGTAGTTCTCGCTGGTGTTCTTGTCGAAGACCTTGCGGGCCTCGACCATCGCGTTGTGCAGCTCCCACTCGGCGACCGCCTGCACGCGGGCGTCGATGGAGGTGACGACGTTGGAGCCGGGGACGGCGGGGTCGTTCTTCGCCTGGCCGATGACGCGGCCGAGGTTGTCGACCTCGTAGCGGGTGACGCCGGCCTTGCCGCGCAGCTCCTTGTCGTACGTGCGCTCCAGGCCGGAGCGGCCGATCTGGTCGGAGCGGAGGAACGGCGAGTCGCTGTTCTTGGCCTTCTCGATCTCGCCGTCGGTCACGGGCGAGAGGTAGCCGAGGACCTGGGAGGTGCGGGACTTGCCGGGGGCCGGGTAGCGGCGGACGGCGGTCGGTTCGGCGGTGATGCCGGGGAAGTCCTCGGCGCGCTCGCGGATCTGGAGGGCCTGCTGGGTGGTGGCCTCGTCGGTGACGGGGATCGGCTGGTACGGCGAACCGTTCCAGCAGGGCTTGGGCGTCTTGGAGTCGCAGAGCCGGATCTTGTTGATGACGTCCTCGGGCTTCATGTCGAGGACGGCGGCGAGCCGGGTCAGGACGGCCTCGCCCCGGTCCTTCATCTTCATGAGCTCGGTGCGGGACGCGGAGACCACGAGCCGGGTCTCGTTGTCGGCGAGCGGGACGCCCCGGGCGTCGAGGAGCGAGCCGCGGACGGCGGGCTGGACGACCTGCTGGACGTGGTTGTTCTTCGCCTCGTCCGTGTACTCCTTGCCGTTGCGGATCTGGAGGTACCAGAGGCGGCCCCCCAGCGTCAGGAGCAGCGAGAAGACGAGGATCTGGATGACGACGAGCCGGATCTGGACCCGCGGGGTCCGCCCGGTCTCGGGAATGTTGGTCATACTGCCGGGACCCCCTCGGTCACAGTCGCTTGACTCCCTTGATGCGTCCGGCCCGCGCGGCGCGGCTCCGGGCGGACTTCACGCGCAGGCCACCGCGCTGGGTGCCGATCCGCAGGCCGGTGCCGGAGGAGAGCCAGCCGGACGCGACGTCGGCGCCGTTGCCCCCGCCGGCGTCGGCGAGCGGATCGTTCTCGGCCCGGCGGGCCAGGGCCATGATGAGCGGCACGGTGAACGGCGCGAGGAGCAGGTCGTAGACCGCCGCGGTGAACAGCAGGAAGCCGAGGCCGACATGGCGGGCGGCGGTGTCGCCGACGAGGGCGCCCACGCCCGCGTACAGCAGGGTGGAGCCGACGGCCGCGGCGACGACGACGGCCATGGGGCCGGTCGCGGAGGTCAGCCGGCCGTTCTCGGGCTTGGCGAGGCCGACCAGGTAGCCGATGACGCAGAGCACGAGGGCGTAGCGGCCGGCGGCGTGGTCGGCGGGCGGGGCGAGGTCGGCGAGGAGACCGGCGGTGAACCCGATGAGGGAGCCGCCGACGGGGCCGTAGACCAGGGCGAGCGCGACGACGGTGAGGAGCACCAGGTCGGGGACGGCGCCGGGGAGTTGCAGGCGGGCCAGGACGGAGACCTGCACGACCAGGGCGACCACGATCAGGGTCGCGGAGAGGAGGATGCGGTTGAACTTCACGGTGTCGCGTCCCCCTGGTCCTGGCCCTGCGTGTTCTGGCCCTGCTGGTTCCGGCCCTGCTGGTCGGCGTTCGGCTGCTGTCCGTCCGGTGGCGGCGGGCTGACCGTGACGGTCACGGTCGGCGCGGGCTTGGGCTTCTGCGGCAGGACCGTGTCGCGGGGGTCGGAGACCGGGGCCTGGACGACGACGCCGACGATGTCGAGCTTGGTGAAGCCGACGTACGGGCGGACGTAGATGTTGCGGGTCAGGCCGCCGCCCGCCGGGTCGACGCGGACGACCTCGCCGACCGGGACGCCGGGCACGAAGGGCTTGTCCGCGCGCGAGCCGAAGGTGACGAGCCGGTCGCCGTTCTTCACCTTGGCCTTGCCGTTGAGGAGCTGGACGAGCAGGGGGCCGTCGCCCTGGCCCGTGGCGAAGCCGAGCTCGTCGCTCTTCTCCATGCGCGTGCCGACGGTGAAGTCGGGGTCGTTGGCGAGGAGGACCGTGGAGGTGGACGGGCCGACCGTGGTGACGCGGCCGACGAGTCCGGAGCCGTTGAGCACGGTCATGTCCCGCTTGATGCCGTCGCGGGCGCCGACGTCGACGGTGACGGTCCAGGAGAAGCCCTGGGCCGCTCCTATGGCGATGACCTGCGCGCCCTTGATGCCGTACTGCCCGGCGCCGGCCGTCTTGAGCATGGCATCGAGCTCGCGCAGCCGGTTGCGGTTGCGGTCGTCGCTGCCGAGCTCGGCCTTGAGCTCGGCGTTCTCCTTCTCCAGGGCGGCGATCCGGGTGTGCCGCTCACCGGAGTCGCGGACCGCGCCTATGGCGTTCCCGATGGGGTCGACGGCCGCCGCCACACCGTTCTCGACGGGCCCGAAGACCGCGGCGGCGGCCTGTCGGGCACCGTCGACGGGTGACTCCTGGCCTCCGCGGATGTCCACCGTGATCAGTGCGAACGCGATGGCGATCAGCAGCACCAGGAGCAGCCGGCTCTCTCGTGTGTCCCTCACGTGCGGCGGCCGTGCCTTTCCTCGTGGTTCGTTCTTCGGCTGTGCTTGTTCTCTTGTGGGGGTTCCGCGTGGTGCGTCCGTACGGGTGCTTCCGCGTGGTGCGTTCGTGCGGTGCGTCCGTACGGGTGCTTCCGCGTGGTGCGTCCGTACGGGTGCGTCCGTCCGGTGGTGCTAGCGGCGCGGCTGGGCGTCGAGGACCTGCTGGAGGGCCTCGAACTCCTCCACGCACTTGCCGGAGCCCAGCACCACCGAGTCCAGCGGGTCCTCGGCGATGTGGATCGGCATGCCGGTCTCTCGGCGGAGCCGCTCGTCGAGGCCGCGCAGCAGGGCGCCTCCACCGGTGAGAACGATGCCGCGGTCCATGACGTCACCGGAGAGCTCCGGCGGGCACTTGTCGAGGGTGGTCTTCACCGCGTCGACGATCGCGTTGACCGGCTCCTCGATGGCCTTGCGGACCTCGGCGGCGGAGATGACGACCGTCTTGGGCAGGCCGGAGACGAGGTCGCGGCCCCGGATCTCGGTGTGCTCGTCCTTGTCGAGGTCGTAGGCCGAGCCGATGGTGATCTTGATCTGCTCGGCGGTCCGCTCACCGAGGAGGAGCGAGTACTCCTTCTTGATGTGCTGGATGATCGCGTTGTCCAGCTCGTCGCCGGCGACCCGGATCGACTGTGCCGTGACGATTCCGCCGAGGGAGATGACGGCGACCTCGGTGGTGCCGCCGCCGATGTCCACGACCATGTTGCCGGTGGCCTCGTGGACGGGGAGGCCCGAGCCGATGGCCGCCGCCATGGGCTCCTCGATGATGTGCACCTGGCGGGCACCGGCCTGCGTCGAGGCCTCGATGACGGCGCGGCGCTCCACGCCGGTGATGCCCGAGGGCACGCAGACGACGACGCGGGGGCGGGCCAGGTAACGGCGCTTGTGGATCTTGAGGATGAAGTAACGGAGCATCCGCTCCGTGATCTCGAAGTCGGCGATCACGCCGTCCCTGAGCGGGCGGACGGCGACGATGTTGCCGGGCGTCCGGCCGATCATCTTCTTCGCCTCGGCACCGACCGCCAGGATGCCGCCGGTGTTGGTGTTGATCGCGACGACGGACGGCTCGTTCAGAACGATGCCCCGCCCCCTGACGTACACCAGCGTGTTGGCGGTCCCGAGGTCGACAGCCATGTCACGGCCGATGAACGACATTGAGTTCCCCTTGATTTCCCATGGCTGAGAGTGGTGCGGCGTGGAGTTTTCCATCGTAGTGCCGCCCGTGCGGATGCCGCGCGTTGGTCCACCTCAGTACTGGTGACGGCAGGACGCGGCGATCCGTTCCCGGGATTGGCGTTCATATGCCTGGGGGCGACCGAAATTCCTTCGGTCGCCCCACAGGGTTGTGCTGATCGACTGACGCCGGGTCAGCGCCGATCGCGTGATCGTGCGGATCGGCGCGGTCCTTCGGATCAGCCGAGCGGATCGGACGAGCGGATCAGACGAGACCCGGGAAGAAGATCTTCAGCTCGCGGAGCGCCGAGTCCTCGGAGTCCGAGGCGTGGATCAGGTTCTCGCGGACGATGGTGCCGAAGTCGCCGCGGATGGAGCCGGGCGCGGCGGCGATCGGGTCGGTCGGGCCCGCGAGCTGGCGGACGCCCTCGATGACCCGCTCGCCCTCGACGACGAGCGCGACGACCGGACCGGAGGACATGAAGCCCATCAGCGGCTCGTAGAAGGGCTTGCCCTTGTGCTCGCCGTAGTGCTGCTCCAGCGTGTCCTGGTCCAGCTCGCGCAGCTCCAGGGCCGCGAGGGTCCAGCCGGCCTTGCGCTCGATACGACCGATGATCTCGCCGATCAGGCCACGGCGGACGGCGTCGGGCTTGAGCAGGACGAGCGTGCGCTGGCTCACGGGGGAACTCCTTCGGAAATGCGGTGTGCGGGCCTCCGAGGCTACAGGGCCCGCACGCCCCTCGATTACGCAGCGTCAGGCCCTGCCGTGGCCTGCCCGGCCTGCGACTCGGCCCAGCGCGCCTTGATGTCGTCGACCTTCCGGCCGTAGTGCACCGAGGCCCACCACAGGACGGCGAAGGCCGCCCCGAGGACGAACATGACCGGCACGAAGAAACCGCTGGCGATCAGGCCGATCTGGAGGGCCCAGCCGAGCTGTACGCCGCCGGGGCGGGTGACCATCCCGCACAGCAGCACCGACAGGACCATCGCGACGCCGCAGACCGTCCAGACGGTGGACATCGCCAGGCTGTCGTCCTTCATGGCGACGAGACCGGCGAACCCGATCACGAAGAACTCGCCGATGAGCGTCGAGGAACAGAGCATGCGCATCGGATTCAGCCCCTTCGCAGCAGCAGCCGGGCGTCGCCGACCGTGAAGATCGAACCGGTCACGAGGACTCCCGCACCGCCGTACTCGGCCTCTTCCTCCGCGAGGGTGATGGCCGCTTCGAGCGCGTCGGGCAGCCGCGGCTCGACGACGACCCGGTCCTCGCCGAAGACCTCGACCGCGATCGCGGCGAGCGCGTCGACGTCCGTGGCCCGCGGGTTGGAGTTCGCCGTGATGACGACCTCCGCGAAGATCGGCTCGAAGGCCTCCAGGAGACCCCGGGCGTCCTTGTCGGCGCTCGTGGAGACCACGCCGACGAGCCGCGAGAAGCCGAAGGACTCACTGACGCCCTCCGCCGTCGCCCGCGCGCCGTGCGGATTGTGCGCGGCGTCCAGGATCACCGTCGGCGAGGTGCGGACGATCTCCAGGCGGCCGGGCGAGGCGACCTGGGCGAAGGCCCGTCGGACCGTGTCCGCGTCCAGGGTCCGCGCGTGGTCCGCGCCGATCCCGAAGAAGGCCTCGACCGCCGCGAGCGCCACGGCCGCGTTGCGCGCCTGGTAGGCGCCGTGCAGCGGCAGGAAGACGCCGTCGTACTCGCCGCCGAGGCCGCGCAGGGTGAGGAGCTGGCCGCCGACCGCGACCTCGCGGGAGACGATGCCGAACTCCATGCCCTCGCGGGCGACGGTGGCGTCCGCCTCGACGGCCTTCTTCAGCAGGACCTGGGCCGCGTCCACCGGCTGCTGGGCCAGGATGACGGTCGCGCCCTGCTTGATGATCCCGGACTTCTCGCCGGCGATCTCGGCGGTGGTCCCGCCGAGCCGGTCGGTGTGGTCGAGGTCGATCGGGGTGACGACGGCGACGGATCCGTCGATGACGTTCGTCGCGTCCCAGGTGCCGCCCATGCCGACCTCGACGACGGCCACGTCGACCGGGGCGTCGGCGAAGGCCGCGTACGCCATGCCGGTGAGGACCTCGAAGAAGGAGAGGCGGTACTCCTCGCGGGCGTCGACCAGCTCCACGTACGGCTTGACGTCCTGGTACGTCTCGACGAACCGCTCGGCGGAGATCGGGGCGCCGTCCAGGCTGATCCGCTCGGTGATCGTCTGCACGTGCGGCGAGGTGTACCGCCCGGTGCGCAGCTCGAAGGCGCCGAGCAGCGCCTCGATCATGCGGGCCGTCGACGTCTTGCCGTTGGTGCCGGTGATGTGGATCGAGGGGTACGCGCGCTGCGGCTCGCCGAGCACGTCCATCAGGGCCGCGATCCGCGTGACCGACGGCTCCAGCTTGGTCTCGCCCCAGCGGGTGGACAGCTCGGTCTCGACCTCGCGCAGCGCCTTGTCGAGCTCCGGGTCCTCGGGACGGCTCGGCACGGGGTCACCCTGGACCGGGCCCCCCTGCGCACGCAGGGTGCGGCTGCCGGCCTCGATCACCGCCAGGTCTGGGTCGCGCGTTGTCTCGTTGTCGACGGTGTCGTCGAACTGGTCACTCGGGTCGCTCGGCTCGCTCACGGGCCCAGTCTACGGAGGGGTACCGACAGGACCATGGACCCACCCCTTTCGGGACTTTCGGTCCCCCGTCCGCCGGAGCCGCCGGGCAAACTTGGCGATCATGGACATAGGGATCGACCTCGGCACGGCCAACACGCTCCTCTACGCCCGGGGCCAGGGCATCGTGCTCAACGAGCCGTCCGTGGTGGCGGTCCAGGAGGGCTCGCGGCAGGCGCTCGCGGTCGGCACCGAGGCGAAGGAGACGATCGGCCGGACACCCGGCTCGATCAGCGCGATCCGCCCCCTGAAGGACGGCGTGATCAGCGACTACGAGGCGGCCGAGGAGATGATCCGGCACTTCGTGCGCAAGGCGGTCCCGGGCCGCCGCCGGCCCCGCACCCGGATGGTGGTCTGCGTGCCGAGCGGCGTGACCCAGGTCGAACGGCGGGCGATCGTGCACGCCTCGCTGTCGGCGGGGGCGCGGGCGGTGCACCTCATCGAGGAGCCGATGGCGGCGGCGATCGGGGCGGGGCTCCCGGTCTCCGACCCGCGCGGCTCGATGGTCGTCGACATCGGCGGCGGGACGACCGAGGTGGCGGTGATCTCCCTGGGCGGGATCGTCACGGCCCAGTCGCTGCGGGTCGGCGGCGACCGCCTCGACGCGGCCGTCACCGACTTCGTCCGCAAGCAGCACTCGCTCCTCATCGGCGAGCGCACGGCCGAGGACGTCAAGGTCGCGATCGGCTCGGCGTGGCCGGTGCCCGGCGAGGAGGAGCGGGAGCGGCGGACCTTCACCGTGCGGGGGCGGGAGAAGGTCAGCGGGCTGCCCCGGACGGTGGAGCTGACGGTGCCGGAGGTGCGGGAGGCGCTCGACGAGCCGGTGGAGGCGATCATCGCGGCGGTGCGGGCGACCCTGGAGGAGTGCCCGCCGGAGCTGTCCGGTGACGTGATGGAGCACGGCATCGTCCTGACCGGCGGCGGGGCGCTGCTGCCGGGCCTCGATCTGCGGCTGGCGTCGGCGACGGAGATCCCGGTCTTCGTCGCGGACCGGCCGCTGGACTGCGTGGCGCTGGGCTCGGGGCGGTGCGTGGAGGACTTCGACAGCCTCCAGCGGGTCATGGGGAAGGCGGAACGGGTCCGCTAGCCGGTCCGGCGGTTCGGGCCCGTCCGGTCGGTCTGACGGTCGAGGCCCGTCCCGTCGTCGGTCGCGACCCCGGCCGATCGGCCGGACACCCCCTAGCGGTTCAGGCCCGCCGGGAGCAGTGCCGTCACCGCGTAGGCGCCGTCCTCCGCGCGGGCCTTCAGCGTGCCGCCCATGCTGACGACCCGTTCCTCCATGGAGAACAGCCCGGTCCCCGTCGAGACGGGCGCCGGGTCCGGCGGGGTCTTCGGCAGCGGGTTGCGCACCTCGATCCGCAGGTCGGGCCCCTCCACCGTGATCGCGACCGTCACCGGCAGGCCCGGCGCGTGCTTGGCGGCGTTCGTCAGGCACTCCCGGACGACCCGGTGGACGGCCGCCTGCCGCAGCGGCGACAGCGCCTGGGCGGCGTCCGCGACCGCCAGGTCCACGGGGCTGCCCATCCGCTCGCTCTCCTCGGCGAGCGCGGCGAGCCCTTCGAGGCCGGGGGTGGCCGCGTCCCGCTCGGCGCGGCGCACGATCGTCTCGTTCAGCATGAGGTGGGCGCGGCGGGCGGTGTCCGCGAGCTCCTCGAAGTCCTTCTGGTGCGCGTCGCCCCGGGCCCGTACGGCGAGGACCTCGGCCCGTACGGCGAGGACCGTGAGCTCCCGGCCGACCAGGTCGTGGACGTCCCGGCCGACGGAGATCCGCTCCTCCTGCACGGCCTGCCGGGCGGCGGCCTCGCGGCGCTGGACCTCCAGGGCGCGCACGAGGTCCTGGCGGTACGCGGCGATGCCGACGCCCGCCGCGAGGACGCCGATCGGGACGACGATGCTGAGGAAGTCGCTGAGGGTGTCGCCGTGCCGGGCGGGCCAGCCGGGCGTCTGGAAGAGGGCGTACGCCACGCCGATGTAGAGCACGGTGGCGACGACGGCGGCCCGCCGCCCCCGGAACCGGCCGATCGAGTACAGCGCGAACTGGATCATGGTGAGCTCGTGGAGCCACCCCATCAGGCCGAGCGCCACGAGGTACGGGACCCACGGCAGCCGGCGCCTGAGCACCAGCGTGGCCGCCCCGGCCGCCAGGACGAGGGTCGCGGTGACCCCGGTCAGCGAGTTGTCGGCACGGGCGAGGCCCGGCACGTCGAGGACCATCAGGCCGAAGGCGCTCAGCGCGGCGATGACGTCGAGGGCGCGGGGCGAGACGGCCCACCGGTCCACGCAACGGCGCAGCGCGGGGACGGTGGGGAGGCGGGGCATGCCGTCCATCATCCAAGGTCTTTCGTCCCGAAGCCGTGGACCCGAAGTCCCTTCTGATGTGAGATCGGGCACTTCGCCCACATTGCTGTTTGACTCAGAAATGTGCACGAAGCATCCCAGGAGCAGCTGTCCTTCGCCGCCTCGCTCCTCGACGCCCTCCCCCAGGCGGCCCTCTTCCTCGACCGCGACCTGCGCGTCGTCCGGGTGAACCGCCGCCTCACCACCCTCCTCCGGCTGCCCGAAGGAATCGACCTCTCCCCCGGTACGCCGCGGGAGCGGATCATCGGCCATCTGGCCGGGATGCTGGACCGGCCGGAGGAGCGGGACCGTCTCCTGGAGGAGAGCGAGACGCGCGGGCCCGTCACCCGCGTCACCGACTACCACCTGCGGGACGGCCGGGTGCTGCGCCGCCGCCGGGCCCCGGTCGGCGACGGCGACCGGCCGCTCGGGCACCTGTGGCTCGTGGAGGACGTGACGCGGCAGCGCGAGGCGGAAGACGGTCTGTACGAGCAGGTGCGGAAGCTGGTGGCGCTCGCCGACGACCGGGCCGCCTTCGCCGGGCGGGCCCTCCACGAGCTGCGGACCCCGCTCGCCACCGTCCTGAGCTTCGCCGAACTGCTCCTCGACCCGGTCTCCGGACCGCTGAACCCGGAGCAGACCTCGTACGTGGACGCCATCCGGCGCAACGCGCTGCGGATGCGGTCGGTGTCCGAGGACCTGCCGAGGGCGGCCGCCGGCGTGCCCCGCGCGGAGCCGAGGCTCGGCGAGGTCCTCGTCGACGAGCTGATCGAGCGGGTGGTCCTCGAAGCGCTCCAGCGGGCCGAGGGCGACGGCCCGTACATCGCGGCCGACTGCCCGCCCGGCGGCCCGGCGCTCGTCGCCGACGGCGGGATGCTGACGGGGGCCCTGGAGGAGCTCCTCGGCAACGCGCTGCGCTTCACCCCGGAGGACGGCCGGGTCGAGGTCGTCGGCCGGCCCGCGGGCGACCACTGGACGATCCAGGTCAAGGACACCGGCATCGGGATCCCCCTGGAGTACCACGAGGAGATCTTCACCCCGTTCGTCCGCGCGCCCAACGCCCGCCGCGAGGGCTTCCCCGGCACCGGGCTCGGCCTGGCGGGCGCCCTGGACGCCGTACGGCTGCACGGCGGGACGATCGCGGTCCGCGACCGCGAGGGGCAGCCGGGCGCCGTCTTCACCGTACGGCTGCCGCTCACCGGCCGCGGCGCAGCCGGGACGGCCCGCCCGTGACCGCGCCGCGGACCGTCACCGCGCCGCCGACCGGGAGCCGCCCGTGACCAGACTGCTGATCGTGGAGGACGACCCGGACCTCGCCCTGGCCCTGCGAGTCCTCCTCACCCGGCGCGGGTACGAGGTCTCGGTGGCCGGCGACGGCCGCGAAGGCCTCCGTCTCCTCTTCGCGGAACGCCCGTCCCTGATGGTCCTGGACCTCGTCCTCCCCGAACTCGACGGCTGGGAGGTCCTCGACCGCACCCGGGACATGAGCGACCTGCCGGTCCTCGTCCTCTCCGGCCTCGGCGACGTCGACGACCGGGTCCGCGGGCTCCGCTCGGGTGCCGACGACTACCTGGTCAAGCCCTTCGACCGGACGGAGCTGCTGGCCCGCGTCGAGGCCCTCCTGCGCAGGTCGGGGCCCCAGCACTGGGCGGGCGCACACGTCGAGGAGGACCTGCGCCTCGTGCCGGAGCGGCGCGCGGCGCTCTGGCAGGGCAGCGAGATCCGGCTCAGCGACATCGAGTACCGCCTGCTCCAGGTCCTGGTCCGCAACCGCGGCCGGGTCGTCACCACCGAGCAGCTCCTCGACCAGGTCTGGGACGACGCGCTGGCCATCGGCCGCGACCGGGTGAAGTTCGCGGTGCTCCGCCTTCGCCGCAAGCTCCGCACCGCGGGCGGCCCCCACTCCCGCGACCCCCTGGAAGCGGTACGGGGCCTGGGCTACCGCTACGAGAGCGCGGACCGCCCGGCGGTACGGTCCCGGAGCTCGGCGGCGGGCGGCCCGGGCGCGGGGTGACCCGCTTCGGGCGCGGGCACGGGGTGACCCGACTCACCCCGGAACAGGGCCGGAAGTCCCGACCGGACGTCCCGATCTCCCCGCCCCGCCGCAAGGCAACCGTTCCGCAACCGAACGCCACCGGAGCGCGCGACCGTCACCGGTCAGCGTCTACGGCATGAAGACTCTTCCCGCCCGCAGTGTCGCCGTCGTCCTCGGTACCCGCCCGGAACTCGTCAAGCTCGCCGAGCTCATCCGGGCCCTCGGTCCCGCCGCCCGGGTCGTCCACACCGGCCAGCACTACGACGACGCGCTCTCCGGCAGCTTCCTCGACGAGCTGGGGCTGCCGGAGCCGGAGTACCTCACCGGGGTCGGCGGGCAGCCCCGGGCCGTCCAGGTCGCCGCCGCGCTCAGCGGCCTCGACGAGCGCTTCGCCGCCGAGCCGCCGCTCGCCGTCGTCGTCCAGGGCGACACGAACGCCGCGCTCTCCGGCGCCCTCGCCGCCAACGCCCGCTCCGTCCCGCTCGTCCACGTCGAGGCGGGGCTGCGCAGCCACGACCGGGCCATGCCCGAGGAGCACAACCGGGTCCTCATCGACCGGCTCGCCGACGTCCTGTGCGCGGCCACCCCCGACAACCGCGACCTGCTCCTCGCCGAGGGCGTGCCCGAGGAGCGGATCGCCGTCACCGGGAACACCGTCGTCGAGGCCGTCCACGACCACCTCCCGCCGCCGGAGGAGCGGGCGCGCCTGCTCGCCGTCAGCGGTCTCGCACCCGACGGCTACGTCCTGGCGACCGTCCACCGCCCGGAGAACACCGACGACCCCGCCGCGCTCGCCGCCGTCCTGGAGGAGCTCGCCGCACTCGCCCGCGAGCTGCCGGTCGTCCTTCCCCTCCACCCCCGCACCCGCGCCCGGATCGAGGCGGCGGGCCTGCTGCCGCTCCTCGACGGGCTGACGGTGCTGCCCCCGGCCGGCTACGGCACCTTCCTCGCGCTCGCCCGGCACGCGGCGCTGATCGTGTCGGACTCCGGCGGCATCCAGGAGGAGACGACGGTCCTCGGCCGCCCGCTGGTCGTCGTCCGCCGCTCCACCGAACGCCCCGAGTCCCTCGCCGACTTCGCCGACCTCGTCGAGCCGGGCCCCGGGATCGGCGAGGCGGCCCGCCGCCGCCTCGCGGAGGGCGGGCTCGGCCTGCGCCGCCTGGGCACGCTCCCCAGCCCGTACGGCGACGGCACCGCGTCGGACCGGATCGCCGGGCTGCTCAGGGACCTGATCACCGAGCGCGGCGCGGACCCGGCCGTCCCGGCCCCGCGCACGCCCGCGCCCCACGCCACGGCCGCCTGAGCCACCCGGCCCGCACCCGGCCCCGGCCCACACCCGCCCCCCGGCCGCACCCGACCCCGGCCCGCATCCGCCCCCGGCCTGCACCCGTCCCCGACCCGCACCCGACCCCGGCCCGCATCCGCCCCCGGCCTGCACCCGTCCCCGACCCGCACCCGCCCCCGCCCCCGGCCCCGGCCCGCATCCGCCGTCCCGACCCCCACCGGAGACCCCCATGAGTTTCCACCTCCTTCTGTACGTCTTCCCGTTCCTGCTCCTCGTCTGCTTCCTCGCCTACTGGGCCGGCGCCCGGTACGCCTACGCGCGCCGCCGCCCCTCCGAGCTCGGCGACCCGACCGCGTACGACTGGCACTTCTTCGTCCCCTGCCGCGACGAGGAAGCCGTCATCGCGACCACGGCCACCCGGTTGCGCGGCGACTTCCCCACCGCCCACGTCTGGGTCATCGACGACGCGAGCGACGACCTCACCGCCCCGATCGTCACCGCCCTCGCCGACCGGGACCCCCACGTCCACCTGGTCTCCCGCCGGCGCCCCGACGCCCGGATCGGCAAGGGCGCGGCCCTCAACGCCGCCTACACGGAGCTGAACACCCACCTCGGCGACGACGCCGACCGCGCCCGCGTGATCGTCTGCGTCGTCGACGCCGACGGCCAGGTCTCGCCCGACGCCCTCGCGCACGCCGCAGGACCGGACGCCTTCGCCGACCCCGACATGGGCGGCGTGCAGATCGGCGTACGGATGCGCAACATCGACGACGAGCGCCCGCTCGCCGACCGGGGACGCCTCGCCAACGCCTACGCCCGCCTCCTCGTCCGCATGCAGGACGTCGAGTTCGCCGTCTCCAACACCGGCATGCAGCTCCTGCGCCGCCGCACCGGCTCCGTGGGCCTCGGCGGCAACGGCCAGTTCACCCGCCTCACCGCCCTCGACCGCATCGCCGCCGCCGAGCGCCGCCCCTGGCAGCAGGACGCGCTCCTGGAGGACTACGAGCTCGGCCTCCACATGCGCCTCGCCGGCTACCAGGTCACCCACCTCGCCGACACCTGGGTGACCCAGGAAGCGCTCCCGTACACCCGCCGCTTCCTCACCCAGCGCACCCGCTGGGCCCAGGGCAACATCACCTGCGTGCGGTACGCGAGCCGCATCGTCGGCTCCCGCCACTACAAGGCCCGCGGCGTCCTGGAATCCCTCTACACCTTCTTCCAGCCCCTCGCCCACCTCGCGACGCTCGTCCTCACGGCCGTCATGCTGTTCGCCCTCGTCCTCGGCGGCGCCGCGTCCGACGTGATCCTCGCCGCCTGGCCCCTCGCGCTCGCCCTCGCGGTCGTCTCGATCGTCCCGTTCCTGCTCTGGGGCCCGGTCTACCGCCGCGAGTTCGCCCCGGACCGCTCCCGGATCAAGGGCCTGTTGTGGGGGTTCGCGCTCTGGCTGTACGCGTACCACCTGTTCCTCGTCTCGGCCCGCGGCTTCGTCCGCCTCGTCCGCGGCCGCACCGGCTGGGCCAAGACCCGCCGCAACTCCGAGACGGCGGGCGTCGGCCCGGTCGCCACGGAGTCCTGACGGGTACGCGGAAGGGGCCCGGAACCGTGTACCGGTTCCGGGCCCCTTCCGTGTGCCTTGCTACGCCTGCGGCAGGTTCGCCAGCTGCGTCTGGATACGGGCGATGTCCTCGTCCGCCTTGGCGAGGCGGGTACGGATCTTGTCGACCACGTTGTCCGGGGCCTTGGCGAGGAAGGCCTCGTTGCCGAGCTTCCCGTTCGCCTGGGCCTTCTCCTTCTCGGCGGCCGCGAGGTCCTTCGCGAGACGCTTGCGCTCGGCGGCCACGTCGATCGTGCCCGACAGGTCGAGCGCGACCGTCGCCCCGGCGACCGGCAGGGAGGCGGTGGCGGAGAAGCCCTCGCCCTCCGGCTGGAGGCGCAGCAGCTGACGGATGGCCGCCTCGTGCGGGGCCAGCGCGGTACCGGTCACGTCCAGCCTGGCCGGAACCTTCTGACCGGGCTGGAGACCCTGGTCGGAACGGAAGCGGCGGACCTCGGTGACGACCTGCTGGACCAGCTCGATCTCCTTCTCGGCGGCCTCGTCCCGGAAGCCACTGTCCTTCGGCCAGTCGGCGACGACCAGCGACTCACCGCCGGTGAGGGTGGTCCACAGGGTGTCCGTGACGAACGGGACGATCGGGTGCAGCAGGCGCAGGGTGACGTCGAGGACCTCACCGAGGACACGGGCCGAGACCTTGGCCTGCTCGCCGCCGTCGAAGAAGGTCGTCTTGGACAGCTCGACGTACCAGTCGAAGACCTCGTCCCACGCGAAGTGGTAGAGGGCGTCGGCGAGCTTCGCGAACTGGTAGTCGTCGTAGAAGGCGTCCGCCTCGGAGACGACCTTGTTCAGTCGCGAGAGGATCCAGCGGTCGGTCGCCGACATGTCCGCGACGTCCGGCAGCGGGCCCTCGACCGTGGCGCCGTTCATCATGGCGAAACGGGTCGCGTTCCAGATCTTGTTGGCGAAGTTCCGGGACGCCTGGACCCAGTCCTCGCCGATCGGGACGTCGACACCCGGGTTGGCGCCCTTGGCCAGGGTGAACCGCAGGGCGTCGGAGCCGTACTTGTCCATCCAGTCCAGCGGGTTGACCGTGTTCCCGAACGACTTCGACATCTTCTTGCCGAACTCGTCGCGGACCATGCCGTGGAACGCGATCGTGCGGAACGGCGGCTGACCGTCCATCGCGTACAGACCGAACATCATCATCCGGGCGACCCAGAAGAACATGAGGTCGTAGCCGGTGACCAGGACGGAGTTCGGGTAGAACTTCTCCAGGTCCGGCGTCTGCTCCGGCCAGCCCATCGTCGAGAACGGCCACAGGCCGGACGAGAACCACGTGTCGAGGACGTCGGTGTCCTGCGTCCAGCCCTCGCCCGTGGGCGCCTCGTCGTCGGGGCCGACGCAGACCAGCTCGCCGTTCGGGCCGTGCCAGACGGGGATGCGGTGGCCCCACCACAGCTGGCGCGAGATGCACCAGTCGTTGAGGTTGTCGACCCAGTCGAAGTACCGCTGCGACATGTCGGCCGGGTGGATGTTCACCTGACCGTCGCGGACCGCGTCGCCGGCGGCCTTGGCCAGCGTCTCGACCTTGACCCACCACTGCAGCGACAGACGCGGCTCCAGCGTCGTCTTGCAGCGCGAGCAGTGCCCGACGGAGTGGGAGTACGGACGCTTCTCGGCGACGATCCGGCCCTCGGCGCGCAGGGCGGCGACGATCGCGGAGCGCGCCTCGAAGCGGTCCAGGCCCTGGAAGGGGCCGTGGACGGTGATGATGCCGCGCTCGTCGAGGACCTCGATGGATTCGAGGTCGTGACGCTGGCCGATGGCGAAGTCGTTCGGGTCGTGCGCGGGGGTCACCTTGACGGCGCCCGTGCCGAACTCCGGGTCAACGTGCGTGTCGGCGACGACCGGGATCGTACGGTCGGTCAGCGGCAGCTTGATCTGCTTGCCGATCAGGTGGGCGTAGCGCTCGTCGTCGGGGTGGACGGCGACGGCGGTGTCACCGAGCATCGTCTCCGCGCGGGTCGTGGCGACGACGATGGTGTCGTCACCCTCGCCGTACTGCATGGAGACGAGCTCGCCGTCGTCGTCCTGGTAGTCGACCTCGATGTCGGAGATGGCCGTCAGACAGCGCGGGCACCAGTTGATGATGCGCTCGGCGCGGTAGATCAGGCCGTCGTCGAACATCTTCTTGAAGACGGTCTGGACGGCACGGGACAGGCCCTCGTCCATGGTGAAGCGGTCCCGGCTCCACGCCAGGCCCTCGCCGAGGCGGCGCATCTGGCCGGCGATCTGACCGCCGGACTCGGCCTTCCACTCCCAGACGCGCTCGACGAAGGCCTCGCGGCCCAGGTCGTGGCGGGACTTGCCCTCCTTGGCGAGCTCGCGCTCGACGACGTTCTGGGTGGCGATGCCGGCGTGGTCCATGCCGGGCTGCCACAGCGTCTCGAAGCCCTGCATGCGCTTGCGGCGGGTGAGGGCGTCGATCAGCGTGTGCTCGAAGGCGTGGCCCAGGTGGAGCGATCCGGTGACGTTCGGCGGCGGGATGACGATGGTGTACGCGGGCTTCTCGCTCTTCGCGTCGGCCTCGAAGTACCCGCGCTCTACCCAGCGCTCGTACAGCGGCCCCTCTACCTCGGCCGGCGCGTACTGGGTCGGCAGTTCGGTGGTGGGCGCTGTCTGCTGCTGAGTGTTCTCGGTCACGGGCCCAGTTTAGGGGTGTCGCCGCCCCGTCCCGAAACGCTTTGGTTCGGTAACGGTGTGGCCCCCGCCGCACTTCCGCTCCGGCGGTTCCGCCAGGATGTTCGCTAGGCATAAACATCCTGTGAGGGGAACCTGTCGATGAGCTACAACCAGCCCGGCCCGTACGGCGGCCAGCCGCCCCAGCAGCCCGGGCCCTACGGCCAGCCGGGCCCGTACGGCCAGCAGCCGCAGCAGCCGGGCCCGTACGGCCAGCCGCAGGCTCCGCAGCCGGGTTACGGGTACCCCCAGCAGGCCCCGCAGGGCGTCCCCCCGCAGCAGCCGCCGTACGGCTACCCGCAGCCCCAGCAGCCCGCCCCCTACGGCCAGCAGCCCCAGTACGGCGCCCCCCAGGGCCCCGGCGGCTACGTCCCGCACCCGCCGGCCCCGAAGAAGTCGAAGACGGGCCTGATCATCGGCGCGGTCGCGGTCGTCGCTGCGATCGGCGTCGGCGCGTACTTCCTGCTCGGCGGCGGTGGAAACGGTGCCGTTGCCGACGACACCAAGGGCTACAAGATCACTCCCGCGTCCGCCATCGGCGATTACAAGAAGGAGGGCGCCGACAAGAGCGGCGACCTGACCGACAAGCAGAAGGCCAGCGCCGACGCCATGGGGATCAAGAACCCGAAGGCGGTCCAGGCTTCCTACAAGTCCGGCGGCTCCACCGACCCGCTCAAGGGCAAGAGCATGGGCCTGAACGGCATGTGGGGCGAGATCGCCGACCCTGAGAAGGCGCTCGACACCGCGTTCGCGAACTACCAGAAGGACCAGGCCGGCGAGGCCGAAGGCCTGAAGGTGACCCCGGTCGGCAGCCCGGAGAGCAAGACGCCGGCCGGTTTCGAGGGCGCTCTGATGAAGTGCCAGAACCTCACGCTCGAAAGCACCAAGACGGAGACCACCCCCGGCCCGAAGTCGTTCACGGTGCCCACGTGCATCTGGGCGGACTACAGCACCCTGGGCGTCGTCAACGTCATGGACCTGTCCACCATGATGACCGGCGGCCAGGGAGCCACCCTGGACCAGGTCGCCGAGCTGACGGCCCAGCAGTACAAGGCATCCCGCAGCAAGGGATAGCCCGCCCCACCAGGCCCATGCCTTCCATCCGGCCCGACAGGGACGCCAATACGGTTCTGTCGGGCCAGGACGGGAGGCTTCTTCTACGCCTCCAACACGTCAGTGGGCGCGCTTACAGGCCTCGGCCGCGACCGCCCCATCCACGCTGATGTTCACAAGCCCGCGGAAACAGTTCGGGTTGTACACCCAGCCGACGACTGTGGACCACGCCTCATGTGAGCAAGCCGCGTACACCTTGGGTCCCACAAGGTAGCCGCTGTTCTTGACGTAGTTCAGACAACCGGAATACATGGAGGCCGATGCCGACGCCGGCGAGGCCATCGTGATCGGCGTGATGACAGCGGCCGCTGCGATGCCTGCCGCGGCCAGTGCCCGGGTGACCTTCATGGATCTCATCGACAACCCCTCGCTCAACTCTGAATACGTTGCACACACAGGCAACCACGAGTTGATCAACGGCGTAGGCACGTGATGCGAGTTCCGGCTTGAACGGTTCGCTAAATGACGGGCGAGTGCTGAAAGTACGGGCCGGTAGAACCTTCGTCGAAGGTTCTACCGGCCCGTACAGGAAGGCGAGCGACTACGCGCTCTTCTCGTGCCTGCCGTCGTTCTTCACGATCCGGGGGACCAGCGTCGGGTTGACGTTGTTCCGGACGACGTCCGCCGTGATGACGACCCGGGCCACGTCCTTGCGGGACGGGACCTCGTACATCACCGACTGGAGGACCTCCTCCATGATGGCGCGCAGGCCGCGCGCGCCGGTGCCGCGCAGGATCGCCTGGTCGGCGATGGCCTCCAGGGCCGGGCGGTCGAAGTCCAGCTCCACGCCGTCGAGTTCGAAGAGACGCTGGTACTGCTTCACGAGCGCGTTGCGCGGCTCGACGAGGATCTGGAGGAGCGCCTCGCGGTCCAGGTTGTGGACCGAGGTGAGGACGGGGAGACGGCCGATGAACTCCGGGATCATCCCGAACTTCACCAGGTCCTCCGGCATGACCTCCTGGAACTGGTCGCTCGCCTCGATCTCGCGCTTGGAGCGGATGGTCGCCCCGAAGCCGATGCCCTTGGCGCCCGCCCTCGACTCGATGATCTTCTCCAGGCCGGCGAAGGCGCCGCCCACGATGAAGAGCACGTTCGTCGTGTCGATCTGGATGAACTCCTGGTGCGGGTGCTTCCGGCCGCCCTGCGGCGGTACGGAGGCGGTGGTGCCCTCCAGGATCTTGAGGAGGGCCTGCTGGACGCCCTCACCGCTCACGTCACGCGTGATCGACGGGTTTTCGCTCTTACGGGCGACCTTGTCGATCTCGTCGATGTAGATGATCCCGGTCTCGGCCTTCTTGACGTCGTAGTCGGCCGCCTGGATCAGCTTGAGCAGAATGTTCTCGACGTCCTCGCCGACATAGCCGGCCTCCGTCAGCGCCGTCGCGTCGGCGATGGCGAACGGGACGTTGAGCATGCGCGCCAGCGTCTGGGCCAGGAGCGTCTTGCCGGAGCCCGTGGGGCCCAGCAGCAGAATGTTGGACTTCGCCAGTTCGATGGCGTCGTCCCGCCCCGCCCCGCCGCCGTTCTCGCCGGCCTGGACGCGCTTGTAGTGGTTGTACACCGCGACCGAGAGGGCCTTCTTCGCGGGCTCCTGCCCGACGACGTATCCCTCGAGGAACTCGTAGATCTCGCGGGGCTTGGGGAGTTCCTCCCACCGCACCTCGCTCGTCTCCGCGAGTTCTTCCTCGATGATCTCGTTGCAGAGGTCGATGCACTCGTCGCAGATGTACACACCGGGTCCTGCGATGAGCTTCTTCACCTGCTTCTGGCTCTTTCCGCAGAACGAGCACTTGAGCAGGTCGCCGCCATCACCGATGCGTGCCACGAGGTGCTTCCCCTTCGCCTGGGAGTGCTTGGTTCAGCTACTCCTGGTGCCTCATATTCGACGGTACCTTGCCGGGCCCCCCGTTCGGGCCCCCCTTGGCACGGTTCACATGGACGGGAATGCGTCATGTGCTCCGTGCCGAGGGAAGGTCGGGCGTCAGCGCTCCGAGGAGGCCGTGCTCTTGCGGGTCGAGACGATCTGGTCGACCAGGCCGTACGCGAGAGCGTCCTCGGCGGTCAGGATCTTGTCACGCTCGATGTCCTCGCGGATCTTCTCGATCGGCGTCGAGGAGTGCTTCGCCAGCATCTCTTCCAGCTGGCTGCGCATCCGCAGGATCTCGCGGGCCGCGATCTCCAGGTCGGAGAGCTGCTCGCGGCCGGTGCCGCCGGAGGGCTGGTGGATCAGCACGCGCGCGTTCGGCAGGGCCATCCGCTTGCCGGGCGTACCGGCGGCGAGCAGCACGGCCGCGGCGGAGGCCGCCTGGCCCATGCAGACCGTCTGGATGTCCGGCTTCACGAACTGCATCGTGTCGTAGATCGCCGTCAGCGCGGTGAAGGAGCCACCGGGGCTGTTGATGTAGATGGAGATGTCGCGGTCCGGGTCCATCGACTCCAGGCACAGGAGCTGCGCCATGACGTCGTTGGCGGAGGCGTCGTCGATCTGCACGCCGAGGAAGATCACGCGCTCCTCGAAGAGCTTCGCGTACGGGTCGTACTCGCGGACGCCCTGCGAGGTGCGCTCGACGAAGCGCGGAACGACGTAGCGGTTGTCCATCGGCGCGCCGGTGTAGAGGCCGCTCGCGGAGAGGTTGTTCTGCATCTGGGTGTTCACCGTCCTGGTGGCGTTCGGTGGGCTGGGGCTCTGGGGCTGGCTACCGGCGCTCAGGCGCCCGTGCCGCCACCGCCCGGAACGCCCGCGGCGTGCGTGATGATGTCGTCGATGAGGCCGTAGTTCTTGGCCTCGTCCGCGGTGAACCAGCGGTCGCGGTCACCGTCGCGGATGATCGCCTCGACGGTCTGACCGGAGTGCTGCGCGGTGATCTCGGCCATGCGCTTCTTCGTGCGAAGGAGGTACTCGGCCTGGATCTTGATGTCGGAGGCGGTGCCGCCGATGCCGGCGGAGCCCTGGTGCATCAGGATGTCGGTGTTCGGCAGCGCGAAGCGCTTGCCGGGGGCGCCGGCGGTCAGCAGGAACTGGCCCATGGAGGCCGCCATGCCCATACCGATGGTGACGACGTCGTTCGGAATGAACTGCATGGTGTCGTAGACGGCCATGCCGGCCGTCACCGAGCCGCCGGGGCTGTTGATGTACAGGAAGATGTCCTTCTCCGGCTCGGCGGCCAGGAGGAGCATCTGAGCGGTGATCTTGTTGGCGATCTCGTCGTCGACCTGCTGGCCGAGGAAGATGATCCGCTCGCCGAGCAGCCGGTTGTAGACATGGTCGCCGAGGCCGCCACCGATGGACGGCTCACCCGCGGCGTAAGGCTTCAGATTCGTCACGTATCCACCTGCTCGTCTCCGACGGCGAAGGCCGTCTCAGCGTCTCGTTCCGAGGGCATTGCCCTCGTATTCATGGACCCTAACGCGCAGGTAGGACAACGCCATCCCGGTTCCCGAACTGTTCGCTGGGAGCGCAAGGTCGGCGGCCGCGCGTAACCGGGCCGGGTACGTCCACGGGCCCGTACGCACAGCAGTGCGCACGGGCCCGTGGAGCGGCGTTCCGCGCCGGGGCGCGAAGCCGCTTACTTGTCCTCGGAGACCTCGGCCTCGCCGGTGACGGCCTCGACGGCCTCAGCGGCGGTCTCGACCTCGTCCTCGTCGTCGGAGAGGTCGACGACCTCACCGTTGGTGTCGAGGACCTTGGCGGCCTCGACGACGACCGCGAGGGCCTTGCCGCGGGCGACCTCGCCGACGAGCATCGGCACCTGGCCGCCCTGGGCCACGGCCTGGGCGAACTGGTCGGGGCTCATGCCGGAGGAGGCGGCACGACGGAAGAGGTGCTCGGTGAGCTCCTCGCGGGAGACCTCGAGCTTCTCCTTGTTGACGAGCTCATCGAGGATGAACTGCGTCTTGATGCCCTTCTCGGCCTGCTCCTTGGTCTCGGCCAGGAACTCTTCCTCGGTCTTGCCCTGGAGCTCCAGGTACTTCGCGAGGTCGATGCCCATCTGGCCGAGCTGGTGGTGCTCCAGGTTGTGCTTGCGGGTGTTGATCTCGTCCTCGAGAAGCTTCTCGGGCATCGGGACCTCGACCAGCTTGAGGAGCTCGTCGAGGACGCGCTCCTGGGCCTGGGTGGCCTGGTCGAACTGCTTCATGTTCTCGAGGCGCTTGCGGCTGTCGGCCTTGAGCTCGTCGAGGGTGTCGAACTCCGACGCCATCTGCGCGAACTCGTCGTCCAGCTCGGGAAGCTCACGGGCGGCGACGGTGGTGACCTTGACGGTGACCTCCGCGTCCTTGCCCTCGGCGGAGCCGCCCTTCAGCTGCGAGGTGAAGGTGGCCTCGCCACCGGCCTCCAGGCCCTTGACGGCCTCGTCGATGCCGTCGAGCAGCTCGCCGGAACCGATGGTGTACGAGACACCGTCGGCGACACCGTCGGGCAGGACCTCGCCGTCGACCTTGGCCTCGAGGTCGATGGTGACGACGTCGCCGTCCTGGGCGGCCCGCTCGACCGTGGACGTCGAGGCGAAGCGCTCACGGAGCTGCTCCACCGACTTCTCGATGTCCTCGTCCGTGACCTCGATCGGGTCGACGGTGACCTCGATGCCGGAGTAGTCCGGGATCTCGATCGTCGGGCGGATGTCGACCTCGGCGGTGAAGGCCAGCAGTTCGCCGTCCTTCAGCTCCGTGATGTCGACCTCGGGCTGACCCAGCGGGTTGACCTCGGCCTCGTTGACGGCCTCGGTGTAGAACTTCGGGAGCGCGTCGTTGACGGCCTCTTCCAGCACGGCGCCGCGGCCGAACCGCTGGTCGATCACGCGAGCCGGGATCTTGCCCTTACGGAAGCCCTTGACCGTGACCTGCTGGTTGATCTTCTTGTACGCCGCGTCGAGGCTGTCCTTGAGCTCCTCGAAGGGCACCTCGACAGTGAGCCGAACCCGAGTCGGGTTCAGGGTCTCCACGGCGCTCTTCACGGTTAGGTCTCCTTGTGGCTGATTCCTGGAAACCACCGGTTCCGCGTCTCGGCGGTTCCGGTGGGTCGGCCCGGTCAGAAAGACACACGGGCACGCAGCTTGCATAGTAACCGCAAGCGGGGAGGCAGCCACAACGTGATCAAGAACGCGACCGGTGGGCGCGTGATCGTCATGGTCGGGGTGGCGGGATTTGAACCCACGGCCTTCCGCTCCCAAAGCGGACGCGCTACCAAGCTGCGCCACACCCCGTCGGTGCGACACGTAGGGTACATGGACGGGGACAGTGCGGCGCCCCCCGTTTCAAGGGGTGTGCACGAAGGTCCCCCGACCGGCTAACATGCTCTTCGTGCCGCGGTCCTGGTGACCTGCGGCGCGATGCTGTGCGGGTGTAGCTCAATGGTAGAGCACTAGTCTTCCAAACTAGCTACGCGGGTTCGATTCCCGTCACCCGCTCCACGGCCTCAGGGCCGGTCCGGAGAAGCCTCTCCGGACCGGCCCTGAGGCGTTTCCGGCAGCTTTTTCCGGAGGCTCGCGAGATGCCGGGTCCCGCGGGGTCGCGCAGACTGGGCTCAGCCCGTCTCCCGCCGCACCGGAGGTAGCGATGAAGGACCTGAAGTTCGAGCAGAAGCGCTCGCTGTCCCGCCTTGAGGCGGCCGATCAGCTGGCCGCGCTCGCCGCCGCCCTGCGGGAGGGCGGCGAGGCCGAACTGGAGCTGGGGTCCGGGACGCTGAGCCTGCACATCCCGGACAGGCTCCGCAGCGAGGTGGAGTTCGAGGTCGGCGACGGGGAGATCGAGCTGGAGATCGAGCTCAAGTGGTCGACGCACGGCCCCCGGGAGGCGGCACCGCCGAGTACCGCGGTCTCGGGCAGTGACATGGGGGCGAAACGATCCGCCCCGCGGCCGACCGGGACGGCGAGGACGGCCACGACGGCCGCCAGGCCGGCGAACGGCCCCAAGGACTCCAAGCCGGCCAAGGCGGCCAAGCCGTCGACCAAGACGACCAAGACAGCCAAGGCCACCAAGACGGCCAAGCCCGCGAAGTAGTCCGGGGCTCGTCAGAACTTGATGGAGCCGACCGTCTGCGTTATCGAGTCCAGGAAGCGCTGGATGTCGTCGGCCATGCCGGTGGAGGCGAGGAAGAAGCCGAAGAGCACGGCGATCACGGCCGGTCCGCCCTTGAGGTTCCCCCCGCGGATCAGCACCACCAGGATGATTGCCAACAGCAACACCACAGACAGTGAAATGGCCACAACTGATCACACCCTCGGTCGGTCCCGCCTTGCCCGCCGGGGAGCGACGCACGTCGCACACCACCCCCCGCTGCCTCCATGGTGCCATCAACTCCCATGCCCCCGCCGCCTCGTGACGAATCGTCGTGGAGAAGATCACGTCACACGGGGACGTCCGGTCAGGCGCGACGGGAGATGAGCAGCAGCGCCCGGTCGTCGTTGACGTCCTTGGCGACGGCCTCGATCAGGTGCCAGGTGACGCCGTCGAAGCCCTCGGCGACGCAGCGGTCGGCCTCGCCGGTGAGGCGGTCGATCCCCTCGGCGATGTCCCGGTCGGCGGCCTCGACGAGGCCGTCGGTGAAGAGCATGAGGACGTCGCCGGGCCGCAGCGCGCCCTTGACCGGGTGGAACTCGGCCCCGTCGTAGACGCCGAGGAGGGGACCGTCGGCGGCCTTCTCCTCCCAGCGGCCGCTGCCCGCGTGGAGCTGGAGCGCGGGGAGATGGCCGGCGGAGAAGAGTTCGTAGTCGCCGGAATCCAGGTCGAGGACGAGGTGGATGGAGGTGGCGAAGCCCTCGTCCCAGTTCTGGCGGAGCAGGTAGCCGTTGGCGGCGGGCAGGAAGCCGTGCGGCGGGAGCGAGCCGAGGAGGCCGCCGAAGGCTCCGGAGAGCAGCAGGGAGCGGGAGGCCGCGTCCATGCCCTTGCCGGAGACGTCGGTGAGGACGACCTCCAGGGTGCGGCCGCCGTGGGTGCGGGCGGCGACGACGAAGTCGCCGGAGAAGGACTGGCCGCCGGCCGGGCGGAGCGCCATCTCGCGGTGCCAGCCCTGCGGGAGCCGGGGCAGGGCGCTCTGGACGCGGATGCGTTCGCGCAGGTCGAAGAGCATGGTGCCGCCGCGTCGCCAGGGCACGCCGACCCGGGCGCGGAACTGGGCGATGAGGAGTCCGAAGAGTCCGCAGGCGGCGACGGTGAGGACGGTGCCGGGGGTGACCCGGGCGGGGCCCTGGGTGTACGGGCCGAGGACGACGGACTCGACGATGAGGGCGCCGGCGGCGGCCGCGTACAGGCCGAGGAGGCTGGCGGGGCGCAGCAGCAGCCCGCCGGCCACGATGGGCAGGACGAGCGCGGCCGGCGCGCACCAGACGGGGTCGAGCAGGGTGCCGCAGGCGATGGCCGGAATCATCAGCAGGAGTCCGGCGAAGGCGAGCCAGTCGGAGCCGTCCCCGCGGAAGTAGTCGACGCCGGACTTGCGCAGCGCGATGCGGGCCCGGCGGGCGCGCCTGCGCATCCGGGCCGCGTACGTGTTCACTCCCGCGCGGTGTCCCATTGGCCTGGACCCTATCCACCTCGTCCGACATCGTGCAGGGGTACCCCGGTGACAATGTGCGCGAAATCGGGTCGCCCCGGACGCGCGCCGCTGATATCGATGGCATATGACGACTGAACTGCGCGTACTCGAACCGACGGACTGGGACCGCTGGTACGAGGTTCTGGAGCTGGCGTTCGGGGGCGTGGCGGAGGCTCCGGAGGAGCGGGCGCTGTGGCGCGACCTGACCGAGTTCGACCGCTCCCTGGGGGTGTGGGACGGCGACCTGTGCGTGGGCACGGCGGGTGCCTTCTCGTTCCGGCTCACGGTGCCGGGCGGGGCTTCGGTGCCGGCCGGCGGGGTGACGATGGTGAGCGTGGCGGGGACGCACCGCCGGCGCGGGATCCTGACCTCGATGATGCGGCGGCAGCTGGACGACCTGCGGGCCGCCGGCGAGTCGGTCGCGGTGCTCACGGCCTCGGAGCCGGAGATCTACGGGCGGTTCGGCTACGGCATCGCCGCGTACTCGGCGCGGACCACGATCGACACGACCCGGGTACGGCTCTCTGTGCCGGAGGGCACGGACGGGGTCACTTTGCGCCAGGCCGATCTGACGGAGTCCAACGCGGTGTGCGAGGCGGTCTACGCGAAGCTGGTGCCCGGACGGCCGGGGATGCTGGCCCGGCAGCCCGGGTGGGAGCGGCTGGCGCTGCTCGACGCGCCTGCCGACCGGGAGGGTGCCTCGCCGAAGCTGTGCGTGCTCGCGGAACGGGGCGGGGAGGTCGTGGGGTTCACGCACTACGCGATCAAGCCGGAGTGGTCGTTCTCGGGCGCCGACGGTGTCGTCACGGTCCATCAGCTGATGGGGCTCGACGCGGTGGCGGAGGCGGCGCTGTGGCGGTTCCTCTGCTCGGTGGACCTGACCCGGGAGGTACGGCTCCTCAGCCGGCCGGTGGACGACGGCTGGCAGCACCTGGTGAGCGATGTACGGCGCTGCTCGCCGATGCTGCGGGACGGTCTGCACGTGCGTCTGGTGGAGGTGGGTGCGGCGCTGGAGGCGCGGACGTACCAGGCGCCGGTGGACGTGGTGTTCGAGGTCGAGGACGCGTTCTGTCCCTGGAACGAGGGACGTTGGCGGCTGACGGGTGACACGAAGGGCGCGACGTGCGTCCGGACCTCGGATCCGGCGGACCTCGAACTGTCCGTGCGGGAGCTGGGCGCGGCGTACCTGGGCGGGGTGTCGCTGGTGTCGCTGGCGGCGGCGGGGCGCGTGCGGGAGCTGCGGGAAGGTGCGCTCGTGGAGGCGTCGGTCGCCTTGGGGTCCCCGGTGGCGCCGTGGCTGCCGCACGGGTTCTAGGGGGTCTGGCAGCCGGGGCACCAGAAGAGGTTGCGGGCGGCGAGGTCGGCGGTGCGGATCTCGTCGCCGCAGATGTGGCAGGGCTGGTGGGTCCTGCGGTAGACGTACACCTCGCCGCCGTGGTCGTCGACGCGCGGCGGGCGGCCCATCGCCTCGGGCGTGTGCTCGGGGCGGACGGTGTCGATGCGGTTGAGGCGGACGCCCTCGCGCATCAGCGCGGCGAGGTCGGTCCAGATCGCGTCCCACTCCCCCGGTGTCAGGTCCTTGCCCGCGCGGTAGGGGTCGATGCCGTGCCGGAAGAGGACCTCGGCGCGGTAGACGTTGCCGACGCCGGCGATGACCTTCTGGTCCATGAGCAGGGCGGCGACGGTGGTGCGGGACTTCGAGATCCGGCGCCAGGCCTTGCCGGGGTCGTCGCCGGGCCGGAGCGGGTCGGGTCCGAGGCGGTCGTGTATCGCCTGCTTCTCGGCGTCCGTGACGAGCGCGCACGTCGTGGGGCCGCGGAGGTCGACGTACGCCTCGGGGTTGGCGAGCCGCAGCCGGACGGTGTCGGTGGGCGGCGGGGCCGGGGCGCCGGTGGTGTCCCCGAAGGTCACCTTGCCGAAGAGGCCGAGGTGGATGTGGATCCACTCCTCGCCGCGGAAGCCGAGGAAGAGGTGCTTGCCGTGGGCCTCGGTGGTCTCCAGGACGCCGCCGTCGAGCAGGGCCGCCGAGTCGGCGAACTTGCCCTGCGGGCTGGAGACGCGCACGGGTCGGCCGCCGAACCGCTCACGGTGGTCGGCGGCCAGCCGGTGGATGGTGTGACCTTCGGGCATCGGGCGGCGGACTACTGCGGGTGGTGGGCCGGGATCGGGGGGAGCTCGCCGGTGTTCTCGTAGTGGCTGAGCATGTCGATCCGGCGGGTGTGGCGCTCGTCACCCGAGTACGGCGTGTTCAGGAAGATCTCGACGAACTTCGTCGCCTCTTCCTGGGTGTGCATGCGGCCACCGACGGAGATCACGTTGGCGTTGTTGTGCTCGCGGCCGAGGGCGGCGGTCTGCTCGCTCCAGGCGAGGGCGGCGCGCACCCCCTTCACCTTGTTCGCGGCGATCTGCTCGCCGTTGCCGGAGCCGCCGATGACGATGCCCAGGCCGTCCGGGTCCGCGGCCGTCTTCTCGGCGGCGCGGAGGCAGAACGGCGGGTAGTCGTCGAGGGCGTCGTAGATGTGCGGACCACAGTCGACGGGCTCGTGGCCGTGTGCCGTGAGCCACTCGACGAGGTGGTTCTTGAGTTCGTAGCCGGCGTGGTCGGAACCGATGTAGACGCGCATGGTGCCGAGTGTGGCATGTCAGGGCGCGGGTAGCGGTCAGCGGGGTCGGGACGTTCACCCGGCCTGGTATGGACCTTCGCCTCTCGCGGAGTGGTCCTCACAACTATCCGGAATGAGGTCTTCCGATCACCCCCTCTCACAGGGTTCAATGCTCGGGCTCGCGACCCGAGCGTCCCCCACACGTTAGGAAGCGTTCATGAACACGCAGCCGACCCTGGAGAAGGAAGGCGGAACGGCCGGTACGGCCGATACTCCGCAGTCCTCCGACGGTCTCAAGGCCGGGCTCAAGAACCGTCATCTGTCGATGATCGCCATCGGCGGCGTGATCGGCGCCGGCCTCTTCGTCGGCTCGGGATCCGGCATCGCCGCGGCCGGCCCCGCGATCCTGCTCTCCTACGCGCTCGTCGGCGCCATGGTCGTCTTCGTGATGCGGATGCTCGGCGAGATGGCCGCCGCCCGGCCGTCCTCCGGCTCCTTCTCCGCCTACGCCGACCGGGCCCTCGGCCGCTGGGCCGGCTTCAGCATCGGCTGGCTGTACTGGTTCTTCTGGGTCGTCGTCCTCGCCGTCGAGGCGACCGCGGGCGCCAAGATCCTGGAGGGCTGGATCCCGGCCGTACCGCAGTGGGGCTGGGCGCTCATCGTGATGGTGGTGCTCACCCTCACCAACCTCGGCTCGGTCGCCTCGTACGGCGAGTTCGAGTTCTGGTTCGCCGGCATCAAGGTCGTGGCCATCGGCGCCTTCGTCGTCATCGGCCTGCTCGCGGTCTTCGGCGTCCTGCCGGGCTCGGACAACCCGGGCACGGGCTTCGCGCACCTCACCGACGCCGGGGGCTTCTTCCCGATGGGCGCGGGCGCGGTCCTCACCGGTGTGCTGATGGTCGTCTTCTCCTTCATGGGCAGCGAGATCGTCACCCTGGCCGCCGGTGAGTCGGAGGACCCGCAGAAGGCGGTCACCAAGGCCACCAACAGCGTGATCTGGCGGATCGGCGTCTTCTACCTGGGCTCGATCTTCGTCGTCCTGACGCTGCTGCCGTGGAACGACAAGTCGATCGTCGAGAAGGGCTCGTACGTCGCCGCCCTCGACTCCATCGGCATCGCGCACGCCGGCCAGATCATGAACGTGATCGTCCTGACGGCCGTCCTGTCCTGCCTGAACTCGGGCCTCTACACCGCTTCCCGCATGGCGTTCTCGCTCGGGCAGCGCGGCGACGCGCCGAAGGCCTTCGCCAAGGTCAACAAGCGGGGCGTGCCGACGGCCGCGATCCTCGGCTCCGTCGTCTTCGGCTTCGTCGCGGTCTTCTTCAACTACAAGTGGCCGGACACCGTCTTCGCCTTCCTGCTGAACTCCTCCGGCGCGGTCGCGCTCTTCGTCTGGCTGGTCATCTGCGTGACCCAGCTGAAGATGCGCGGCATCATCCTGCGCGAGACGCCGGAGAAGCTGGTCGTGAAGATGTGGCTCTTCCCGTACCTGACCTGGGCGACGATCGTCATGATCGTCGGCGTCCTCGGCTACATGGTCTACGACGGCGGCAGCAACCGCGACCAGGTCGTGCTGTCCCTGCTCGTCGCCGCGCTGGTCATCGCGATCGCGCTGGTCCGGCAGCGGATGGCGAAGGCGTCGGCCGAGCGCCCGTAGTCCCCGCACGTACGAGAGGGCCCGTCGTTCCCCCGGAACGACGGGCCCTCTCGCGTACCGCGACGTGCTCAGCCCTTGCGGCCGACGAGCTTCCAGGCGGCCGGCAGGACGCCCATGGCGAGCGCGGCCTTGAGCGCGTCGCCGATCAGGAACGGGGTGAGGCCCGCGGCGACGGCCTGGCCGAAGGTCATGCCGGTGGCGAGCGCCAGGTAGGGCACGCCGACCGCGTAGATGATCGCGGAGCCGAGGGCCATCGCGCCGGCCGTGCGGAGCACCGAGCGGTCGGCGCCGCGGCGGGCGAGGGCGCCGACGACGGTCGCGGCGAGCATCATGCCGAGGATGTAGCCGAAGGACGGCATCCCGTAGCCCGAGGTGGCCTGCGCGAACCACGGCACGCCCGCCATGCCCGCCACGGCGTACGCGGCGAGGGCCAGGAAGCCGCGGCGGGCGCCGAGCGCGGTGCCGACGAGCAGGGCGGCGAAGGTCTGGCCGGAGACCGGGACCGGGGAGCCGGGGACCGGGACGGAGATCTGCGCGGCGAGGCCGGTCAGGGCGGCGCCGCCGACGACCAGGGCGATGTCGCGGGCGCGGCTCGCGGGGAGCAGGTCGGCGAGGACGGCGCCCGCACGGAGGGGACGGACGGGGGCGGCGGCGGTGCTCATCGGTACTCCGCGGGGTGAGGGTGAGTGGGACAGGTTGACGCTATGCCAGGAGTGACCGCCCGATCACCGTCAGCCGCCCACAAAGCGGCGGTCGAGCGCTTCGTGGAGACCGAACAAAGCCGGCCGATCACGCCTCGCGCCACGTGACGCTTGTCACTGGGAACTCGTGCATGGAGGTCCCTTTTGCGCCAGAGGACCTTCACTGGAGAGACTGTGGGGTCTCCATAAACCGTCAGAGAGCACGAGCCCCCCACATGCACGACTCCCTCACCCCCGAACCGGAGCCCCTCTCCCACGGTCTGAAACAGCGTCATCTGACGATGCTGGGGCTCGGCGGGGTGATCGGCGCCGGGCTCTTCGTCGGTTCGGGCGCGGGCATCGCGGTCGCCGGTCCCGGCATCGTCGTCTCGTACCTGATAGCGGGCGCGCTCGCGATGCTCGTCATGCGGATGCTGGGCGAGATGTCGGCGGCGATGCCCGCCTCCGGGGCGTTCTCGGTCCACGCCGAGCGGGCGCTCGGCCGCTGGGCGGGCTTCTCGGTTGGCTGGCTGTACTGGTTCCTGCTGGTCGTCGTCCTCGCCGTGGAGGCGACGGGCGCGGCGCGGATCGCGAACGGCTGGGCGCCGGGGGTCCCGCAGTGGGGCTGGGTGCTGATCTTCATGGTCGTCTTCACCCTCGCCAACCTGGCGGCGGTGAAGAACTTCGGCGAGTTCGAGTTCTGGTTCGCCGCGCTCAAGGTCGGCGCGATCGTCCTCTTCCTGATCCTCGGCACGCTGGCGATCGTCGGCCGGCTGCCCGACACGGACCCGGTGGGGCTCGCGAACCTGACCGGTCAGGGCGGTTTCCTGCCGAACGGCTGGGCGGGGGTCGTCTCCGGTGTCCTCGCCGTCGTCTTCGCCTTCGGCGGCCTGGAGGTCGTGACGATCGCGGCGGCCGAGTCGGACGACCCGGCGAGGAACGTGGCGCGGGCGGTGCGCAGCGCGGTGTGGCGGATCCTCCTCTTCTACGTGGGCTCGATGCTGGTCATCGTGACGCTGCTGCCGTGGACGTCGATGGAGCCGGGCCAGTCGCCGTACGTGGCGGTCCTGGACGCGATCGGGGTGCCGGCGGCGGGCCAGATCATGAACGTGGTGGTGTTCGTGGCGCTGCTCTCGGCGCTCAACGCCAACCTGTACGGCTCGTCCCGGATGGTGTTCTCGCTCGCGGAGCGCGGGGAGGCGCCGAAGGGGCTGCTCCGGGTCTCGCCCGGCGGGGTGCCGCGCCGGGCGGTCCTCGCCTCGGTGGCCTTCGGCTTCGTCTCCGTACTCCTCAATCTAAAGTGGCCGGATTCCGTCTTCCTCTACATGCTCAACGCGGTCGGCGCGGTGCTGCTCTTCGTCTGGGCTCTGATCGCGGTCTCGCAGCTGAAGCTGCGGCGCCGGATCGAGCGCGAGGCACCGGAGACGCTGACGCTGAGGATGTGGGGTTTCCCGTGGCTGACCTGGGTGGCGCTCGCCGCGATGGCGGCGGTGCTCGTCCTGATGCTGACGGACGACGCGGCGCGGCCGCAGGTGCTGTGGTCGGGGGCGGCGACCGGGGCGGTCCTACTGGTCGCGTGGGTGCGGGAGCTGCGTACGAACCGGTCATGAACCTTCACTTTGTGTGAAGGTCGTGCCCGTATAGCGGACATCGGTTCCCTCTGAGCGGTGCGCCCGCCCAGACTGTGGGCTCCCTCCCCGTCTCAGCTAGTGAACAGGGTTCGCCCATGTCTCGGACCACCGCGCCCGCGCCGGCCGACCGCAAGGACGGCGCGACCGCACCCGCCGAGGGCCTCACGCACGGCCTCAAGCAGCGCCACCTCTCGATGATCGCCCTCGGTGGCGTCATCGGTGCCGGCCTCTTCGTCGGCTCCGGCGCCGGCATCGCCGCCGCCGGTCCCTCGATCGTCATCGCCTACGCGATCTCGGGTGTGCTCGTCATGCTCGTGATGCGCATGCTCGGCGAGATGTCGGCGGCGAACCCGGCCTCCGGCTCCTTCTCCGTCCACGCCGAGCGCGCCTTCGGCTCCTGGGCGGGCTTCACCTCGGGCTGGGCCTTCTGGTTCCTGCTCTGTGTCGCCGTCGGCCTGGAGGGCATCGGCGCGGCGAACATCATGACCGGCTGGTTCCCCGGCAGCCCCGAGTGGGCCTGGGTCGCGCTCTTCATGGTGGTCTTCACCGTCACCAACCTGGCGGCCGTGAAGAACTTCGGCGAGTTCGAGTTCTGGTTCGCCGCCCTCAAGGTCGGCGCGATCGTCCTCTTCCTCGGCATCGGCGTCCTCGCCATCACCGGTCTCCTGCCGGGCACGGACGCCCCCGCGCCCGGCACGACGAACCTCACCGGCGACGGCGGCTTCTTCCCGCACGGCTCCGAGGGTCTGATCGTCGGCCTGCTCGCCTCCGTCTTCGCGTACGGAGGCCTGGAGACGGTCACCATCGCGGCCGCCGAGTCCGAGCACCCGGTGCAGGGCGTCGCCAAGGCCGTCCGTACGGCGATGTGGCGGATCGCGCTCTTCTACATCGGCTCGATGGCGGTCATCGTCACCCTCGTCCCGTGGGACGACAAGGCGGTCGTCGAGAAGGGCCCGTACGTCGCGACCCTGGACCACCTGGGCATCCCGGCCGCCGGCCAGATCATGAACGTGGTCGTGCTCGTCGCCCTGCTCTCCGCGATGAACGCCAACATCTACGGCGCCTCCCGCATGGCCGGTTCGCTCGTCGCGCGCGGCCAGGGTCCGAAGGCGCTCGGCCGGCTCTCCGGCGGGGTCCCGCGCGCGGCCGTGCTCGTCTCCTCCGTCTTCGGCTTCGGCTGCGTGCTGCTGAGCTACTGGCGGCCGGACGACATCTTCATCTGGCTGCTCAACACCATCGGCGCGATCATCCTCGTCGTCTGGTTCTTCATCGCCGCCTCCCAGCTGGTGCTGCGCCGCCGCACCGAGCGCGAGGCGCCGGAGAAGCTGGTCGTGCGGATGTGGGCCTTCCCGGTGCTGACCTGGGTGGCGCTGGCCGGCATGGCGGCGATCTTCTTCCTGATGGCCCGCGAGGAGGGCACGCGCGTGCAGCTGTACTGGACGGGCGGCCTGACGCTGCTGCTCGCCGCCGTCGGCTTCGTACGCCAGAAGGCGGCGGCGGGCCGTCCTTCCTGATCCGTACCGCCTCGGCGCGAAACCCCCGAACCGCCTCCTGGGTTCGGGGGTTTCGCCATGTCCGGGCCCCCGGACCTAGGGCGAAGGACTGATCAACAACTCCCGCACCTACTGTTAGCCTGCACTTGCATATAGGTTGCAATAAGCAGGAGCAGTCGAAGGGGCCGGGCACATGGCGATCTACACACTTCCTGAGCTGCCGTACGACTACGCGGCGCTGGAGCCGGTGATCAATCCGCAGATCATCGAGCTGCACCACGACAAGCACCACGCCGCGTACGTCAAGGGCGCGAACGACACCCTGGAGCAGCTGGAGGAGGCCCGCGACAAGGACCAGTGGGGCGCGATCAACGGCCTGGAGAAGAACCTCGCGTTCCACCTCTCCGGCCACATCCTCCACTCCATCTACTGGAACAACATGAACAGCCCGAAGGACGGGGGCGGCGGCGAGCCGCTGGCCGCCGACGGCGTCGGTGAGCTCGCGGACGCGATCACCGAGTCCTTCGGCTCCTTCGCCAAGTTCAAGGCCCAGCTGACGAAGGCCTCCGCGACCACCCAGGGCTCCGGCTGGGGTGTCCTCGCGTACGAGCCGATCAGCGGCCGGCTGATCGTCGAGCAGGTCTACGACCACCAGGGCAACGTCGGCCAGGGCTCGGTCCCGGTCCTCGTCTTCGACGCCTGGGAGCACGCCTTCTACCTGCAGTACAAGAACCAGAAGGTGGACTTCATCGAGGCGATGTGGCAGGTCGTCAACTGGCAGGACGTGCACAAGCGCTACCAGGCGGCCAAGGCCTCGATCCCGCTGATCTCGTTCTGATCAGAGCCTGAGAAGGCACCCGTCGTCCTGCTCGTGATCGTCTTCTCAACCTTCACGTTGCAGGCGGATGAAAGAAGGACCCCCGCGATGACAGGAATCGCGGGGGTCCTTCCGTTCACGGGGTCCTACTCGAAGCTGGGCGCCGCCGTCCGGGTGCGCTTGATCTCGTAGAAGCCCGGCGTCGACGCCACGAGCAGCGTGCCGTCCCACAGCCGGGCCGCCGCCTCGCCGCGCGGGGTCGGGGTGACGACCGGGCCGAAGAAGGCGACCTCGTCGCCCGTCGGGCCCGGCACCGCGATGACCGGGGTGCCGACGTCCTGGCCGACCTTGTCGATGCCCTCGCTGTGCGAGGCGCGCAGCTCGGTGTCGTACGTGTCCTTCTCCGCGAAGTCCGCGAGGTCCTCCGGCAGGCCGACGTCCGTCAGCGCGCCGACGATCGCCTCACGCGTCGGGCCCTCGCCGTTGTTGTGGAAGCGGGTGCCGAGCGCCGTGTAGAGCTTGCCGACGACCTCGTCGCCGTGCAGCTGCTGGGCGGCGACGACGACGCGGACCGGGCCCCAGGCCTGGGTCAGCAGCTCGCGGTACTCGGCCGGGAGCTCGTCGAGCCGGTTCTCGTTGAGCACGGCCAGGCTCATGACCTTCCAGCGCACGTCGACCGGGCGCACCTGCTCCACCTCCAGCATCCAGCGGGAGGTCATCCAGGCCCACGGGCACATCGGGTCGAAGTAGAACTCTGCGGTGGTCCTGCTCTCGGACATGTCACTCCTCGGTACTGCCGTGATGAAGGCGGTGCGCCGAAAGGAGCAAACGCCACGGGCGAGCGAAGGCATTCCCGTGTGCCGCGTGACAGTGGCACATGGGAGAATCGCTGCTGTTTCGAACGTGCCACGAAGGAGTGACCGTGCCCGGTGAGAATCTGTCCCGCGACGAGGCCCACGAGCGGGCCGCGCTGCTGTCCGTCGACGGGTACGAGGTCGTCCTCGACCTGCGTTCGGCGGTCGGCGACTCCGCCGAGGCGGTGCGCACCTTCCGCTCGGAGACGACGATTCGCTTCCGGCGCACCGGCGAGGGCACGAGCAGGTTCGTCGACCTGATCGCCCCGTCCGTGAACGCGGTCACCCTCAACGGCCGCGCCCTGGACCCGGCCGTCGTCTTCGACGGCTCGCGGATCGCCGTCGACGGTCTCGCCGACGAGAACGTGCTGGTGGTGGACGCGCAGTGCGCCTACAGCCGGACCGGCGAGGGCATGCACCGCTTCGTCGACCCGGAGGACGGCGAGGTCTACCTCTACACGCAGTACGAGCCGGCCGACGCCCGCCGCGTGTACGCGAACTTCGAGCAGCCCGACCTCAAGGCCCCGTACCGCTTCGCGGTGACCGCGCCCGAGGGGTGGACGGTCTGGTCGAACGGCGCCGGGGAGCAGGACGCCGAGGGTGTGTGGCGGTTCGCCGAGACGGCGCCGATCTCCACGTACATCACCTGCGTCGTGGCGGGCCCGTACCACTACGTGACCGACAGCTACGAGCGCGGCGACCTGACGATCCCGCTCGGCGCGATGTGCCGCAAGAGCCTCGCGAAGCACTTCGACGCGGACGACGTCTTCCTGATCACCAAGCAGGGCTTCGACTTCTTCCACGACAACTTCGACTACCCGTACCCCTTCGGGAAGTACGACCAGGCCTTCGTCCCCGAGTACAACCTCGGCGCGATGGAGAACCCGGGCATGGTGACCTTCCGCGAGGAGTACATCTACCGGGGCAAGGTCACGCAGGCCGCGTACGAGAGCCGGGCCAACGTCATCCTCCACGAGATGGCGCACATGTGGTTCGGCGACCTGGTCACCATGGTGTGGTGGGACGACCTGTGGCTGAAGGAGTCCTTCGCGGACTTCATGGGCTCCTTCGTGAACGCCGAGGCGACCCGCTTCACCAACAGCTGGGTCACCTTCGCCAACAACCGCAAGGCCTGGGCGTACCGCGCCGACCAGCTGCCGTCCACGCACCCGATCACGGCCGACATCCGTGACCTGGAGGACGCCAAGCTCAACTTCGACGGCATCACGTACGCCAAGGGCGCGTCGGTGCTGAAGCAGCTCGTGGCGTACGCGGGCCGGGACGCGTTCCTGGAGGGCGCGCGCCGCTACTTCAAGCGCCACGCCTACGGGAACACGCGCCTCGCCGACCTCCTCTCGATCCTGGAGGAGACCTCGGGCCGCGACATGAAGGCCTGGGCGAAGTCCTGGCTCCAGACCTCCGGCGTGAACAGCCTGACGCCGGCCGTCACCTACGACGCGGAGGGCCGGATCACCGAGCTCGCCGTCCTCCAGGAGGGCGACGAGCTCCGTCCGCACCGGGCGGCGGTCGGTCTCTACCGGCTGTCGGCCGACGGCGACCTCGTGCGCTTCGCGCGCGCCGAGGCCGACATCACCGGCGCCCGGACGGTCGTCGCGGAGCTGGCGGGCGAGGAGAAGCCCGACCTGGTGCTCGTCAACGACGACGACCTGACCTACTGCAAGATCCGCTTCGACGAGGGCTCGCTCGCCACCCTGCGCGCGCACCTCGGCGACATCACCGACCCGCTGGCCCGCGCCCTGTGCTGGTCGGCGCTGTGGAACCTGACCCGCGACGGCCTGATGCCCGCCCGGGACTTCGTCTCCGTCGCGCTCGCCTTCGCGGGCCGCGAGACCGACATCGGCGTGCTCCAGATGGTGCACGCCTGGGCGAAGTCGGCCGTCACCCTCTACGCGACGCCCGCGTGGCGCGAAGAGGGCGGGCGCCTGCTCGCCGAGGGCGGTCTGCGCGAGCTGCGGGTGGCCGAGCCGGGCAGCGAGCACCAGCTGACCTGGGCGCGGTTCTTCGCGGCCACGGCCGGCACGGACGCCGACTTCCAGCTCCTGGAGGGGCTGCTCGACGGCACCGCGAAGATCGACGGGCTCGACGTCGACCAGGAGCTGCGCTGGGCGCTGCTCTCCCCGCTGGCCGTGCACGGCCGGGCGGACGAGGGGCGGATCGGCGAGGAGCTGTCCCGCGACGACACGGCGACGGGCAAGCGGCACCAGGTGCGCCTGCTGGCCTCGCGGCCCTCGGCGGCCGTCAAGGCACAGGCGTGGGCGCAGGTCGTCGAGTCGGACACCCTGTCGAACGCGCTGGTGGAGGCGACGATCGCGGGCTTCGTCCAGCCCTCGCAGCGCGAGCTGATCGCCCCGTACGCGGAGAAGTACTTCGCGGCGATCGAGCGGCTGTGGGCCGACCGGTCGATCCAGATCGGCATGGACGTGGTCAAGGGCCTCTTCCCGGGGCTCCAGGACAGTGACGAGACGCTGGCCGCGGCGGACGCCTGGCTGACGGCGCACGAGTCGGCTGCGCCGGCGCTGCGCCGCCTCGTCCTGGAGGCGCGGGACGACCTGGCGCGGGCGCTGCGGGCGCAGGCCTGCGACGGGCTCGCGGCGTAGCACCTCGGAACACCTCGGACGGCGGGCGGACCCTCATCGGCACTCGAACGCGCGTACTTTAGGGCGAGGTTGTCCCTAAATGTCGACGAGTGTGTAACAGGGGTTAGGGGAGCCTTCGGGAGCGGAAGACCCCCGGCATGAACCACAACACCCCCATCACCCCCCGCCCCCTCCCCCTCGCCTCCCGCACGGGACGCACCCAACGGCTCGCGTCCGCCGCCCAGTTGAGGACCCAGGGCGTTCCCGCCGGCGAGGTCGCCGCGCGCTGCCGGCCCGGCGGCGGCTGGCAGCAGCTCCTCCCGGGCGTCTTCCTCCTCCAGCCCGGCCCCCCGACCAGCGAGGACCGGCTCAACGCCGCGCTCCTGTACGCCCGTCGGGCCGGGACCGTCCCCCTCCAGGGCCCCGAGGCGATGATCACCGGACTCGCCGCGCTGACCCTGCACCGCTTCTCGTCCGCTCCCCCGCTCACCGCCCTGGACCGGATCGACGTGCTGGTCCCGCGCACCCGGCGGCTGCGCTCCACCGGCTGGGTGCGGGTGGTGCGCGCCGTCGAGCACCCCGAGCCCGTGGAGCTCACCGGCGTCCCCGTCGCCCCCGCCGCCCGTGCCGTCGCCGACGCGGTCGCGGGCCTCTCGGACGCCGAGACCGTCCGCCGGCTGCTCACCGAGGCGGTCCGCGGCGGCCACTGCGAACCGGCCGCGATCGTGCGGGAGTTGAGCCGGGCCCGGCTGCTGACCCGGCCGCACGTGGTGGACGCGGTGGACACGCTCCTCGCGGAGGGGCGCTCGCTCTCCGAGGAGCGGCTGTACGAGATGGTGCGGGAGTTCGCCCTGCCGGACCCGCTGTGGAACGTGGACCTGCGGCTGCCGGGCGGCCCGCACCTGGGCGGGGTGGACGCCTACTGGCCGGACCAGGCGGTCGCCGTCGAGCTGGACACCCGGGCGCCGCGGCAGGACGACGACGCGCTGTGGTCCGAGTACACCCGCAAGCGCGAGCACCTGGAGCGGCTCGGCATCACGGTCGTCCATCTGACCCCGCGCAAGCTGCGCGAGGCCCTCGACCAGCAGGCCACCGTGGTCCGTACGGCCCTGATGGCCGCGGCGGACCGGAAGCCCGGTGCGTATGTCGTCGTCCTGCCGCGCTGAGGGGTCGGCCGCGTCAGCCGCAGAACTCGCCTTCCACGACGGCCTGGGTGTCGCCCGTCCAGTCGGCGTTGAAGTTCAGGGCGATCGAGTGGTTGCCGTCCCGGGTGGCCTGGGCGTCGGAGGAGGAGCCGTGGATGCCGCCGCCGTGGCCCCAGATCTCCTGGCCGCAGCTCAGCTTCTGCTTCATGAGCCCGAGTCCGTACTCCGTTCCGGGAAGTTCGGGAGAGATCGGAACCGTGGTGGTCATCTCCTTCAGTTCGGCCTTCGGGAGGAGCCGGCCCTTGAGCAGGGCGCGGTAGAAGGTCTGGAGGTCGTTCGAGTCGGAGATCATCTCGCCGGCCGCGTAGGCGATGGTGGGGCTGAGCCGGCTGACGTCGTGGACCGGCGCGTTCGGGCCGGCGTCGGAGTTGAGCGTGGACCAGGCCGGTGAACTCGGCTTCGGCATCCGCACGTCGGTGCCGGGGACGCTGGTGGCGCGGAGCTTGAGCGGCTTGATGATCCGGTTCTCGACCGCCTTGCCGTACGGGCGGCCCGTGACCTTCTCGATCACCATGCCGGCCAGGACGTAGTTGGTGTTGGAGTAGTTCCAAGCGGTGCCGGGGGCGAAGTCCGGTGCGTGGGTCATCGCGATGTCGACGAGCTGCTTCGGGGTCCAGCGGTCGTAGCGGTGCTCCAGGAAGCCGGGGCCGAAGACCTTCTCCTGGAAGCCGGGGTCGGCGGTGACGCTGTAGACGCCGCTGGTGTGGTTGAGCAGCTGGCGGACGGTGATCTTCCGGCCGTCGTGGCCGTTGCCCTGGACGACTCCGGGCAGCCACTTCTCGACCGGGTCGTCGAGGTCGATGCGGCCCTCGGCCTGGAGCTGGAGGAGGACGGTGGCGACGAAGGTCTTGGTGATGGAACCGACGCGGTAGCGGTCGTCGCCCTTGCGCTCGCCGGCGGTGCCGGTCCAGGCGGTCCGCCCGTCGCGGGCCTGGGCGACGGCGCCGGGCACTCCGGCGTCGACCGCCGCCTGGAGCGCCTGCTGGGTGGCCGCGTGGTCCTGCTTCACCGGCGCGGGCGCGGGTGCCGCCAGGGCGGGTGCGGCGAGGGCGGTGGCGGCGAGGCCGGCCACCAGGGTGGCGGCGACGACGGTGCGGGCGGTGCGTACGGCTGACATGCGGGCTCCCCTGTTGCTGTTCTGGTCCTGCGAACGCTGTGCTGCGAACGCTGTCCTGCGAACGCTGTGCTGCGGTCGGCGGGGAGGACCGCGGGGGTTGCCGCGACGGTTGAGCGGGAGCGCGGTGGTTGAGCCTCTTTCAGCCGTTCGGCGGAGAAGTCAGTCGTTCGACGGATCGGCGAGACGGGAGCGGCCGACCGGGGGCCGCTCGCGCCACAGGTCGAGGCCGATGTCGACGAGGTCGACGCGGGGCAGACCGGGGACGGTGTCGAGCGGATGCCAGGCGGCGAGGTCCGTGGAGCCGCCGGTCTCGTTGCGCAGCGCACCCCCGGTGACCTGCGCCTCGTAGATGATCCGCAGGCCCTGGAAGTCACCGGGAACGCCGAGGCGGCGGATCCAGCTCCGGCGGATCGAGTCGATGCCGAGGAGGGCGGTGGGTTCGGTGAGGTACCCGGTCTCCTCCTCGACCTCGCGGACGACGGCGTCGACGGGCTCCTCGCCGTGGTCCATTCCGCCGCCCGGCAGGGTCCACCGCTTGGTGCCGTCGCTCGACACCCAGCGGGCGAGGAGGACCTCGTCGTCACGAACGCACACGGCGTAGGCCGCCACCCTCAAGTCCTGCTTCATGCACCGAGGTTAGAACCAGTACGCCGGGTACGTCCGGCCCGCGGCACGGGCGCCGCCGAGGCCGACCGCGACCAGGAGGAGGGAGGCGAGGGCGAGAAGGCCGAGAAACGACCAGAACGGCGGGGACTGGAGGGCGACGATCACGGCGGTGGCCGCGGCCGGCGAGTGCGGGGTGCGGGCGCACTGCATCACGCCGAGGGCGAGGCCGCCCGCGACCGCGGCGCCCCAGAGGCCGGGGCCGGCGACGGCGAGGACCGCGAAACCGGTGAGGGCGGAGAGCAGTTGACCGCCGATGACGGAGCGCGGCTGGGAGAGCGGCAGGTCGGGGGCGCCTGCGACCAGCGCCATGCTCGCCGCGAGCGGCGGGATGAGCAGGGGCTGGTGGAGGAGCGTGCCGACGGCGACCAGGAGGAGGAGCCCGGTGACGGCGGCGGCGGTGCCGCCGAGGAGGACGCGGGGGCGGGGGCGGGCGGGGGGTCCGGGCCGGGGGCGCGTGGGGGCGACGGGGCCTTCGGGGGCTGCCGCCGCGGGTACTTCGGGGGCCGTGGTCGCGGGGTCCGGAGCCGTGGTCGCGGGCGTGGGCGTGGTGGTGGTCGTCGCGGGGGCCGGGGTGGTGGGCACGGGCGGTCCTCGGGTCAGGGGTGGTCGGGTCGGGGCGCGATCGAGTCCGGACGCGGCCGGGTCGGGGCGTGGTCCGGTCAGGGCGTGATCGGGTTGGCCGGGGAGTACTCCGGTGCGGACCAGCGCAGGGGGCTGCCGGCCGGGGTCTCGACCGTGCGGTCGATCCGGAAGCGGGTGACCCGCCCCTCGGGGCCGTACTCGGTGTGCGCGAGGCCGCTGAGCTGGAGGGTCGTCCCCGTCTCCCAGTCGAGGAAGAGCAGGCCGGCGCGGCCGTCCTCCTCCAGGTTGCCCAAGGTCAGGAACATCGCGTTGCCGGGGTAGTCCCGCCAGCTGATCTCCCGGGGCGCGTCGACCCGGACGAAGCCCGGGTTGCCGCCGCGGTGGCTCGCGTCGACGCCGTCGGGCGCGGCGGTGGCGACGAAGAAGGTGTCGGCGGCACGGACGCGGCGCACCTGGTCGGGGTTGAGCACCTCGCCGTGCCGCACGGCACCGGACTCGGGGAGGGCGGCGGCCCCGGAGCCGTACAGCTCCCGCTTCTGCAGGTACTTCGGGCAGTTGGAGAAGACCTGCTCGGCCTCGATCGTGAACCCGCGTGCACTGGGCCGGGCGATGCCGTTGAGGCGCATGCGGCGGCGGGTGCGGGGGTCGAGGGCGAGGGTGCCGACGGGGGTGCCCCCGGTGGTGACGGCGGCGGCGAGCGGGTCGTGGGCGGGGACGCCGCCGGCGACGGAGACGGTGTGCGGGCCGGTGGCCCGGGTGAAGCCGGGGGCGCCGGTGAGCAGGGTCGACCAGACCCGCCCTTCGGGGTCGGCGGCGCCGATCACCAGCATCGGCTGGGCCTGGAGAAAGGCGGCGGCGACGGGGCGGATGCCGGGGGTGATGGAGCGGCCCACGTGTTCGGCGAGGTCGCGGACGCCGAAGCGGGACTGCAGGGCGAGGGAGCCGGAGTGATAGGCGACGCCCATGACGGGTCCTCCAGAGGTGCGGGTCGCGGGATGTACGGGGCCTGGGCGCGGGTGGCGCGTTCGGGTTGTGCCCACCCGTTCCGCCCCGGCGGAACGCATGCCCACAACTAGGTCCGGCTAGAAGAAGCCGCAGGTGGGGGCCGTGCCCGACGGGGCCTCGGCCTCTTCCGGGAGCTTCGGGGTGGAGATCTCCAGGCGGGTGCCGTCCGGGTCGTGGAAGAAGATGCCGCCGGAGGCCGCGCCCTCGTGGTGGGCGACGACGCCCTCGTACGCGAAGGTGGCGCCGCTCGCGGTGAGCGCGGCCTCGGCGGCGCGGACCTGCTGGACGGACTCGACCTCGAAGGCGAGGTGGTGCAGTCCCGGGCGGCCGGAGTCGTACGTGCCCTCGGCCTGCTGCCAGAGGGTGAGGACCAGGCGGCCGTCCTGGCCGAGGAAGGCGAAGCGGCTGCCCTCCTCCTTGCCCTCGCCGAGGACGTCGAAGCCGAGGACGTCCCGGTAGAAGGCGAGCGAGCGCTCCAGGTCGGTGACGTTGAGGCCGACGTGGTGGGTGGCGAGCGTGCCGATCACGGACATGACTGTCCCTTCGTCGCAGTGGCCGGCCCCCCTCGGGCTAACCTCTCACTTCGAGATTAGTGGTTAGATGCGAGCAGCGTCAACCGCTCACGTACTCTTGAGGGGTTAGTTCACCGAGGAGGGTGCCCGCCATGACCGCCACCGACCCGCGACCGCTCACCGGCGAGCCCGTCTCCCTCGACCTGCTCAACACCCGCTGGAACGAGGAGGGCGTCCGCCAGGACCTGCTCACCGGCGTCGAGGGGCTCGCCGTCTGGCTCGCCGCCAACGGCCTGGAGGGCCGGTTCACCGCCGATGCCGGCACCCTGCTCCACACCCTCGCCGCCCGGGACGCGCTCGCCGCGCTCGTCGACGCCCCCGGCGACCCCGCCGCCACCGCCCGCGTCGACGCCGTCCTCGACCACGGCCGCATCCGGGCCACCCTCACCCCCGAAGGCCCCGGCGAGGAGGCCGAGTTCGCGGACCCCGCCTGGGGGCCCGGCTGGACCGCCGCCCGCGACTACCTCGACCTGCTGCGCACCGCGCCCGACCGCATCCGGGCCTGCGCCCACGAGGCGTGCATCCTGCACTTCTTCGACACCTCGCGGAACGGCACCCGCCGCTGGTGCTCGATGGCGATCTGCGGCAACCGGGCGAAGGCCTCGCGCCACTACGCCCGCACGAAGGAGAGCTGACCCGGCCCGGCCCCGACCCCGACCCCGGCCCGCCCCGGCCCGGGCCCGGCCCGGCCCTGCCCTCCAGGGCCGCTAACTCACCCCGGTTCACACCGTTTTCTTCCCGATGGCGCATCCCTGGCGCTGGCGGGTTCCCGCCTCGGCGGCAACCCGGCCCCGGGTAACTCTCCACAAACCCCTGTCTTTTACGAAAGGCTGAGCGGTCATCCGGCACCGAAATCCGGACTCTCTCCTTTCACAAACAGGGATGTAAATGACCACCCCCGAAACTCGGAGCTCCATACCCGGAAGCTCGACGCACGGGCACAGACGCGCGGCCCGCATCGCCGCCGCTGCCGGCCTCGTCGCCGCGCTCGTCGCGACCGGCGCCGCGCCCGTGCTCGCCACCGAGGCCCCGGTGACCACTCCCCCGGTGAAGTCCTCGAACCCGGCCGACAAGCTCGGCGCCATCGACGCCCAGCGGCTCACCGAGGCGGAGGCGAGCGGCGAGAAGAACGTCACCGTCCTCGTCGCCACCGCCCCCGGCGCCACCGAGCAGGTCGCGGGCCAGCTCGACGCCGTCGCCGGCGCCTCCGTGGGCAAGCGGCAGGACGCGCTCGGCTACGTCCGCGCGACCCTGCCGACCGCGAAGGCCGAGGCCGCCATCAAGGCCGCCACGCAGCTCGCCTCCGTGCAGTCGATCGACCTCCAGGCCGAGATCGCCCTGGACGACCCGACCCCGGACGCGGGCGCGGCCACGGGCGCCGTCGACGGCACCACCGTCACGACGACGTACCCGGCCCCGGGCAAGTACACCCCGGCGAAGAACCCGTACAACCCGTCGCACGAGACGGGCGCGGTCGACTTCGTCAAGGAGCACCCCAAGGCCGACGGCCGGGGCGTGACCATCGGCATCCTGGACTCCGGCGTCGACCTCGGTCACCCGGCCCTCGCGAAGACCACCACCGGCGAGCGCAAGATCGTCGACTGGGTCACCGCCACCGACCCGCTGACCGAGGGCGACGCCACCTGGCGCGCCCAGGTCACCCCGGTCACCGGCCCGGTCTTCACCGCCTCCACGCAGAGCTGGACGGCCCCGGCGGGCTCGTTCCAGTTCAGCCGCTTCACCGAGTCGGTCACCGCGGGCGGCGACCCCAAGGGCGACATCAACCGGGACGGCGACACCACCGACGTCTTCGGCATGCTGTACGACCCGGCCGCCGGAACCGTCCGCGTGGACACCGACCAGAACAACGACTTCACGGACAACGCGCCGCTGAAGCCGTACAAGGACGGGTACCAGGTCGGCTACTTCGGTACCGACGACCCGGCCACCGAGGTCGTCGAGAAGACCCCGTTCGTCGTCGAGATCCGCAAGGACGTCGCGATGGACCCGCTCGGCGGGACCTGGGTCGGCCAGAAGCGCGACTTCGTCAACGTCGGCCTCGTCGAGTCCTCCCACGGCACGCACGTCGCCGGCATCACCGCCGCCCACGGCCTCTTCGGCGGGAAGATGAACGGCGCCGCCCCCGGCGCGAAGATCGTCTCCTCGCGCGCGTGCACCTGGAGCGGCGGCTGCACCAACACCGCCCTCACCGAGGGCATGACGGACCTCGTCGTCAACCGCGGCGTCGACATCGTCAACATGTCGATCGGCGGCCTGCCGCAGCAGAACGACGGCGACAACGTCCGTTCGCGCCTCTACACCCGCCTGATCGACCAGTACGGCGTCCAGCTGGTCATCTCGGCCGGCAACGAGGGCCCCGGCATCAACACGATCGGCGACCCCGGCCTGGCCGACAAGGTCATCTCGGTCGGCGCGGCCGTCTCCAAGGAGACCTGGGCCGCCAACTACGGCTCGGCCGTCGAGAAGAAGTACGCCATGTTCCCCTTCTCCTCGCGCGGCCCGCGTGAGGACGGCGGCTTCACCCCGACCATCACCGCCCCCGGCTCGGCCGTGAACACCATCCCGACCTGGCAGGCCGGCGCCGGCGTCGCCGAGGCGGGCTACACGCTGCCCGCCGGCTACGGCATGCTCAACGGCACCTCGATGTCCTCGCCGCAGGCGGCGGGCGCGAGCGCGCTGCTGATCTCGGCCGCGAAGCAGAAGGGCATCGCGCTCTCCCCGCTCACCCTGCGGACCGCGCTGACGTCCACCGCGCAGCGCATCCCCGGTGTCGCGGCCCACGAGCAGGGCTCGGGCCTCATGGACATCGAGGAGGCCTGGGAGTCGATCAAGGACGGCGCCACGGCGCACGACTACAAGGTCGAGGCCCCGGTCGACACCGTGATCTTCCCGGCCCCGCACACCGGCACCGGTGTGTACGACCGCGAGGGCGGCCTCAAGGTCGGCCAGAAGCGCGTCTACGACGTCACGATCACGCGCACGAGCGGCCCGAACCGGTCGATCGAGCACGAGCTCGACCTCAAGTACAACGACGGCACCTTCCGCATCCTCGGCGACGACGAGATCGACCTGCCGCTGAACAAGCCGGTCACCGTCAAGCTCCAGGCGCGCGCCGCCACCGCCGGTGCGCACAGCGTCATCCTGGAGGCCGACGACGAGCGCACCGAGGGCGTCGACAAGCAGATCCTCGCCACCTCGATCGTCGCGAGCGACCTGGTCGCCCCGGGCTACGGCTTCACCGCCTCCGGCTCGGTGCAGCGCAACAGCAGCAAGTCCTACTTCGTCACCGTGCCCGAGGGCGCCAAGACGCTGGAGGTCTCGCTGGCCGGTCTGAAGGAGAAGAGCCAGACCCGGTTCATCTCGATCCACCCGGTCGGCGTGGGCATCGAGGACAGCGCGACCACGCAGTGCTACCCGCACTACAACCCGGCCAACCAGTGCCGCCCGGACCTCCGCTCCTACGCGGACCCGACGCCGGGCGTCTGGGAGATCGAGGTCGAGTCCCGCCGTACGTCGCCGGACCTGGACAACCCGTACACCCTGGGCGTCTCCGCCCTCGGCGTCGACTTCGACCCGGCCGTGCAGACGGTCGCGGAGGCGAAGATCGGCACCCCGGCCGCGGTCCAGTGGACGGTCACGAACCGCTTCGCCGGCATCGAGGGCAAGCTGAAGGGCGGCTCGCTCGGCTCGCAGAAGAGCGAGACGCCGACCATCCAGCACCACGAGCAGCAGACCAAGACCGTCACCATCGGTGAGGGTGTGGAGCGGCTCGACATCGCCATCGGCAACACCTCGGACAAGGCCGCCGACCTCGACCTCACCGTTCTCCTGAACGGCAAGCAGGTCGGCCAGTCGGCGGACGGCGACTCCGAGGAGGCCGTCTCCCTCGTGAAGCCGGCCGCGGGCACGTACACCGTCGTCGTCGACGGCTACGCGGTCCACGCCGCGGGCGGCACCACGTACGACTACAAGGACGTGTTCTTCTCGTCCGCGCTCGGCACCGTGAAGGTCGACGAGTCGAAGTCGGTCAGCCTGGCCAACGGCGCGTCCGCCCCCGTGGCGGCCGAGGTCCTGGTCGGCGGCGCGGCCCCCGAGGGTCGCCAGTTCTTCGGCGAGGTCCAGCTGGTCAACGGCCGCGGCACCGTCGCGGGCACCGGCAGCGTCCTGATCGGCTCCGTCACCCCGTAGTACCCCGTACGTGAAGGGGCGGGCGCCGAAACCGGCGCCCGCCCTTTTCACGTCCCGACCTGTGGACAATGGATTGGACAAGGTGGCCGGGGACATACGCATCATGGACCGGCAGCACCCTGCACAAACGTACGGAGGAGTCCCCGTGAAGGTCGGAATCGTCGGAGCCACCGGTCAGGTCGGCACAGTCATGCGCAGCATCCTGGCCGAGCGGAAGTTCCCCCTCGACGAGCTGCGGCTCTTCGCCTCCGCCCGTTCCGCCGGGACCGTCGTCGACGGCGTCACGGTCGAGGACGCCTCCACCGCCGACTACACCGGCCTGGACATCGTCCTCTTCTCCGCCGGTGGCGCCACCTCCAAGGCCCTCGCCGAGAAGGTCGCCTCCCAGGGCGCCGTCGTGATCGACAACTCCTCCGCCTGGCGCCGCGACCCCGAGGTCCCGCTGGTCGTCTCCGAGGTCAACGCGCACGCGATCAAGGACCGTCCCAAGGGCATCATCGCCAACCCGAACTGCACCACGATGGCCGCCATGCCGGTCCTCAAGCCCCTCCACCAGGAGGCCGGCCTGACCGCGCTGATCGCCACCACCTACCAGGCCGTCTCCGGCTCGGGCGTGGCCGGTGTCGCCGAGCTGCGCACCCAGGCGTGTGCCGTGGCCGAGACCGCCGACCAGCTGGCGTTCGACGGCGAGGCCGTCGCGTTCCCCGAGCCCACCGTCTACAAGCGCCCGATCGCGTTCAACGTGGTCCCGCTGGCCGGTTCGATCGTCGACGACGGATCCTTCGAGACCGACGAGGAGCAGAAGCTCCGCAACGAGTCCCGCAAGATCCTGGAGATCCCCGAGCTCAAGGTCTCCGGCACCTGCGTGCGCGTCCCCGTCTTCTCCGGCCACTCGCTCCAGGTGAACGTGCGCTTCGAGCGCCCGATCAGCGTCGAGCGCGCCTACGAGCTGCTCAAGGACGCCGAGGGCGTCGTGCTCTCCGAGATCCCGACCCCGCTCCAGGCGGCCGGCAAGGACGCCTCGTACGTCGGCCGCATCCGCGTCGACGAGACGGTCGAGAACGGCCTCGCGCTGTTCCTCTCCAACGACAACCTGCGCAAGGGCGCCGCGCTGAACGCGGTGCAGATCGCGGAGCTCGTCGCGGCCGAGCTCAAGGGCTGACCCCGACACACTTCGGAGGGGCGGCTTCCCGTTGCGGGGAGCCGCCCCTCCGGCATGTCCGGCCGTGCCACAGTTCGTCCATGACCCAGATACCCCGGGGTGCCGACCTCGCCGTGCCCCCGCAGGCCCTGCACGTCGCGGTCAGCTGGCGGACCGGGTACGGGGTGCCCGACGTGGACGTCTCCGCGCTGCTCCTGGGGCCCGGGGGCCGGGTCCGCGGGGACGCCGATCTGGTCTTCTGCAACCACGCCGCGCATCCGTCGGGGGCGGTGCGGCACCTGGGGAAGTCGGCGCCCGGGGTGCCCGGCAGCCCGGCCGCGGACTGGCTCTGGCTGGACCTCGCGCGGGTGGAGCCCGACGTGGGGCGGCTCGTGATCGCGGCCTCCGTCGACGGGGGCGCCTTCGGGCGGGTCCCCGGGCTCGACGTGCGGGTCACGGACGCGGCCGGGACCTCCGTGGCGTACTGCCCGATGGAGGGCGCGACGACGGAGACCGCCTTCGTCTGCGGGGAGTTCCGGCGGCAGGCCGGCGGCTGGCGCTTCCGCGCGACCGGCCAGGGGTACGGTTCCGGGCTCGCCGGGCTCGCGACGGACTTCGGCATCGTGGTCGAGCCCCCGCCGCCCCCGATCCCGGGCCCCGGCTACGTACCGCCGCGGCCCGCGCCGGCGCCCGCCGCCGCCCCGCCCGTCCCGCGCCCCCTGCCGCTGCCCGTGTCCCTGCCCGTGCCGTCGGTCGAGTCGTACGGCGGGGACTTCCGGCCCGTCACCTACCAGGGGCGCGGCAAGGAGACCGTGCGCTGCGGCCCGGGGCTGCCGTCGGGCCGCTGGGTGCTCCTGGAGATCGAGTCGTACCACTCGCTCTCCACCACCATCGAGACCTGCGACGCGCACGGCCGCGCCGAGGACTACCTGCTCGCGGCGTACGAGGACGACGTCCGCGCCCGTACGGTCGCCCTCGTCCCGCGGGCCCGGCCGCTGGCGCTGCGGGTGGACGCCGACGCCCCCTGGACGCTGCGGGTGCTGCCCCTCTCCCACGCGCGCCGCTTCGACAGCCACGTCGAGGGGCACGCGCACGATCTGGTGGTCTACGACGGGCCGCCCGGGGTCCTCGACTTCCTGCACCGCGGCGCGTCCCGCTTCACCGTGCACCGGCACACTCCGCCGCAGGACCCGCTCTACGACGACGAGGAGCAGGAGCTGCTGGTCAACGCGGCGGGCGACGTGCGGGTGAGCGTTCCCGTGCCGGGGCCCGGGCTGTTGCGTATCAGCGGAGACGGGCCGTGGAAATGTGCCGTGCGCCGCTGAGCCACCCCGTGGAAGGATGGGCCAAACGTCACGAAACCGAGGAGTTGACCGGGTGCCTGGCACAAACCTGACCCGTGAAGAGGCCAAGCAGCGGGCGGCGCTGCTGACCGTGGACGCGTACGAGGTCGAACTCGACCTCACCGGTGCGCAGGAGGGCGGCACCTACCGGTCCGTCACCACCGTCCACTTCGATTCCGCCGAGGACGGCGCCGAGACCTTCATCGACCTCGTCGCCCCCGCCGTCCACGAGGTCGTGCTCAACGGACACGCGCTGGAGGTCGGCGCCGTCTTCCGGGACTCCCGGATCGCCCTGCGCCACCTGTCGGCCGGCCGCAACGAGCTCAAGGTCGTCGCCGACTGCGCGTACACCAACACCGGTGAGGGCCTGCACCGCTTCGTCGACCCGGTCGACGACCAGGCCTATCTGTACACCCAGTTCGAGGTGCCGGACGCGCGTCGCGTCTTCGCCTCGTTCGAGCAGCCCGACCTCAAGGCGACCTTCCAGTTCACCGTGAAGGCGCCGACGGGCTGGACGGTGATCTCCAACTCGCCGACGCCGGAGACGCCGAAGGACGACATCTGGGTCTTCGAGCCCACCCCCCGCATCTCCACGTACATCACGGCGCTGATCGTCGGCCCGTACCACTCGGTGCACTCCTCGTACGAGAAGGACGGGCAGAGCGTCCCGCTCGGCATCTACTGCCGTCCGTCGCTCGCCGAGTTCCTCGACGCCGACCACATCTTCGACGTCACGCGCCAGGGCTTCGACTGGTTCCAGGAGAAGTTCGCGTACGACTACCCGTTCGCGAAGTACGACCAGCTCTTCGTGCCGGAGTTCAACGCGGGCGCGATGGAGAACGCGGGCGCGGTGACCATCCGCGACCAGTACGTCTTCCGCTCGAAGGTGACGGACGCGGCGTACGAGCGCCGTGCCGAGACGATCCTGCACGAGCTCGCCCACATGTGGTTCGGCGACCTCGTGACCATGGAGTGGTGGAACGACCTCTGGCTGAACGAGTCGTTCGCCACGTACACCTCGGTCGCCTGCCAGGCCTCCGTGGCGGGCACCCGCTGGCCCAACGCCTGGACGACCTTCGCCAACGCGGAGAAGACCTGGGCCTACCGCCAGGACCAGCTCCCGTCGACCCACCCGATCATGGCGGAGATCAACGACCTGGAGGACGTGCTCGTCAACTTCGACGGGATCACGTACGCCAAGGGCGCGAGCGTCCTGAAGCAGCTCGTCGCCTACGTCGGCCAGGACGAGTTCTTCAAGGGCGTGCAGGCCTACTTCCAGGCGCACGCCTTCGGGAACACGCGCCTCTCCGACCTGCTCGGCGCGCTGGAGGAGACCTCCGGCCGTGACCTCAAGACCTGGTCGAAGGCGTGGCTGGAGACGGCCGGCATCAACATCCTGCGCCCGGAGATCGAGACCGACGAGAACGGCGCCATCACCGCCTTCGCCGTCAAGCAGGAGGCCCCGGCGCTGCCCGCAGGCGCCAAGGGCCAGGCCGTCCTGCGTCCGCACCGGATCGCCATCGGCTTCTACGACCTCGACGCGAGCGGCAAGCTGGTCCGCACCGAGCGTCTGGAGCTCGACATCGAGGCGGCCGGGCTGACCGCCGTGCCGCAGCTGGTGGGCAAGGTCCGCCCCGCGGTCGTCCTCCTCAACGACGACGACCTGTCGTACGCGAAGGTCCGCCTCGACGAGGTGTCCCTCACCAACGTCACCGCGCACCTCGGCGACTTCGCCGACTCGCTGCCGCGCGCCCTGTGCTGGGCCTCCGCCTGGGACATGACCCGCGACGGCGAGCTGGCCACCCGCGACTACCTGGAGCTCGTGCTCTCGGGTGTCGCCAAGGAGTCCGACATCGGCGTGGTCCAGTCGCTCCAGGGCCAGGTCAAGGCCGCCCTCGAGCTGTACGCGGCGCCGGCGTGGCGGGCCGAGGGCCTGGCGCGCTGGGGCGCCTTCGCCCAGGAGCAGCTGCGCGCCGCCGAGGGCGGCAGCGACCACCAGCTGGCGTGGGCGCGGGCCTTCGCGGCGACCGCCCGTACGGACGCCGAGCTCGACGTGCTCGCGGGGCTGCTCGACGGCTCCGTGGTGATCGAGGGCCTGGCCGTCGACACCGAGCTGCGCTGGGCGTTCGTGCAGCGGCTCGCGGCCACCGGCCGCTTCGACGAGGCGGAGATCGCCGCCGAGCTGGAGCGCGACCGTACGGCGGCGGGCGAGCGGCACGCGGCGACCGCGCGCGCGGCGCGTCCGACGGAGGCCGCGAAGGCCGAGGCGTGGGCGTCGGTCGTCGAGGACGACAAGCTGGCCAACGCCGTGCAGGAGTCGGTCATCGCCGGCTTCGTCCAGTCCGACCAGCGCGAGCTGCTCGCCCCGTACACGGCGAAGTACTTCGCGTCGATCAAGGGCGTCTCGGAGACCCGCAGCCACGAGATGATCCAGCAGATCGTGGTGGGCCTCTACCCGACGCTCCAGGTGTCGCAGGCGACGCTGGACGCGACGGACGCCTGGATCGCGGAGCACGACCCGGCCCCGGCGCTGCGGCGTCTGGTGACGGAGTGCCGCGCGGGTGTCGAGCGTGCGCTGAAGGCGCAGGCGGCGGACGCGGCGGCGGCCGTCTGACGGCGGTGGTGAGGTGAGGAAGGGCCCCCGGACCGATGTCGGTCCGGGGGCCCTTCCTCTGTGCTCGGTGGGCTCAGCCCAGGGAGTCGATCCACTGCCAGCCACCGGTGCCGATGGTCACGGCCGGGCCGAAGCCGGTGGGCGTGCCCGGCAGGAACTCCAGGTTCTCGGCGGTGCCCGCGGTGCGGGTGGACCACAGGTCGGGGGCGCCGTCGCCGTTCGCGTCGCCGGCCGACAGCAGGAGGCGGCGGTCGGCGACGGCCGCCGGGGCGCCGTCGAGGGTGGTCGGGTCGGTGCCGAGGTGCTGGGTTCCCTGGCTGCGGTACTGCTTGACGGCCCCGGTCGCGCGGTCCCGGGCCCACACGTCGGCCTTCTTGTCACCGTCGGTGTCGCCGGGCGTCAGCACGTCGTACCCGGCCCACTCCTTGTCCCCGATCGAGAGGGCGGCCCTGGGGGCGAAGGCGGGCTGTCCCGCCGTGGGCGCGCCACCCCGGTGCAGCCACAGGCCGGTGACGCTGCGGGCGAGGACGTCGGGCAGGCCGTCGCCGTCGATGTCGCCCGCCGCGAGCGTGGTGATCCCGGTCCAGCCGGTGGGCCGGCCGCCCATGGCGAGGCGCGGGCCGAGATCGCCGCTGCCGGTGTTGGGGTAGACCCACAGGTCGGCGCCGATGCGGGCGAGTACGTCGGGACGGCCGTCGCCGGTCCAGTCGCCGCGGTGGCTGACGACGGCGCCGGCCCAGCCGCCGGTGCCGATGAGCCGCGGCGTGCCGAAGGTGCCCTGGCCCGTGCCGGGGTAGAGCCGCAGATTGCCGTCGTCCTTGACCGCGAGGAGGTCGGGACGGCCGTCGCCGGTCAGATCGGTGTCGACGCCGGAGCCGGGACGGGTCTCCGGGTGGGCGGCGGCGCGGAGCAGCTTGTGGTCGGAGAGGGGCTTCGTTCCGGGCGACTCGGGTGTGAACGCGTCGGCCCGCACGGTGTGGAAGTCGCGGGCGCTGAGGAAGACGTGGTCGAACTTCTTGCCGCTCGCGACGGTGGGTTCGCCGGAGTGGCAGGAGCCGGCGCCGCTCGTGGCGCACTCCTCGGTGAAGAAGTCCCGGTCGTTCTCGTCGGCTTCGGCGAAGGGGCCGGTGCCGGGCGTGCCCTGGCGTATCGGGTTCAGAGCGGGGTCGTACCCCGGCTCCGTGCCCGCGTTGAGGTCGGTGCCCAGGATCACCGGGACTCCGGCGGCCCAGGTGTCGATGCGTGCCATCACCTGCGAGGAGCCGTTGTCCGGCTCGATGTACTGGGCGAGGTGGGTGTTGCACACCAGGGTGGTGCGCCCGTCGACGGGGCCCCGGGCGCAGAGGACCGAGCGCGGTGACTGGCCGGCCGGGACCGTGAGGCCCGCCGCGTACCGCTCCACGGCGGGAGCCTTGACGAAGATGCCGAGGCCCAACCGGTTGTCGGTGGACCACTTGTCGCAGCCCGAGTACGTCCTGGCGGACGTCCACACGGCGCTGTAGCCGGGGAGGGCGTCGCGCAGGGCGGCCCACTGGCCGAAGCACAGCTCCTGGAGCATGAGGGCGTCCGTGTCCCAGGCCAGGGTCTGGTCGCGGAGTTCGGCGGTCCAGGTGGGCAGGTCGAGGTCGCTCTGGCACTCCTCCCACCCGCCGCAGACGTTGTACGTGATCGTGCGCACCGGCGGCGCGGTGGCCGGGTCGACGACGTCCTCGGCGAAGGCCGGGGCGGTGAGTCCGGAGAGCAGTGCCGCCGCGAGGGCGAGCGCGGCCGCGAGCCGGGCCGCGCCCCTGCTCGCTGTCGATCGGAATCGTTTCATGGGTCCCCCAGGTGCTCGACGGTCGCGCACAGCCGGATGATCTTCGCAGGCGTGCGGAGCGACGACGAAGGGGCACCCTCCCCCACGGAGGTGCCCCTTCGCCGCGTCTGGAATCCGCCCGGCGGGCGGGCGTCGGCGCGCGGCCGCGCCGCCGGGCGGAAGCTCTGGAGGGGACCCGCGGGTCAGCCGCCGAGTGCCGCGTACCGGGCGCGCAGGTCGGCCGCGCCCTGCTCCGTCAGCGTGCCGTGGAGCCGCATCCGGGCGACGCCGCCGTCGGGGAAGGCGTCGAGGCGGACGTGGGTGACGACGGCCTGCGCCGGGAGCTTGAAGCGGTGCAGGGTGTCGGGCTGGAGGCGGGTCCGGGGGATGATCTCGAACCACTCGCCCGTCTCGCCGTTGCGGCCCTGGAGGGCGATCCAGCCGGCCGAGTTGCCCTTGAGGTAGGCGGTGTCGATCTCGACGGCGCGGACGGCGCCCTGGGCGGCGAGCCGGAAGCGGACCCAGTCGTTGGTGCCGCGGACCCGGCGGCGGCGGTTCTCCCAGCCGTCGTCCATCTTGCGGGAGGTGCCGGGCAGGATGATCTGGGTCGGCGAGGAGTAGAACTTGTCCGAGGCGTCCTCGTACGAGCCTCCGTTGAGTACGGAGATCAGGTCGAGGGTGCCGAGGAGGTCCAGCCACTCGGGGTCGGGCACGACCTCGCCGTGGACGCGGAGGCGGGCGATGCCGCCGTCGGGGTGCTGGCAGAGGCGCAGGTGGGTGTAGCGGCGCTCGGCGTCGATCGTGAAGCCGTTGGCGGCGTGGCCGCGCACGGGGGTCGGCGGGACGAGCTCCTCCCACTTCGCGTCGGCGAGCTCGGCGGGGCTCGGGGTGCCCTCGACGGCGGTGGCCTGGATCGAGACCTTCTGCGGGTAGTTGCCGCGGAAGTGGGCGGTGTCGACGACGATGCCGCGGATCACGCCGGGGGCGCCGAGGCGGACGATCGCCCAGTCGTGGTCCTCGGGGGCGGGGAAGACGTGGTCGGCGTCGGCGCCGCGGCGGCGGCGGGTCTCCCAGCCGTCCATGATCTTGCCCTTGTGGCCGAAGTGCTCCGGGTCGAAGACGGCCCGCTCGCGGACGAGGAGGTTCTCGCGCTCGGCGAAGAACTCGTCGTTGGCGGCCACGACCCCGGCGCCGAGACGGCGGTCGGCGAGGTCGACGAGCTCGGTGAAGGGGAAGTCACCGGAGCGGTAGTCGGCGTACGGGTCGCCGCCGGAGTACGGGGCGGCGTCGTTGGCGTGCGGGTCCGTGGTCTCGGCGTTCGCGTCGTTCGCGTCGAAGCTGCTCATGACCCGACTCTCCCGCGCCCGTTCTCCACGGTCCATCGAATGTTTTCGATGGTGTCGTTCAGTTCTGCTGAACGGTTTCGCGGGCCGCGGCGGCCTGCCGGAGCGCGGCGAGCACCCGGGCCGTCGCCGGGCCGTCCTCCGCGCCGCGCCGTACCGCCGCGACGACGTGGCGGCGCGGCTGGTCGGCGGAGAGGACGCGCATGACGACCCCGGAGCCGCTCCTGCGGTCGGCGGACGCCATCCGGGGCACGAGCGCGATCCCCATCCCGGCCTCGACCATGGCGAGGATCGTGGTCCAGCCGGAGGCGCTGTGGGCCTGTTCGGGGACGAAGCCGGCGGCCTCGCAGGCGGCGGTGGTGATCTCGGACCAGGGGCCGGAGCCGCCGAAGATCCACGGCTCGGCGGCGAGGTCGGCGAGGCGGAGGCCGGGCGCGTCGGCGAGCGGGTGCCCGGCGGGCAGGGCGACGTCGAGGGGGTCGGCGAGGAGCGGCACCCGGCTGAACTTGGGGTCGCGCACCGAGGGAGCGTGGGCGGCGAGCGAGAGCGCCAGGTCGACCTCGCCCGCGGTCAGCAGCTCGTACGCCTCCGCCGCCTCGGCCTCCCGGACGCGGAGGTCGAGCCCGGGGTGGGCGGTGCGCAGCTGCCGGACGGCGGGGACGACGAGCGCGGGCACGGCCGTCGAGAAGGCCGCCACCCGCAGTTGCCCCGCCTCGCCCCGCAGGTACCCGTCGAGTTCGGCGTCGGCGCGCTCCAGCTGGGCGAAGACCACTTCCGCGTGCCGCAGCACCAGATGGGCGGCGTCGGTGAGCCGGACCCGGCGGCCCTGGGCCTCCAGGAGCCGCACCCCGAGCTGTTTGGCGAGGTTGGTGAGCTGCTGCGACACGGCCGAGGGGGTCATGAGCAGGGCCTCGGCGGTCGCGGTGACGGTGCCGCGGTCACGGAGGGTGCGGAGGATCTGGAGCTTCTTGATGTCCCACTCGGTCATGGGGCGCAACCTATCCGGCCTTTCGCGCCCCGGTGGCGGAGGCCAGCGCCACGCCGCCGAGGATGAGCGCCATGCAGGCGGCCCCGAGGGCGCCGAGGCGTTCGCCGAGGAGCGCGTACGACAGGAGGGCGACGCAGACGGGCTGGAGGTAGTAGACGACGCCCGCGCGGGCCGCGCCGATGAGGGCGATGGCCTTGTTCCAGGCGAAGAAGGCGACGGCGGAGGAGAAGACTCCGACGTACAGCAGGGGGCCGACGGTCGCGACGCCGACGGTGAACCCGCCCTGGACGGCGAGGGACACGGCGTACGCGGGGGCGAGCATCAGGGCGCCGAGCAGGAAGGTGGTGAAGAGGAAGGCGAGTCCGTCGATCTCGGCGGGCTTGCGCTTGAGCAGGGCGCTGTACGTGGCGAAGGACAGGGCCGCGGCGAACATCCACAGGTCGCCGGCGGCGAGGTCGACGGCGAGCGAGCCCTTTCCGACGAGCAGGAGCACGCCGAGGGCGGCGGCCAGCATGCCGAGGACGCGGCGGGCGCCGAGGCGTTCGCCGCCGAGCCGGGCGTAGACCGCCATGATCACCGGCGAGGCGGCCATGATCATGCCCATGTTGGAGGCGGAGGTGGTCAGTCCGGCCTGGTGCACGAGGGTGTTGTAGAGGGCGACGCCGAACAGGGAGGCGAGGGCGACGAAGCCGAGGTGACGGCGGATCGTCCGCCACTGGCGCAGGAACGGGCGGGCGGCGAAGGGGGCGACGGCGATCAGCGCGATGATCCAGCGCCAGAAGACGGCCTGGACGGGCGGGACGGTGTCGGCCATGTCGCGGGTGGCGACGAAGCTGCCGGACCAGACGACGGTGGCGAGCAGGGCGAGGAGCACGCCGAGGCCGGCGCCCCGCGCGAGCTTCCTCGCGGGCGCCGGCCTCTCGGTGGCTGCGGTGGTGGTGACTGGGGCGGGGCTGTCGGGGGCGGTGGTGGCGGCTGGGGCGGGAGTGTCGGGGGCGGTGGTGGCGGCTGGGGTGGTGGTCGGGTGGCGGGCTGCGATCAGGGTCATGCCGCTTACCGTCGCACCCCCGAAACCTCCAGGTCCATCGAAACTTCCTGACCGTTCTTTTCAGCTGAGCTGAACGATTCGGTCTTCTTCCCGCCCTTCGGGGTACGGGGCCCCATCTGCCCGGCCAGGGTCGCGCCGAAGGCGATGACCATGCCGACCACCTGCACCGGGCCGAGCGCCTGACCGAGCGCCGCCCAGCCGATGATCGCCGCGGTGATCGGCGAGAGGGGCCCGAGGAGGGTGGCCGAGGAGGCGCTGAGCCGCTCGATGCCGCGGAACCAGAGGAAGTAGGAGATCGCGGTGTTGCCGAAGGCGAGGTAGGCGTAGCCGGCCAGGTTGGTGCCGGTCAGGGCCGGCGGGGCGCCCTCGATCAGGAAGGCGATCGGCAGGATGATCAGGCCGCCCGCGGTGAGCTGCCAGCCGGTGAGCGCGAGGGCGCCGACGCCCTCGGGGCGGCCCCAGCGCTTGGTGAAGACGACGCCCGCCGACATCGAGAGGGAGGAGAGCAGTCCGGCGATCACGCCGACGAGGTCGAGCGCGGCCCCGGCCTTGAGGACCACGAGGCTGACGCCGAAGGCGGCGGCGACGGCGGTGATCAGCGTCTTCGGCGTGGGCCTGTCGCCCAGGAAGAGCGCGGCGAGGCCGACGACGAAGAGCGGGCCGACGGAGCCGACGACGGCGGCGACGCCGCCCGGGAGTCGGTAGGCCGCGAGGAAGAGGAGCGGGAAGAAGGCGCCGATGTTGAGGGCTCCGAGGACGGCGGACTTCCACCACCAGGCGCCCTGCGGGAGCTTGCGGGTGAGCGCCAGGAGCAGGAGTCCGGCGGGCAGGGCGCGCATCAGGCCGGTGAAGAGGGGCCGGTCGGGCGGCAGGAACTCGGTGGTGACGAAGTAGGTGGAGCCCCAGGAGATCGGGGCGAGGGCGGTCAGGGCGACGACGGCGGCCTTGCGGGACATGACGGTTTCCCCCTTGCTGCGGACCTTGCTGCGGAGCCGGACTGGCTTGGCGGTAATTAACTTACCACTAAGCTACTTACTTGCAAGCGGCTTAGTTGCCGTCAAGGAGGAGAGAAGGGAACACTGGATCCATGGACACGCAGAGCCCCGCCCACGACGCCGTCGACGCCATCACCGACCAGTGGGCGGCCGTCCGCCCCGACCTGGACACCGTGCCGATGGCCGTCTTCGGGCGGATCTACCGGCTGGCCAACGCCATGCGCGGCAGGGTGGACAAGGCGTACGCGCCCTACGGCATGGCGCTCGGGGAGTTCGACGTGCTCGCGACCCTGCGCCGGTCCGGGGAGCCGTACACGCTCTCACCGCGCGAGCTGACCGCCACGCTGATGATCACCACCGGCGGGATGACCGGCCGGCTGGACAAGCTGGAGAAGGCCGGGCTGCTCACCCGCAGCCCCGACCCGCACGACCGGCGCGGGCTGCGGGTGACGCTCACCGAGCACGGCAAGGAGCTGGTGGACCAGGCCGTCGGGGCCGGGCTCGGACAGCAGCGGGCGGCCCTCGAAGCGGCGCTCACCGAGGAGGAGTCGGAGCAGCTGGCCGGACTGCTCCGGAGGCTGCTCGCGGCCACCGTGTGAGGCGCGGGCCGGGCCCGGACGCACGCGAGGGCGCCGCACGGTACGTCGGTACCGTGCGGCGCCCTCGGAGAGACGGAGTGGCGGGTCAGGCCTTCTTGGACTTGTCGAGCACCATCACCAGGCCGCAGATGACCAGGAACAGCACCAGCGGGGTGACCACGAACAGGCCGAGGGTCTCGACGACCTCCAGCTTGGGGGCCGGGTCGTCACCGTCGTCGCGGGTCAGCGCGAGCGCGGGGGACGACATGAGCAGCATCATCAGCGTCGTACCGGCCGCGACGGCGCCGGCGCGCAGGGCGTTCTTCTTGTCCACGGTGCAAACGTAGCGAACACCTAAACGGACCGCGCGCCCGGGGGTACCGTACGGGCGTTCCCGGGGTCCGTGCGGGCGTCACCGCGCCTTCCTCCCGGGGTCCCGTACGGGGCGTCACCGAGCCCTCTCCCCCGGGTCCGTACGGGCGATCGCGGGCCCTCTTCCCCGCTCCGTACGGGCGTGCAGTTCGCGGAACAGCGCGTGGGCGCGGGGCGAGGCCGTGAGGCGCTCCAGGGTGAGCGGCTGGCCGTCCGGACCCGCGACCGGCAGCCGCCAGTTGGGGTACTCGTCCCAGGTGCCCGGCAGGTTCTGCGGCCGGCGGTCGCCCACCGCGTCCGGCAGCCACACCCCCACCATCCGGGCCGGGGTGCTCAGCAGGAACCGGTGGACGGCCAGGATCTCGGCCTCCTCGGCCCCCGGCCCCTCCGGGAGCAGCCCGAGCCGCTGGAACAGGCCCAGCCATTCGCCGGTCTCGGCCGCGTCCGCCGCCCGGTCGCGCTCCGGGTCGCCGTCGACGAGCCCGAGCCGGTGCCGCAGGGCGACGTGGTCGCCGGAGAGCCGGGCGGCCGTCGGGGGCAGGTCGTGGGTGGTGGCGGTGGCCACGCACTCCGCGCGCCACTCCGCCGCCGGGACCGGACGGCCGGTGCCCGCCCAGTCCCGCTCGAACCAGAGCACGGAGGTCCCGAACACCCCGCGCCGGGACAGCTCCTCGCGTACGCCCGGCTCGACCGTGCCGAGGTCCTCGCCGATGACGAGGGCCCCCGCGCGGTGCGCCTCCAGGGCGAGGACGGCGAGCATCGCCTCGGCGTCGTACCGGACGTACGTCCCCCCGGTGGGCTCGCTGCCCTCCGGCACCCACCAGAGCCGGAACAGGCCCATCACGTGGTCGATGCGCAGGGCGCCCGCGTGGCGCAGGAGTTCCCGGAGGAGGCCGCGGTACGGGGCGTAGCCCGCGGCGGCGAGGGCGTCGGGCCGCCAGGGCGGCAGGCCCCAGTCCTGGCCGCGGGCGTTGAAGGCGTCCGGCGGGGCGCCGACCGACATGCCGGCCGCGAAGGCCTCCTGCTGGGCCCAGGCGTCCGAGCCCTCCGGGTGGACGCCGACGGCCAGGTCGTGGACGATCCCGACCTCCATCCCGGCCGCGCGGGCCGCCTCGGCGGCCTCGGCCAGCTGCCGGTCCGTCAGCCAGGCCAGCCGGCAGTGGAAGTCGACCCGGGCGGCGAGGGCGGGGTCGGCGCGCACGGCGCGCTCCGCCGCACGCGGCTCGCGCAGCTCCTCGGGCCAGCCGCGCCAGTGGGGCCCGTGCCGCTCGGCGAGGGCCTGGTAGGTGGCGTGGTCCTCCAGGGCGCGGCCCCGCTCGGCGAGGAAGTCGTGGTAGTCGGCGCGCCGCCCGGGCCCGAGCTCCACGCTCCCGACCACGAGCTCCAGGGCCCGCCGCTTGACGTCCCACACCGCGTCACGGTCGATCAGGGCGCCCTTGCCGAGGACCCGTTCACGCAGTTCGGCCGCCTCGGCGAGGATCCGGTCCAGCTCCTCGCGGCGGCCGGGGTCCACGTACGCGTACTCGGGCACGGACTCGATCCGCAGATGGACCGGATCCGGGAAGCGGCGCGAGGAGGGGCGGTACGGGGAGGGGTCGCTCGGCGCCCCGGGCACGCCCGCGTGCAGCGGGTTGACCTGGACGAACCCGGCGCCGTACGTCCGGCCCGCCCAGGTGGCGAGCTCCCGCAGGTCCCCGAGGTCGCCCATGCCCCAGGAACGGCCGGAGAGCAGCGAGTAGAGCTGGACGAGCAGCCCGTACGTACGCCGCTCGGGCCCGGGCACGCTCGCGGGGCTCACGATCAGGGTGCCGGTGGCGGCGCGCCCGTCGGGGGCCTGCGCCTCGACCGTGTGGACGCCGAGGGGCAGCCGCTCCCAGTCCCGGCCGGTGAGGACCTCGCCATCCTCGGTGGTGACCCGCAGCCGGGTGCCGGGCGGCAGGTCCTCCGGCGGGCGCACGGGCTCGCCCCGCCGCCGGACCAGGGTGGGGGGCAACAGACGGTCCCGCTCGGCCCGTTCCGCCGCGTCGAGGGCGGCGGCGACCGCCTCCGGCGTGGTCGCGTCCACGCCCAGGGCGCCGAGGACGGCGACCACGGCGGCGTCGGACACGGAGACGGTGACGCCCGCGGAGGGGCTGTACTCGGTGGCGACGCCGTGACGGGCGGCGAGACGGGCCAGGGTCACTTCACACTCCGGGGGACTCCGTGCCGCCCGCGCTGCCGCGGACGGTGGGTTCGCTGGTGAGGGGCGCCGCCTCGGTCAGGGGCGGCTCGCTGGTGAGGGGCGTGGTGTCGGGGAGCGGCGGCTCGCTGGTCAGCGGGGAGCCGGTCGACAGCGAGTCGGTCGGCGGCATGTCGGTCGGCGGCGCGCTGGTGGGCGGCGCGCCGGGACCTGCCGACTGCTCGGGAATGGCTATCCGTCCGAGGTGGCGGGCGGTCGTGGTCACGGGGGTCTCCCGGTTTCGTCTCGACAGGTGGAGCTGGGGGTAACAGATGAAGCCCTACCCACCGCACCTCGTTTTACCGGCGGAAAGTGGCGAAGTGGCGTCATCTCCGTGACGGCTCGCCGGGCAAAGCCGACACATCGGCCACCTGCATTGACACCTCCGTGCGACGGGTGGTGGGCTCGTGACCCACTCGTGACCGACCGGCAGGGACGCCGACCGGGTCGAAGGGAGTTCCCGTGCATCTCGCGCGCAGGAAGCGCACGGCGACGGCGGTCGCCGCCGCCGTCATCGGCGGACTCCTCGGGGGCGCGGCCCCGGGCGCGGTGCACGCGGCCCCCCTCCCTCCCTCGGCCGACGCCCCCGCCGCGTCCCCGAAAGCCCCCGCACCCGCGCCGAAGGCCCCCGCACCGACCGCGCCCTCCGCGACCGGTGGTGCCACCGGCGGCGCCACCACGACCCGGACTCCCGCCGTCTGGCCCCGGCCGCAGTCGCTGACCGGTCGCGGGCCCTCCGTACGCCTCGGGGCCGAGGTCACGCTGCTCGCGGACGCCGACGCCGATCCGTACGCCCTCACCGCCCTGCGGGAGCTGCTCACGGCCGCCGGGGTGCGGACCGTCCACACCGGCCTCCCCGGCCGGGGCCCGGTCCTCCGGGTCGCGGGGCCCTCCGGCGAGGCCGCGGAGGAGGCGATGGGCGCCCTGCGCGTGCCCGAGCGGCTCGATCTGCCGCGCGGCGGCTACCGGCTCGCGACGGGCCGCTTCCAGGGGCGGGACACCGTCGTCCTGGACGGCGTCGGCGAGGACGGCCTCTTCCACGCCGTCCAGACGCTGCGTCAGCTCCTCGGCGCCGGCGGGGAGCTCCCCGGGGTCGTCGTGCGCGACTGGCCGGGCACGGCCGAGCGGGGCCTCACCGAGGGCTTCTACGGCAGCCCGTGGAGCCTGGAGCAGCGCCTCGCCCAGGTCGACTTCCTCGGCCGCACCAAGCAGAACCGCTATCTGTACGCGCCCGGCGACGACCCGTACCGCCAGGCGCAGTGGCGCGAGCCCTACCCGGCGGCGCAGCAGAAGGAATTCCGCGCGCTCGCCGAGCGGGCCCGGGCCAACCACGTGACGCTCGGCTGGGCCGTGGCGCCCGCCCAGTCCATGTGCCTGGCCTCCGGCGCCGACGTGGCGGCCCTGACGCGGAAGATCGACGCGATGTGGGAGCTCGGGGTGCGCTCCTTCCAGCTCCAGTTCCCGGACGCCGGGTACGGCGAATGGCACTGCTCGAAGGACGCCGACGCCTTCGGGCGGGACGCCGAGGGCGCGGCCGCCGCCCACGCGCGCGTGGCGAACGCCGTCGCCCGTCACCTCGCCGACCGGCACCCGGACGGCGAGCCGCTGACGGTGCTGCCGACGGAGTACTACCAGGACGGTGCGACCGACTACCGCACGGAGCTCGCCGGGGCCCTCGACACGGACGTGCGGGTCGCGTGGACGGGCGTCGGGGTCGTCCCGCGCACGATCACCGGCGGCGAACTGGCCGGGGCCCGCGAGGCGCTGGGCCACCCGCTGGTCACCATGGACAACTACCCGGTCAACGACTACGCGCAGGACCGGCTCTTCCTCGGCCCCTCCACGGGCCGGGACCCGGCCGTGGCCGCCGGTTCCGCCGCCTTCCTCGCCCACGCCATGGAGCAGCCCGCCGCCTCCCGCGTCCCGCTCTTCACCGCCGCCGACTACGCCTGGAACCCGAAGGGCTACCGGCCGCAGGAGTCCTGGCGCGCCGCCGTCGACGACCTCGCAGGACCGGACCCGGCCGCCCGCGAGGCGCTGCGGGCGCTCGCCGGGAACGACGCCTCCTCGATCCTCGACCCGAAGGGCGAATCGGCGTACCTGAAGCCGCTCATGGCCGCCTTCTGGGCCTCCCGTACGAGCACCGGCGCCCGTACGGAGGAGAGCGCGGCGCGCGAACTGCGGGCTGCGTTCACCGTGATGCGCCAGGCCCCCGAGCGGCTCGCCGCGACCGCCGACGGCGCCCTGGACGACGAGACGGGGCCCTGGCTGGAGCAGCTCTCGCGGTACGGCCTGGCGGGCGAGACGGCGGTCGACATGCTGCTCGCCCAGGCGCGCGGCGACGGTGCGGCGGCCTGGCAGGCGCAGCTGCGGCTCGAACCGCTCCGGGAGGCCCTGAAGGCGAGCCGGGTGACGGTCGGTGCGGGGGTCCTCGACCCGTTCCTCACCCGCGCGGTGACGGAGTCGGCGGCCTGGACCGGCGCCGACCGGACCCCGGCGCGGCAGGCCGACCGCGCCCCCGACTCGTACACCGTGCGGCTCGACCGGGCGCGGCCCGTGGAGGCCCTGACGGTGATGACCGCGCGTGCCGGCACAGCCGCGGGCACGAACACGGACCCGGGCACGGACCCGGGCACGGACCCGGATGCACGCACGCGCACGGACGCGCGCGTGGAGGCGTACGTCCCCGGGGAGGGCTGGCGGGTGCTCGGCCCGCTGTCTCCCTCCGGCTGGACGCAGACCGACCTGAAGGGCCTGCGCGCGGAAGCGCTGCGGGTCGTCTGGAGCGGCGACGGACCGGCGCCCGAGGTGCGCTCGCTGGTGCCGTGGTTCGCGGACGGGCCGCGCGCCGGCATCGAACTGGCCCGCACGGAGACGGACGCCGAGATCGGCGGCCCCGCGCGGCGGGTGGACGTCGAGCTGACGGGGCTGCGCGCGGGCGAGGTGCGCGCGCCGATGACGGCGAAGGCCCCGAAGGGGATCGCGGTCCGGCTCCCGAAGCAGGCCGTGGTGGAGCGGGGCGCGCGGACGACCGTCCCCCTGGAGGTGTCGGTGGGCGCGGACGTGCCGGCCGGTTCGTACCGGGTGCCGGTGTCGTTCGCGGGCGAGGAGCGGGTCCTGACCGTGCGGGCCTTCCCGCGCACGGCGGGCCCGGACCTGGCCCGCGCCGCGACCGCCTCCTCCTCGGGCGACGAGACCCCGGACTTCCCCGCCTCCTCGGCGGTGGACGGCGACGCGGCGACCCGCTGGTCCTCCCCGGCGGAGGACGGCGCCTGGTGGCAGCTGGAGCTGGCCGAGCCCGCGCGGATAGGCCGGGTGGTGCTGCACTGGCAGGACGCGTACGCCTCCCGCTACCGCGTCCAGGTCTCGGCCGACGGCCGCGTCTGGCGCACGGCGGCGACCGTCTCGGACGGGCGGGGCGGCCGGGAGTCGGTCCGGATGGACGCGGCGGACACGCGCTTCCTGCGGGTGCAGGGGGAGACCCGGGCGACGCCGTACGGCTACTCGCTCTGGTCGGTGGAGACCTATGCGGTGGCCCCGCAGGACCCGCCGAAGAAGCCGTCGAAGCCGGAGCAACCGCAGGAGCCGACACAGCCGCAGAATCCGGAGAAGCCGGACCAGCCGGAGCAGCCCGCGGGACGGGACACCCCCTGAGGGGTGCCCCGTCCCCCGTACGCGAAAGCCCCGGGTACGCGAAAGGCCCGGTTCAACCCGTCGTCAGCGCCCTCACCGGGGCGTCCGCGACGGAGTCGATCCGGGCCATCACGTCCTCGGCACCGTACGGCTGGAGGTAGGGCAGCCAGCGGGGGTCCCGGTGTCCGGTCCCGATGATCCGCCAGGCCAGACCGGTCGGCGGGGCCGGTTGGTGCCGCAGCCGCCAGCCGATCTCGCGCAGGTGCCGGTCGGCCTTGACGTGGTTGCAGCGGCGGCAGGCCGCCACCACGTTCTCCCAGGCGTGCGTGCCGCCTCTGCTGCGCGGGACGACGTGGTCGACGCTGGTCGCGACACCCCCGCAGTACACGCAGCGCCCGCCGTCGCGGGCGAAGAGGGCCCTGCGGGTCAAGGGAACGGGCCCCCGGTAGGGGACCCGCACGAAGCGCTTCAGTCGCACCACGCTGGGAGCGGGGAGGACTTGGGTCTCGCTGTGCAGGAAGGCGCCGGACTCCTCGAGGCAGAGAGCCTTGTTCTCCAGTACGAGGACGAGTGCGCGACGGAGCGGTACGACGCCGAGCGGCTCGTACGACGCGTTGAGGACCAGGACATGCGGCACGGATGCCTCCAATGGCGCCGGCGGCGCGTGGCTCGCGCCGGGACGAACTGCTCTCAGTCTCTCCTCATGCCTGGTCGGAACGCCACCACGTACCGGAATCGGGGTGACGGGCCCGGGGTGTTCTCGACCACATAGGCATCTCTCCGAGTACTTGCCCAGGTGAGGTCCGTCTCTCCCTCGAACACGGCAACAAGAGCACGTCCGATGCCCCGTTAGTGTGGATGGACTGCGTACGCGATGCCTGGAGGTTCCCCGTGTCCTGGTCCGCCCTAGCGGCTGCCACCGAACCCGAGCCCATTCCGGTGACCCTGGACGAGGCGGCGGAGAGGGCCACGAACGCGGCGAGCTGGGTGGAGGAGAACTGGTCCACCTGGCTGAACACCGGGCTGCGCATCCTGCTGATCCTGGTCGTCGCGCTCCTGCTGCGGATGGCCGTCCGCCGCGCCCTGACGAAGCTGATCGACCGGATGAACCGTTCGGCGCAGGCCGTGGAGGGGACGGCCCTCGGCGGCCTCCTCGTCAACACCGAGCGGCGGCGGCAGCGCTCGGAGGCGATCGGCTCGGTGCTGCGCTCGGTGGCGTCGTTCCTGATCCTGGGCACGGCGGGGCTGATGATCCTCGGCGCCTTCAAGATCGACCTGGCGCCGCTGCTCGCCTCGGCCGGTGTGGCCGGTGTGGCGATCGGCTTCGGCGCGCGGAACCTGGTGACGGACTTCCTGTCCGGCGTCTTCATGATCCTGGAGGACCAGTACGGCGTCGGTGACTCGGTCGACGCGGGCGTGGCCTCCGGCGAGGTCGTCGAGGTGGGCCTGCGGGTCACCAAGCTGCGCGGGGTGGACGGCGAGATCTGGTACGTGCGCAACGGCGAGATCAAGCGGATAGGCAACCTCAGCCAGGGCTGGGCGACGGCGGGCGTGGACGTGACCGTCCGGCCGACGGAGGACCTGGAGCGGGTGCGGTCGGTGATCACCGAGGCGGCGGAGTCCATGGCCAAGGAGGAGCCGTGGAACGAGCGCCTGTGGGGCCCGGTCGAGGTGCTCGGCCTGAACGAGGTGCTGCTCGACTCGATGACCGTGCGGGTCTCGGCGAAGACGATGCCGGGCAAGGCGCTGGGCGTGGAGCGCGAGCTGCGCTGGCGCATCAAGCGGGGCCTCGACGAGGCCGGCATCCGGATCGTGGGCGGAGTTCCGGCCCAGGCCGAGGAGTCCGTGGCCGACCCGACGGCCGGCATGGCGGCCCCTTCGGCCTTCTCCTCGGCGACCTCGCCGCAGTCGGCGGCGGCGACCCCGCTGCCGAAGACGGACCTCACCAAGTAGCGGCGCGCAGGAACGGATCGGGGCGGACGCCCCCGCAGGTAACGCTTCGGTTGCCTTCGGGGGCGTCTGTCGTTCCCGGGTATTGACGCCCCGGTGACGCTCGCCTTATTTTCCTCCCACCGAATAGGAAACTTTCCTAACAGTGTGACGAACGAAGCGGCCCCCGGCAGGCAGCAGAATGGCCGGAACCGATCAGCTCCGAAGGGCAGGTGCACCCTCATGGCCGGTACGACCCCGGGAACCCCCGGCACACCGCGCGTGCTGCGAGCCATGAACGACCGCGCCGCACTGGACCTGCTCCTGGAGCACGGCCCGCTCTCGCGGACCCGGATCGGCAAGCTCACCGGCCTGTCCAAGCCGACCGCCTCCCAGCTGCTCGGCCGGCTCGAAGCCGCCGGCCTCGTCGTCGCCACCGGCACCACCGAAGGCCGGCCAGGACCGAACGCCCAGCTGTACTCGGTGAACGCGCGGGCCGCGTACGCCGCCGGGCTCGACGTCAACCAGCACCGCATCCACGCCGCCGTCGCCGACATCACCGGCGAGATCGTCGGCGAGTACGAGCTCCGCACCCCCGGCCGCACCGCCACCGGCGTCGTCCACCAGGTCACCGACGCCCTCGACGGGGCCGTCAAGGCCGCCGGGATCGCCCCCGGCGAGGTCCGGCGCCTCGTCATCGGCACCCCCGGCGCCTTCGACCCGGCCACCGGACGGCTGCGGTACGCCTCCCACCTGCCCGGCTGGCACTCCCCCACCCTCCTGGAGGAGCTGGCCGCCGCCCTGCCCATGCCCTTCGAGTACGAGAACGACGTCAACCTCGTCGCCATCGCCGAACAGCGCGTGGGCGCCGCCCGCGGCCACACCGACTTCGCCCTGCTGTGGAACGAGGCGGGCATGGGAGCCGCCCTCGTCCTCGGCGGGCGCCTGCACCGCGGCTTCACCGGCGGCGCCGGCGAGCTCGGCTTCCTGCCCGTCCCCGGCACCCCGCTGGTCCGGCAGGTCGCCAAGGCCAACTCCGGCGGCTACCAGGAGCTCGCCGGCGTCCAGTCCGTCCCCCGGATCGCCCGCGCCGCGGGGATCGACACCCCCGACCAGCCGTACGTACCGGTGGCGAGCGGTCTGCTGTCCCGGGCCGCCGAGATCCACGAGGACGACCCCCGGTACGCGGAGCTGCTCGACCGGTACGCCGAGCGCGTCGCCATCGGTCTGGCCTCGCTCGTCGCCGTCCTCGACCCGGAACTGATCGTGCTCTCCGGTGACGTCCTCGTCGCCGGCGGCGAACCCCTCCGCGCCCGCGTCCAGTCCGAGCTCGCCGAGCTCGCGGCCTCCCGTCCGCGGCTCGTCCTCACCGCCGTACCCCGGCGCCCGGTGCTGCGCGGCGCCCTCGAAAGCGCCCTCGCCACCACCCGCGACGAGGTCTTCGACACCTCGCGCTGACCCACCGACCCCGCCCCACCTCCGGCCCTACGCCCGTAAGACCTCCACAGCCCTCGCCACAGGGAGACACCGTCATGCCCGCACGCCCGCGCAGCGCAGCCCTCGCGCTCGCCGCCACCGCCTCGATCGCCCTCCTCGCCTCCGCCTGTACCGGCTCCGCCGAGAACAAGGCGGCCGACGACCCGAACGCCAAGACCACGATCACCTTCTGGCACGGCTGGGCGGCGCCCTCCGAGGTCAAGGCGATCGAGGACAACATCGCCCGCTTCGAGAAGGCCCACCCGAACATCAAGGTGAAGGTCGTCGGCGGCATCAACGACGACAAGCTGGGCCAGGCGCTGCGCGCGGGCGGCTCGAACGGGCCGGACGTCGTCTCCTCCTTCACGACGTCCAACGTCGGCAAGTTCTGCTCCTCGGGCGCGCTCGCGGACCTCAAGCCCTTCATCGAGAAGGACAAGCTGGACCTCGACAAGCTCTTCCCGAAGGTCCTCCAGGATTACACCCAGTTCGAGGGCAAGCGCTGCTCCCTGCCGCTGCTCTCCGACGCGTACGGCCTCTACTACAACAAGGACGCCTTCGAGAAGGCCGGCATCAAGGAAGCGCCGAAGACCTGGACCGAGTTCACCGAGGTCGCCAAGAAGCTCACCAAGCCCAAGGGCGACTCGTACGAGCGGCTCGGCTTCATGCCGAACTACCTCGGCTACGAGACCGTCGTCGAGCACTACATGTCGCAGTGGGACCACACGTACTTCGACAAGGACGGCAAGTCGAACGTCGCCAAGGACCCGGCGTTCGCCGAGATGATGACGTACCAGAAGTCGCTGGTGGACGCCCTGGGCGGCTTCCAGAAGCTCGACAAGTACCGCACCACCTTCGGTGACGAGTGGGGCGCCAAGCACCCCTTCCACACCGGCCAGGTCGCCATGCAGCTGGACGGCGAGTGGCGGCTGAACTTCGTCAAGAACGCCAAGGTGGACTTCGAGGTCGGCGTCGCGCCGATGCCCGTCGCCGACGACGAGCTGGCCGAGTACGGCAAGGGCTACCTGTCCGGCACGATCATGGGCATCGCGCCGCAGAGCAAGAAGCAGAACGCGGCCTGGGAGCTGGTCAAGTACATGACCACGGACACCGACGCGGTCGTGAGCTTCGCCAACGGCATCGGCAACGTCCCCTCCACCCTGGACGCCCTGAAGTCCCCGAACCTGAAGCTCGACGACCGCTTCAAGGTCTTCCTGGACATCGCCCAGCACCCCGAGTCCTCCACCATGACCGGCGCGGTGAACGGCCCCAGCTACCAGGAGACCCTCTCCGACCTCGCCCACAAGTACGAGAAGGGCCAGGTCACCGACCTGAAGAAGGGCCTCGCCGACACCGCGGCCCAGATCGACCGCGACATCGCCGCGGCCAAGTGACGGCCGGGACGACACGCCCATGAGCACGGACACCCTGCCCGCGAAGGAGGCGGCGGCCCCGGCCGCCGCCGCCCCGGGGGGACGGAACACCCTGCGGTCGAAGCGCCGGCGCAACGCGCTGCGCACCGCCCTGTTCATGTCGCCCTGGCTGATCGGATTCGGCTTCTTCTTCGCCTATCCGCTCCTCTCCACGCTGTACTTCTCGTTCATGCGGTACGACGGCCTCAACCCGCCGACCTGGCGGGGCGTGGAGAACTGGACGTACGTCTTCTCCGACATGCCGAAGTTCTGGCCGGCGATGCAGAACACCCTCTGGCTGGCCGTCGTGATGGTCTCCTGCCGGGTGCTCTTCGGCCTCGGCATCGGCATGCTCATCACCAAGATCAAGACGGGTGCGGGGATCTTCCGCACCCTCTTCTACCTGCCGTACCTGGCCCCGCCGGTGGCCGCCACCCTGGCCTTCGTCTTCCTGCTCAACCCCGGGACCGGGCCGGTCAACTCGCTCCTGGAGGCGATCGGCATCCCCGCCCCCTCCTGGTTCAACGACGCCGACTGGGCCAAGCCGGCCCTGACCGTCCTCGCCGTGTGGGGCGTCGGCGACCTCATGGTCATCTTCATGGCCGCGCTGCTCGACGTACCGAAGGAGCAGTACGAGGCGGCCGAGCTGGACGGCGCGTCGCCGTGGCAGCGGTTCCGCTACATCACCCTGCCGAACATCTCGCCGATCGTGCTCTTCGCGGTCGTCACCGGGATCATCGGCGCGATGCAGTACTACACCCAGCCGATCGTGGCCTCCAAGGTCGCCTCGGGGGTGATGGGCGGCTCCGGCGCGACCTTCCAGCCCGGCTACCCGGACGACTCCACGCTCACGCTCCCGCAGCTCGTCTACAGCCTCGGCTTCAGCCAGTTCAACTACGGCGCGGCGTGCGTGGTGGCACTCGTACTCTTCGCCCTCTCCATGGCCTTCACCGCGCTCCTCATGCGCCGGCGCGGCGGCCTGATCGGCTCGGGTGACTGAACCATGACGACCGCGACCCTCTCCGACCGCCCCGATGGCTCGGACAGCTCCGACCGCCCCAGCCGTCCCGACCGCCCCGCGAAGGCGAGTCCCGCCGAGAAGACCGCCCGCCGCAAGGCGCTGCTGCACTGGATCGCCGTGCACTCGCTCGGCCTCGCCGCGGCCCTGTTCTTCGTCCTGCCGTTCGTCTTCGTCTTCCTGACCTCCCTGATGAGCGACCAGCAGGCGCTCACCCGGGACCTGACGCCGAACTCCTGGCACTGGGACAACTACGTCAAGATCTTCGAGACGGAGGGCTTCCTCACCTGGTGGAAGAACTCCCTGCTCTACGCGGGCCTCGGCACCGTCCTCGTCGTGGTGTCCTCGGTCCCCGTGGCGTACGCGCTCGCCAAGTTCCGCTTCCGCGGCCGGCACCTGTCGCTGCTGCTCGTCATCTCGATGATGATGCTGCCGCCGCAGGTCGTGATCATCCCCATGTACCTGTTCTGGGCCAAGCAGATGGACCTCTCCGGCACGCTGTGGCCGCTGATCATCCCGATGGCCTTCGGCGACGCCTTCGCCATCTTCCTGCTGCGCCAGTTCCTGCTGACGATCCCGAACGAGTACATCGAGGCCGCGAGGATCGACGGCTGCGGCGAATTCCGCACCCTGATACGCGTCGTGCTGCCGATGGCCAAGCCCGGCATCGCCGCCGTCGCCCTGTTCCAATTCTTCTACTGCTGGAACGACTACTTCGGGCCGCAGATCTACGCCTCCGAGAACCCGGGGGCCTGGACGCTCAGTTACGGCCTGGAGTCCTTCAAGGGCGCGCACCACACCGACTGGAATCTGACCATGGCCGCGACCGTCCTGGTCATGGCCCCTGTGATCCTCGTCTTCTTCTTCGCCCAGAGGGCGTTCGTCGAGGGAGTCACACTGACCGGAGTGAAGGGCTGAATCACATCATGAAGCTCGCTGTCGTGGGGGGCGGCTCCACCTACACCCCCGAACTGATCGACGGATTCGCGCGGCTGCGCGACACCCTGCCCATCACCGAACTCGTCCTCGTCGACCCGGCCGCCGAGCGGCTCGAACTCGTCGGCGGGCTCGCCCGGCGCATCTTCGCCAAGCAGGGCCACCCCGGGAAGATCGTCACCACCTCCGACCTGGACGCCGGGGTCGAGGGCGCCGACGCGGTCCTGCTCCAGCTCCGCGTCGGCGGCCAGGCCGCCCGGAACCAGGACGAGACCTGGCCGCTGGAGTGCGGCTGCGTCGGCCAGGAGACCACCGGCGCCGGCGGCCTCGCCAAGGCGCTGCGCACCGTCCCGATCGTCCTGGACATCGCCGAGCGCGTCCGGCGCACCAACCCGGACGCCTGGATCATCGACTTCACCAACCCCGTCGGCATCGTCACGCGCGCGCTGCTCCAGGCCGGGCACAAGGCCGTCGGCCTGTGCAACGTGGCCATCGGCTTCCAGCGGAAGTTCGCGAAGCTCCTCGACGTGGCCCCGTCCTCGATCCACCTCGACCACGTCGGGCTCAACCACCTGACCTGGGAGACGGGCGTACGGCTCGGCGGTCCGGACGGCGAGAACGTGCTTCCGCGGCTGCTCGCCGAGCACGGCGACGCGCTCGCCGGGGAACTGCACCTGCCGCGCCCGGTCATGGACCGGCTCGGCGTCGTCCCCTCGTACTACCTGCGGTACTTCTACGCGCACGACGAGGTGGTGCGGGAGCTCGGCACGAAGCCCTCGCGGGCCGCCGAGGTCGCGGCGATGGAGAAGGAACTCCTGGAGATGTACGGGGACCCGGCGCTCGACGAGAAGCCGGCGCTGCTCGGCAAGCGCGGCGGCGCCTTCTACTCGGAGGCGGCCGTGGACCTGGCCGCGTCCCTGCTGGGCGGCGGCGGCTCGCCGTACCAGGTGGTGAACACGTACAACAAGGGCACGCTGCCGTTCCTGCCGGACGACGCCGTGATCGAGACGCAGGCCGCCGTGGGCAAGGACGGCGCGGTGCCACTGCCGGTCGCGCCGGTGGACCCGCTGTACGCCGGGCTGATCGCGAACGTCACGGCCTACGAGGACCTGGCCCTGGAGGCGGCGCTGCGCGGTGGCCGCGACCGGGTGTTCAAGGCGCTGCTCGCGCATCCGCTGGTCGGGCAGTACGCGTACGCCGAGGGCCTGACGGACCGCCTGATCGCGCACAACCGGGAGCACCTCGCGTGGGCCTGACCGGAACACTGCTGGCCGTCGACGCCGGCAACAGCAAGACCGACGTCGCCGTCGTCGCCGAGGACGGTACGGTCCTCGGCGCGGCGCGCGGCGGCGGCTTCCAGCCCCCGCTGGTGGGGGTGGAGACGGCGGTCGACGCGCTCGCGGAGATCGTCGGCCGGGCCTGGGAAGCGGCCGGGGGCACCGGCGCTCCGGCCGGGTTCGCGCACGTCGCGGCCTGTCTCGCCAACGCGGACCTGCCCGTCGAGGAGGACGGGCTGCACGCCGCGCTGGTGGCGCGGGGCTGGAGCCCGTCGGTACGGGTGCGCAACGACACCTTCGCCATACTGCGCGCCGGTCTGGACGAGCCGCGGGGCGTGGCGGTGGTGTGCGGGGCCGGGATCAACTGCGTCGGGATGGCCCCGGACGGGCGGACCGCGCGGTTCCCCGCGATCGGGAAGATCTCCGGGGACTGGGGCGGCGGCGCCGGCATGGCCGACGAGGCACTCTGGTTCGCGGCGCGCGCCGAGGACGGGCGCGGCGAGCCGACCGAGCTGGCGCGCGCGCTGCCCGCGCACTTCGGCCTGGAGACGATGTACGAGCTGATCGAGGCCGTGCACCTGGGCCGGATCCCGTTCGCGCGGCGGCACGAGCTGACGCCCGTGCTGTTCCGGGTGAGCGCGGCGGGCGACCCTGTCGCGCTGGCGCTGGTGCACCGGCTGGCCGAGGAGGTCGTCACCCTGTCGACGGTGGCGCTCGGGCGGCTCGGACTGCTCGACGAGGAGGCTCCGGTGATGCTGGGCGGCAGCGTCCTCGCCGCGCGGCACCCGCAGTTGGAGGACCGGATCACCGAACTCCTCGGCGCCCGGGCGCCCAAGGCCACGATCGGCTTCGTCACCGCGCCGCCGGTCCTCGGGGCCGGGCTCCTCGCCCTGGACGCGGTGGCGGCGGCTCCGGCGGCGGCGACCCGGCTGCGGGAGCACTACGGGGTGTGAGGGTGCGGGCGTGGCCCCGGGGCGTTTCTTCGTGCGGAAGAGACGCCCCGCACGCATGTTCACCTGTTCGAGCGACACCCGATACGGAACCGATCCCCGCCGGGAGACGTATTCAAGGTGAGGGGGTTCGCCTGCGGATGTGCCGGGGGCATGGGGCACGATAGGAACAAGATCGAGTCAATCCCGGTGTGCGGTCGGGCCCCTGCGGCCATACTGCTGGCCGGACGGCCCGACATCCGCGACGCGGACCGACGTCAGCGACCCAGGGGGAGGTCACGTGACACACCCGCCGAACGCGCCCGCCGCCTCGGCGACGGCGCAGGGCACGGCGCCCGCACCGGCGCGCCCGGGCACGGTGCCGGCGCAGCCGTCGGCCGCGCCCGCCGGGGGCCCGCCCGCGGGACGCGGGGCCTGGGCCGTGGGCCGGGAGCGGCTCCGCGAGGCCGCGACGACCGAGCCCGGCCGGCTCCGGATCCTCGGGGCCGTACTCGCGCTGCTCGTCGTCGCGTTCGGGGCCGTCACCGCCCTCGAAGTCGCCGACCGGGGCTCCGCCGCCGACGACGTGGTCAGCCGCAGCCAGCCGCTGAGCGCCGACGCCGCCGCCGTCTACCGCTCCCTCGCCGACGCGGACTCGACCGCCGCCAGCGGCTTCCTCGCGGGCACCCTGGAGCCCGAGGAGTCCCGCAAGCGGTACGACAAGGACATCGCCACCGCGGCCCGGCTGTTGGTCAAGGCCGCGGCGAACACCGAGGGTGCGAGCGAGTCGGCCCGCGAGATCGCCACGCTCAACGAACAGCTGCCGCGCTACACGGGCCTGATCGAGCGCGCCCGGGCCGCCAACCGGCAGGGCCTGCCGCTCGGCGGGGCCTATCTGCGGTACGCGAACCAGCAGATGACCAGCGAGCTGCTGCCCGCCGCCGAGCGGCTGTACGCGGCGGAGACCCGGCGGCTCCACGAGGACGACGACTCCGCCCGCACCTGGCCCTTCCTGTCGCTCGCCCTCGGCCTGCTCGCCCTCGCCGTGCTGGCCTGGGCGCAGCGCCGCAACTACACCCGCACCCACCGGGTGTTCAACCAGGGTCTCCTCGCCGCCACCGCCGCCTCGCTGGCCGTGCTGGTCTGGCTCCTCGCCGCGCACACGGTCGCGCGGGCCGAGCTGAGCTCCGCCCGGGCCCACGGGCAGGAGTCCCTCCTGCTGCTCAACCAGGCCCGGATCAGCTCGCTCACGGCCCGCGCCAACGAGAACCTCGCGGTGGTCGCCCGGGGCGCCGTCCTCACCGAGGACGGGAAGAACGACAAGTACGAGGCGGACTACACGGCGAGCATGACCGCCCTGACGACCGCGCTCGCCTCGGCGCTGGAGCTCGCCGACGACGACGCCGGGCGCGACCCGGTGAACGAGGCGGCGCAGCGTACGGGCGACTGGCAGAAGCGCCACAAGGCCGCCCGCGCCGAGGACGAGGCCGGCAACTTCGACGCCGCGCTCGGGCTGATCGTCGGCCCCAAGGAGACGACGGGCCAGTCCTTCGACCAGGTCGACGCGGCCCTGGAGCGGGCCCTCGCCCACGAGCAGGCCGAGTTCACCCGCGCCGCCGGGGACGCCAGGGACGCGCTGGCGGCGCTGCCGCTGGGCGCGGCCGCGCTCGGGATCCTGGGAGCGGCGGGCGCCGTGCTCGGCATCAACCGCAGACTGTCGGAGTACCGGTGAGAGGGGGCGGGATGCCGAACGGCACGGACCCGCTGGTGCGGCGGGCCGCGGGGCGACTGCGGGGCTGGGGCGGGGTCGCCGCCATGGCCGTGGCCTGCGGGCTCACCGCCTCGCTCACACTGCTGCCGCTGGCACACGACGGGACCGGCGCCGAGGGCGCGCCCGGGACGGCCGGTTCCGGCCCGGGGGTGGGCACCGGTGTGCAGGTCGGCGTCCAGGCGAAGGCCGACACCTGTGTGAACCCGGACGCCTCGCTCCGGCCCGACGGGGCGGACGGCCCCTCGATCCAGGCGATCAAGGAGCGGGGCAAGCTCGTCGTCGGCGTCGACCAGTCCAGCTACCGCTGGGGCTACCGGAACCCGGAGACCCGCACGCTGGAGGGGTTCGACATCGATCTGGCCCGGGCCATCGCGCGGGACGTCCTCGGCGACGAGAACGCCGTGATCTTCCGGGCGATCCCGACGAACCAGCGGATCGCCGCGCTGGACAGCGGCAAGGTCGACCTCGTCGTGCGCACGATGACGATCAACTGCAAGCGGATCCAGCAGGTCGCCTTCTCCACCGCCTACTTCCAGGCCGGACAGCAGGTCCTCGCGCCCAAGCTCGCGAAGACCATCACCGGCTACGACTCCTCGCTGCGCGGCAAGCGCGTCTGCACCGCCGAGGGGTCGACGGCCTACGAGGCGCTGGAGGAGAAGTCCTTCGGCGCGGTCTTCAAGGACGAGGCCGACGGCACCAAGGACGACAAGGACCTGCTGACCGTCCCCAACCAGCTGGACTGTCTGGCCCGGCTCCAGCTCGGCGAGGTCGACGCGGTCGTCACGGACAACGCCCTCGCGGCCGGCCAGGCCGCCCAGGACCCGGCGGTCGAGCTCAAGGGCAGACCGTTCACCACGGAGTACTACGGGGTGGCCGCCAAGCTCGGGAACGACGACCTGGTCCGCCGGGTCAACAAGGTCCTCGTGGACTACCGGAAGGGCCCCTGGAAGCAGGCGTACGAGCGCTGGCTCGAGGCGGACCTGCCCGGGATACCCGGGCCGCCCGTCCCCCGGTACAAGTGACCCGGCCGGCAGCCCCGGCAAGCAGCCCCTGTACACGCGGCGGAAGAGGTGATCGATGGGCGTCACGGGACCTCCTGGGCCGGTGATGGACCGGGACGAGGTGGACCGTGCGCTGGCGCGGCTCGGCGCCGAGCACAAGGCGATCGAGGACTCGCTCCTCGCCCTCCAGGACCACGCGGGCCGCAGGCTGCTCGAAGGGGCGGAGCTGACCGGCACGACCCGGGACCGCTGGGCCGCCGCCGAGCGGACCATCTCCCTGCTCTGGACCTGCTTCGACGTGTACACGGGCGCCCTGCGCGACGCCCGTGAGGTCCGGACGCGGCGCCGCTGGCCCGGCCGGGACGAGCTCGTGGAGCTGACCGACCGGCTGCGCGGCGAGAGCGTCCTCGTCGCGGGCGGGGCGGGAGAACAGGGCCTGCTCTCCGAGCGGTTCACGCTCGAAGGGCTCGTCCGCCGGATGAACGAGCTGTACGCCTCCTCGCTCGACCTGGTCGTCACCGCCGACGCCGTCTGGTCGGCGCTGCCGGCCCGGATAGACCTCCTCGCCGCGGAGCTCGGCCGGACGCGCTCGCTCGCGCACTCGGTCGGCGTGCGGCCCGGTGAGCACCCGGCCGGCGACGAGCTGGAGGACATCACGGCCGAGCTGACCGCGCTGCGCTCGCAGGTCGTGACCGATCCGCTCGCCTTCTGGCGTCCCGCCGCGGGCAGTTCGGCGCCCGGCGGAGGGCGGCCCGACACCGCGCGGTACGACCGGGCGGCGCTGGCCCTGGAGGACATCCGGCGCGAGATCGAGGCGGTCCTCGCGGTCCGGCAGGACTCCGAGGACCGGCTGCTGCGCCTGCGGGACGTGCTGTCCCGCGCGGACCGGACGCTCACCGAGGCGCGGTCCGCGCGCGGCGAGGTCCTCGCGAAGATCGCCGCCTCCGAGGTGCCGGCCGTCAGCGGGCCGCCGACGGCGCTCCAGGAGCGGCTCGCTGCCGCCTCCGAGTACCGACGGCACCAGCAGTGGCACCGGCTGTCCCCGCTCCTGGAGTCCCTGGAGCGGGAGGCGGAGGACGAGTTGATGCGGGCGCGGGAGTCGCTGACCGCGGTCACGGCGCCGCTCGCGGTCCGGGCGGAGCTGCGCGGCCGGCTCGACGCGTACAAGGCGAAGGTGGCACGGCTGGGAGCGGCGGAGGACCCGCTGCTCATCGAGCGGTACGACACGGCACGCCGGATGCTGTGGAGCGCGCCCTGCGACCTGCGGGTCGCGGAACAGGCCGTGCTGCGCTACCAGCAGGCCGCGGCGGACGTATTGTCCGGCCCGAGAGATGCCGGAGGACGACAGTGGTGAGCGGGGAGACGGGTGTGGGGAGCTGTCAGCGTCCCTCGTGCGAGGGCTCGTACGAGGACATGGGAGGCGGCGAGCTGTACTGCGACACCTGCGGGCTCGCCCCGGTCGTCGCACCCGGCGGGCTGATCGGTTCGACGCCGACCGGCATCGCCGTACCCGGCAAGAACACGGGTACGGGTACGGGTACGGGAACGGGTGGCATCGGCGGGACCGATTCGAGCTCCTCGCGGAGTTCGCGGGCGTCCTCGCGTGCCTCGTCTCGCTCGTCGACGTCCCGCCGTTCGGTCTCCGGCCGTCTCTCGCGTTCGGTCTCCGGGACGTCCGCGGGCCGTTCGGTGTCGGTGCGCAGCTCGGGCACGTCGACCGGGCAGTCCGCCCGGAACCGGCTGGGCGCGGGCCTGGTGACGATCCCGGAGGTGCCGCGTCCCGACCCGCGGGGCGCGGTGATGGAGAACCCGGAGGTCCCCGAGCGGAAGCGTTTCTGCTCCCGCTCCGACTGCGGCGCCCCGGTGGGCCGTTCGCGCGGTGACCGGCCGGGGCGTACGGAGGGCTTCTGCACCAAGTGCGGGCACCCGTACTCCTTCGTGCCGAAGCTGCGCGGCGGGGACATCGTCCACGGCCAGTACGAGGTCGCGGGCTGCCTCGCCCACGGCGGACTCGGCTGGGTCTACCTCGCCGTCGACCGGGCGGTCTCCGACCGCTGGGTGGTGCTGAAGGGCCTGCTGGACACCGGCGACCAGGACGCGATGGCCGCGGCCATCTCGGAGCGCCGCTTCCTCGCCGAGATCGAGCACTCCAACATCGTCCGGATCTACAACTTCGTCGAGCACCTCGACCAGCGCACCGGCTCCCTGGACGGCTACATCGTCATGGAGTACGTCGGCGGCAAGTCGCTCAAGGAGATCGCCAACGACCGGCGCACCCCGGACGGCCGGCGCGACCCGCTGCCGGTGGAGCAGGCCTGCGCGTACGGGATCGAGGCCCTGGAGGCGCTCGGTCATCTGCACAGCCGGAACCTGCTGTACTGCGACTTCAAGGTCGACAACGCCATCCAGACCGAGGACCAGCTGAAGCTCATCGACATGGGCGCGGTCCGGCGGATGGACGACGACGAGTCGGCGATCTACGGCACGGTCGGCTACCAGGCCCCGGAGGTGGCCGAGGTCGGCCCGTCGGTCGCCAGCGACCTGTACACGGTGGCGCGGACGCTGGCCGTGATGACGTTCGACTTCCAGGGCTACACGAACGTGTTCGTGGACTCGCTGCCCGATCCGGAGCACATCACGGTCTTCCGGACGTACGAGTCGTTCTACCGCTTCCTGGTCCGCGCCACGGACCCGGACCCGGCGCGGCGGTTCTCCTCCGCGCAGGAGATGGCGGAGCAGCTGACCGGCGTCCTGCGGGAGGTGGTGGCGCTCCAGTCGGGGCGTCCGCGTCCCGCCCTTTCGACGCTGTTCGGCACGGAGGTCCGGGTCACGGACACGGCGCTGTTCGCCGAGCTGACGGAGGACGTGTCGCTGCTCGGGGCCCGGAAGGGCGCCGGGAAGCGGGGCGGAAAGCGGGGCGGAAAGCGGGCCGGGACTCAGGGCGGGACTCAGGGCGGGAGCCAGTCGGCCCTGGCTCCGTCCGGGCCTGGGGCGGCTCCCGTCGCGGCCGGCCCCAGGGCGCCCGGGCTCGGGTGGCTGCTCGCCGCGCTCGACGCACCCGCCACCGCGCTCGCGCTGCCCGTGCCGCGCGTCGACTCGGGCGACCCCAACGCCGGATTCCTCGCCGGACTGGCGGCCGCCGCCCCCGCCGAGCTGCTCGGCGCGCTCCAGGCCGCTCCCGCGCCCTCCACCGAGCTGCGGCTGCGCACCCTCCGGGCCCACCTGGAGCTGAGCGACGCGCCCACCGCCGTACGGACCCTCGCCTCGCTGGAGGAGCGGGACCCGGACGACTGGCGGGTGGTCTGGTACCGGGGTGTGACCTCCCTGGTGACCGGGGACCACGAGCACGCGGCGCTCGCCTTCGACGCGGTCTACGACGCCTTCCCCGGGGAGCCGTCGCCGAAGCTGGCCCTCGGGATCTGCGCCGAGGTGCTCGGCCAGCTGGACAACGCCGCCGAGTACTACCGCCTGGTGTGGGCGACCGACCCGAGCTTCGTCAGCGCGGCCTTCGGCCTCGCCCGGGTGCAGCTCGCGGCGGGCGACCGCGCCGGAGCCGTGAAGACCCTGGAGTCCGTGCCCGAGGCCTCGATCCACTACACGGCGGCCCGGGTCGCGGCCGTACGGGCGCGGCTGCGGCGGCGCCCGGCGCACGAGCCGCTCGGCGCCGAACTGACGGCCGCCGCGGCGCAGGTCTCCGCGCTCCAGGGCTTCGGTCTCGACGCGGTGCGCCGGGAGCAGTTGTCGACGGAGGTCCTCGGGACGGCCCTCGACTGGGTACTCTCCGGGAGTCCCGGTGCGGCACCGGGCGGCGGCACGCTGCTGCTCGGAAGTGAACTGGACGAGCGCGGACTGCGCTTCGGCCTCGAACGCTCGTACCGGGTGCTGGCCCGGCTCGCCCAGCGGGGCGAGGAGAGGATCGAACTGGTGGAGCGGGCCAACCGCTTCCGCCCCCGGACGTGGGTGTGAGGATGTCCCAGAAGCCGAAGCCTGAGCCGAAGCCGTCACACGGACTCGCCGCCTGCCCGGGCTGCGCGGAGCCACTGGACTCGGGTGACCGGTTCTGCGGGGCGTGCGGCCACGACCTGTCGGCCGTCCCGGCGGCCGAGACGGAGCCGGACCGCCCGACCGTGGCGATCGTCGCGCCCGTGGTCTGGCCGGCCGCCCCGCCCCGGGAGGCCGGTTCGCTCTCGACGGCGACCCAGCACCCGGGCGACCTGCCGGGCACCGACTCCGGCGGCCGTGACCTGCCCACGATGGCGGTCCGTACGGACGGCCCGCCCGTGTCCCCACCTGCATCGACACCGGCGCCGGCGTCCGGGGGCGACTTCGAGCTCGCCGCCCCCGACCCTCGTACGGCGGTCCAGGTGGATCCGCCCCAGGCGCCTGCCCAGGCGCCTGCCCAGGCACCGGACCAGGAATCGCCTCAGGCCCCGGCCCCCGCCCAGGCACCGGCTGCCGCGGCCCTGTGCGTGGCCTGCCGGGCCGGGCGGGTGGACACCGACGGCTACTGCGAGAACTGCGGGCACGCGCAGCCGCGCGAGCGGGACCACATGGAGCAGGAGCTCGGCACCGTCGCCGCCGTCAGCGACCGGGGACTGCGCCACCACCGCAACGAGGACGCGTTCGCCGTCTCGGCGACCACCCTCCCCGACGGCTCCCCCGCCTCCCTCGCGATCGTCTGCGACGGCGTCTCCTCGGCGACCCGCCCCGACGAGGCCTCCGCCGCCGCCGCGCAGGCGGCCGGCGCCGCGCTGCTCGCCGCGCTGCCCCGCGGCATCCACCCGCAGCAGGCCATGCACGAGGCGATCGTCGCCGCCGCCGAGGCCGTCAACTCCCTCGCGGAGGAGCCCGGCCAGGACGGCGCCGAGCACGACCCGCACCGCAACTCTCCGGCCTGCACCATCGTCGGCTCCGTCGTCGCCGACGGCCTGCTGATCGTCGGCTGGGTCGGCGACAGCCGCGTCTACTGGGTGCCGGACGACCGCACCACCCCGGCCGTGCGGCTCACCGAGGACGACTCCTGGGCCGCCCAGATGGTCGCGGCGGGCCTGATGAGCGAGGCCGAGGCGTACGCGGACGAGCGCGCCCACGCGATCACCGGCTGGCTGGGCGCCGACGCGTACGAACTGGACCCGCACACGGCCGCGTTCAAGCCGGACCGCTCCGGGATCGTCGTGGTCTGCACCGACGGGCTCTGGAACTACGCGGAGGGCGCCGAGGACATGGCGAGGATCCTCCCGCCGGACGCGGCGGGCCGCCCGCTGGGCGCCGCGCAGGTCCTGGTCGGCCACGCCCTCGACGGCGGAGGCCACGACAACATCACGGTGGCGCTGCTGCCGTTCACCGTCTCTCCCCTCGGGGCAGGATCCGCCTGAGCGGCCGCCGATCCCCCCACCCCCCTTTTCTCCCTTCCCTGTTGTCGCCCGAGGAGCCGAAACAGATGGCGAACTTCTCCAAGCCGACCGTGCCGCAGTTCTCCGTGGACGTGTACCAGAACGAGTTCCTCCCGGAGGGCGGGCGCGAGGTCAGCGCCATCGTCACGGTCACGTCCACCGGCGGCGGCACCAGCGGCGGGTTCGGGGGCCCCGCGGGCGGCTGCTCGGCCGGCGTCGTGATCATGGTCGACTGCTCCGGCTCTATGGACTACCCCGCCACCAAGATGCGCGGCGCCCGTGAGGCGACCGCCGCCGCCGTCGACACCCTGCGCGACGGCACGTCCTTCGCCGTCGTCGCCGGCACGCACGTGGCCAAGGAGGTCTACCCGGGGAACGGCCGGCTCGCCGTCGCCGACTCCCGGACCCGGGCCGAGGCCAAGGAGGCGCTGCGGAGCCTGTCCGCCGGCGGCGGCACGGCGATCGGCACCTGGCTGCGCCTCGCGGACCGGCTGCTCTCCTCCGCCGACCTCGCCATCCGGCACGGCATCCTCCTCACCGACGGCCGCAACGAGCACGAGTCGCCCGAGGAGCTGCGGGCCGCGCTGGACGCCTCCGCGGGCCGGTTCACCTGTGACGCGCGCGGGGTCGGCACCGACTGGGAGGTCAAGGAGGTCACCGGGATCGCCTCGGCGCTCCTCGGCACGGCCGACATCGTCGCCGACCCGGCCGGTCTCGCCGCCGACTTCACGGTGATGATGGAGCAGGCCATGGGCAAGGGCGTGGCGGACGTCGTACTGCGCCTGTGGACGCCGGTCGGCGTGGAGATCGGGTACGTGAAGCAGGTGGCGCCGGCGGTCGAGGACCTGACCGGCCGGCGCACCGAGGCCGGGCCGCGCGCCGGCGACTACCCGACGGGCTCGTGGGGCGACGAGTCCCGCGACTACCACGTGAGCGTGCGCGTCCCGCAGGCCGCGATCGGCCAGGAGATGCTCGCCGCCCGGGTCTCCCTGATCGCCCCGGACCCGGCGGGCGGCGACCCCCGGCCGCTGTCTCAAGGACTGGTACGGGCCGTGTGGACGGACGACCTGGCGATGTCCACGTCGATCAACCCGCAGGTCGCGCACTACACGGGGCAGGCGGAGCTCGCGGACGTCATCCAGCAGGGGCTCGATGCCCGCAAATCGGGCGATCACGACGGCGCGACGGCCAAACTGGGCCGCGCCGTCCAGCTCGCGGCGGCCTCCGGCAACGCGGATACGGCGAAACTCCTTTCGAAGGTGGTCGACGTCGTCGATGCGGCGACGGGTACTGTGCGTTTGAAGGCGAAGGTCGCGGAAGCGGACGAGATGACACTCGAGACCCGCTCCACCAAGACCGTTCGCGTCAAGAGGTAGAGGTAGCCCGGCCCGCCGGGCCGGACGACGAGAGGGGGAAGCGCCGACATGCCGACCTGCCCGAACGGACACCAGTCGGTCTCCGACGACTGGTGCGAGGTCTGCGGCCATCGCATGGCCGGGGCGGGCGCGCCTGCGGGTGCCGTACCGCCGCCTCCCCCGCCGCCGCCGCCCGCGTACGGATACCCCGGCCCCGGAGGCTTCGGCCCCGGCGGCGACTCGAACGCGACCGCGCAGGCGGAGCTCTGCCCGCAGTGCCGTACCCCGCGTGAGCACATGGCGCCGTTCTGCGAGGAATGCCGCTGGAACTTCCTCACGAACACGGCGACCTCGTACACGCCGCTGGCGCCGCAGCAGTCCGGGCCGCCGCCCGGTCTGAACCTGCCGCCCGGCTTCCAGTCCCCGCCGCCGCCCCCGCCGCAGCAGCAGCCTCCGCAGCCGCAGCAGCCGGACCCCTTCGGGTACCAGGGCTCGCGGCCCTCCCAGGTGAACCGTCCGGCCGAGCCGCTGGGCGCCGAGCCCACGCACCACCAGGCCCCGCCGCAGCGCCCGCCGATGCAGCAGCAGCCGCCGGCGCCGCCCGGGTACCTCCAGGGTCCGCCGCCGCACCAGGCCCCGCACCAGGCCCCGGTCCAGGCGCCGGTCCCGCCCGCGCCGCCGCAGCCGCGCGCGGACGACGACTGGGTCCTGTCGCCGCCGTCGCAGCCGCAGCCCCCGCAGCCGCCACCGCACCAGGCGCCGCCGCAGCAGGCGCAGCAGCAGTTCCACCAGGCTCCGCCGCCCCCTCAGCAGCAGCACCAACAGCACCAGCCCCAGCCCCCGCAGTACCAGCAGCCTCCGCAGCAGCAGTTCCAGCCGCCGCAGCCGCCCCTGGGCTGGACCGCGGTCATCGGCCCGGACCGCGAGTACTTCATGGCGATGATGCACCGCAGCGGGCCGGAGGCCTCGGGCCTCAACCTGCCCGCGTACTCGCCGGACAAGCACCTGCCGCTCCAGGGCAACCAGATCTCCATCGGCCGCCGCCGGCACTCCACCGGCGAGTCCCCCGACATCGACCTGTCGGTGCCCCCGGAGGACCCGGGCGTCTCGCACCAGCACGCCGTGCTCGTGCAGCAGCCGGACGGCTCGTGGGCGGTGGTGGACCAGAACTCCACCAACGGCACCACGATCAACGGCGGCGAGGAGCCGATCCAGCCGTACGTCCCCGTCCAGCTCCAGGAGGGCGACCGCGTCCACGTCGGCGCCTGGACGACGATCACGATCCGGCGCGGCTAGGGCCTAGGGGGTGTCCGCAATGTCAGTTGGGGAGCCATAGCCGCAGGCAGGCGAGGGTGACCAGGGCTTTGTAGTGGCGGGCTCGTTTGTCGTAGCGG
>NZ_JBHJUO010000012.1:0-333015 GCF_042268445.1 Streptomyces sp. NPDC056169 | reverse complement strand
CCGTGGACAGCTTCCACAGGATGCCGTTGAGGACCTGCCGCCGGTCCCGGACCGGACGACCCATCCGCGGCGGAGCCAGCAACGGCCCGATCACTCCCCAGGCCTGATCAGTCAGTTCATGACGTCGCACCACGAACGGAGTAACGACCGACCGACATTGCGGACACGCCCTAGGGCTGTCGGCCCCGATCCGCACGACAGGCTCTGAAGCCGGCGCCGTCAGGCCAAGGGCAGGGGCCAGGCGTACGGGCCTCCGGGTTCGTCCAGCCAGGCCCACTGCCGGTCGCCGCTGACCGTCACCCCGAAGCGCTCCCGCTCCGGCCGCCCCTCGCGCAGCCAGAGCGAGAGCGCTTCGCGTCTGTCCAGGACCTCGGCGACGAGACCCCACAGGAAGCCGAAGCGTTCGTCCCCGGCGGGGCCGTGGCGCGGGCCCTGGCGCTCCGGGACGTGGGCGGCGGCGCCCCGCAGCGCCACGAAGTACGCCGAGGTCTCCAGGAACCGCCCCTCCGCGTGCGTACCGTCGCGCACGCGCAGCAGGACGAGGCCGGTGGAGAGCGGGGCGAGGACCAGGGCGCCGGGCCGGCACTGGGCGATCCAGGGGAACGGGACGGCGGGCACCGCGCAGGTCGCGACGATCCGGTCGTAGGGGGCGTGCTCGGCGCAGCCGCGGGCGCCGTCGGCGGCGAGCACCGCGGGTCGGTACCCGGCGGCGCCGAGATGGGTCCTGGCGGACTCGGCGATCTCCTCCTCCAGGTCGACGGTGGTGACGTGCTCCTCGCCGAGCCGGTGGCAGAGCAGGGCCGCGTGGTAGCCGGACCCGGCGCCGATCTCCAGGACGTCGTCCCCGTCGCGCACGTCCAGGGCCTCAAGCATGAGCGCCATCAGGGAGGGCTGGCTGGCGGAGGAGACCAGTTCCCCGTCGCGTACGCGGGTGGCGATCGCCGTGTCCGCGTAGGCCCCGTGCAGCCAGCGCGCCCGTCGCGCGGGGTCGGGGTCGCCGGCCCAGAGCCGCTCGTAGCCGCCGGTCCCGGAGACGTAGTACGAGGGGACGAAGAGGTGGCGCGGGACCTCGGTGAAGGCGGCCCGCCAGGCGGGGTCGGACAGCAGGCCGTACCCCTCGATCTCCCGCACGAGCGCATGTCGCTCCCGCGCACCGGCCCCGGCGGACTCGCCCCACGGCTCACCCATGCCTCCACTCTCCCGCCACCGGAGGCCTCCGGCGAGCGGTCGCCGGGTCTCCGGGCGAGCGGTCGCCGGGAGGTCCTAAGCCTCCGGTCCTCGGTCCGGTCATCTGAGACGATGGAACGGTGAACGAGATTCCCGGGGAAACGACGCAGGAGCAGACCTTCTACGAGCAGGTCGGCGGCGAGGAGACCTTCCGCCGCCTGGTCCACCGCTTCTACGAGGGCGTCGCGGCCGACCCGCTGCTGCGCCCGATGTACCCCGAGGAGGACCTCGGCCCGGCGGAGGAGCGCCTCGCCCTCTTCCTGATGCAGTACTGGGGCGGCCCCCGCACGTACAGCGACCACCGCGGTCACCCCCGCCTCCGCATGCGCCACGCCCCGTTCACCGTGGACCAGGAGGCCCACGACGCCTGGCTCCGCCACATGCGCGCCGCCCTGGACGACCTCGAGCTCGCCCCCGAGCACGAGGCGGAGCTGTGGCGCTACCTCACCTACGCGGCGGCCTCGATGGTGAACACGGCCGGCTGACGGACCTTCACCACCCCACACCACCACCGCCACCCCTGGACGGACACATTCCGGAGACGGAACGCCGATTAACGGTCACGATCCCATCAAGGTCGGTCCGTAAGCGGTTTCCAGCCGCCCCTGCACTCTGAAAGAGTCCAGAGGAAGTCCGGGGGGACTCGGTGGGCTTACGGAGAACTTTCGGCGGCGCTCCGCGCACGCAGGCTGTTTCAGGGTTCCAGGGGGATGGGTGACGGGGTTCGTATTCCTGCGTGTCAGGGCTCACCGGCTGTTGCTGGCCGCGGCGCTGCTCGCCGTACTGCTGACCACCACCGTGCTGGCCACGCTCGCCGCCTTCTCCTCGTCCATCGGGGACGCGGCGCTCCAGGCGGGGCTCCAGGGGCGGTCCGCGCCCGCCGCGTCGCTGCTCGTGACCGGACAGGTCGACGCCGCGAAGCGGGCGAGTGCCGAGGAGGCCGTGCGGGACGGGGCACGGAAGACCTTCGACGGGCTGCCGGTGACCGTACGGCGCCTCGAACGCTCCGGGCCGTACGCACTCCCCCGCGGTCTTCAGCCACCCGCCGCCCGCAAGGGCGATCCTGACCTCACCCGCTTCGCCGCCCTCGACCGCTCGCGGCTCTCGCTCGTCCGGGGCGCCTGGCCCTCGGCCGCCCGCACCGGCGGCGTCGTCGAGTCGGCGATCCCCGAGGAGGCCGCCCGGCGCCTCCGGATCACGCCGGGGACCGTGCTCGCCCTCGGCGACCGGCTCGCCGAGGGCAAAGTGGTGAAGACCCGGATCACCGGCGTCTACAAGCCCATCGACACCGCCGACCTGTACTGGCAGCTCGACCCGGCCGGCGGCCGCGGCGTGCGGACGGTCGCCTTCACGACGTACGGACCGCTCTTCGTCGACCCGGCCGTCCCCGCCTCCGGAGCGCTCAGCGCCGGGGACACGTCCTGGCTCGGCACCGCCGACTTCAGCGGCCTCACCACCGACGGGATGGACGCCCTGCGCGTCTCGGCGACCGAGGCGCCGAAGGAGCTGGCCTCCGCCACCGAGCCCTTCGGGACGACGATCGCCGCGGCCACCGCGCTCCCGACCGTCCTGGAGCAGACCCAGCGCGCGCTGACGGTCTCCCGCTCGACCCTGCTGATCGTGGCCGTGCAGCTGGTGCTGCTCGCCGCGTACGCGCTGCTGCTCGTGGCCCGGCTGCTCAGCACCGAGCGTTCCGGAGAGACGGCGCTGCTGCGGGCCCGCGGCGGTTCGCGGCGCCGGATCACCGGGCTCGCCGCCGTCGAGGCGCTGCTGCTCGCGCTGCCCGCGGCGATCGCCGCCCCGCTCCTGACCGGCCCGCTGACCCGGCTCTTCGCCGAGCGGTCCGCGCTCTCCTCGCTCGGAGTGAAGCTCGACACGACGCCGTCCCTCCAGGTGTGGCTGGTCGCGATCGCCGTGGCGCTGTGCTGCGCGGCGGCCGTCGTGGCTCCCGCGCTCGCCGCCGGGGACGGCGCCGCCGTCTCCCTGCGCAAGACCCGCTCGGGCACCCTGCCCGCCCCCGTACGGGCCGGGGCGGACATCGGTCTGCTCGCCATCGCCGCCGTCGCGTACTGGCAGTTGCAGCGGCCCTCCGCCACCGGCGCGACCCTCGGGTCGGGCGAGGCCGGCGGGGGCTCCGTGGACCCGGTGCTCGTCGCCGCGCCCGCCCTCGCCCTGCTCGCCGGCACCGTCCTGACCCTGCGTCTGCTGCCGCCCGCCGCCAAGCTGGCCGAGCGGCGGGCCGCGAGCGGGCGCGGTCTCTCCGCCGCCCTCGCCGGCTGGCAGTTCAGCCGCCGGCCGCTGCGCGGCGCGGGCCCGGTGCTCCTGCTCGTCCTCGCCGTGGCGATGGGCATGCTGGCCATCGGGCAGAGCAACTCGTGGGAGCGTTCGCAGCGGGACCAGGCCGACTTCCGGGCCGGCGCGGACGTCCGCGTCCTCGCCGCCGGCCCCGGCGAGCCGACACAGACCGAGCTCCTCGCCGGCCTGCCCGGTGTCACGGCCGTGGCCCCGGTGCACCGCGCCTCGACGGACGTCGCCGGGAAGAACGCGACCGTCCTGGCCGTCGACACCCGCACGGCCGCGGGCGGGCTGCTGCTCCGCCCCGACCTCGCCGGCACCTCCTCCGCCGACTCCCTCTTCGCCCCGCTCGCCCCCGAGGCCGGGACCCGCCCCGGGCTCCCCCTGCCCGCCGGCACCCGGACGCTCGGCATCGACCTGCGCACCGTCGCGGCGGCCCGCACCTCCGAGGCCCGGGTCACGGTCGTCCTGGAGGACCCGAACGGCATCCCGTACCGGCTGGCCGTGGGCTCGCTGCCCTCCGACGGCCGCACGCACCGGCTGACCCTCGACCTCGGCGCCCTCGCCGGCGGGCCCGGCGCCACGGGCGGCGCGGACACCGCGGGCAGCAAGGGCTCCGGCGGCCTGCTCACCCTCACCGGCCTGGAGCTCATCGGCGAGGTCGACGACGGAGAGAAGCACCCGCTGACCCTGAACGTCGAGCGCTTCACCACCGTCGGTCCTGACGGCACCGAGCGGACGCACGCGCCGGGACGGATCCTCGCCGACTGGGCCTACGCCGCCGAGCAGACGCTGAACGGCACACCTGATCTCGCCGTCCAGGCGACCGGCCGTCCCGGCTCCGCGGGACCCGGCGGCCGCCCCGCGCCGTACTCCGTCGCGTACGCGATCAGCGGCAAGGAGGTGGGGGGCAGGTTCTTCGTGACCGAGGAGTACACCGTCCGGCTGACCGCCCCCGGGCCGAAGGCGCCCGCCCGACTGCCGGCCGTGGTCACGGAGACCTACCTGGCCGCGACCGGCGCCAAGCCCGGGGACAAGCTGGAGATCACCCTCGGCGGCAAGCCGGTCGGGATCACCATCGCCCGGGTGGTCAAGGAGCTGCCGACCACCGGCCCGGGCGCCCAGGGGGCCTCCGCCACCACGCCCGTCGCCACTCCTGAGGACGGCGGCTCGATCCTCGTCGACCTGGCCTCGGTCAACCGCTATCTGGCGAGCGACGAGACCGCGAGCGTCCCCGCGAGCGAGTGGTGGCTGACCGTCGCACCCGGCCGGTCGGACGAGGTCGCCGCGGCCCTGCGGGCCCGCCCGAGCGCGGACCCCGAGCAGATCCTCGTACGCGACGAGACCGCCGCCGACCTGCTCGGCGACCCGCTCGGCGCCGGACCCAACGCCGCCCTGATGGCCGTGGCGGCGGCCGCCGCCGCCCTCGCCGCGGTCGGTTTCGCCGTCGGCTCGGCCGGTTCGATGCGGGAACGGTCCGCCGAGTTCGGGGTGTTGCGGGCGCTCGGCACCCCGCAGCGCCGCCTCGCCCGGCTGATCGCCGCCGAGCAGGGCGTACTCATCGCCGTCGGCCTGCTCGTCGGCATCGGGCTCGGCACGGTCCTGGCCCGGGCCGTCGTCCCCCTCGTCGTCCTCACCGGCCAGGCCACCCGGCCCGTGCCCCCGGTCCTGGTGGAGCTGCCCCTGGGCCAGGTGGCGCTGCTCGTCACCGGCGTCGCCGCACTGCCGCTGGCGATCGTCGCGGCGATCGCCCTGCGCCGCACCGACCCGGTCGTGACCCTGCGCCACCAGGGGGAGAACTGATGACCGCCGCACGCAGGGAGAACGAGAACAGGGAGAACACCGACATGCCCCGGTCCGACAAGGCAGCCCGGTCCGCCAGGGCCCCCGGGTCCGGCAGCGCCCCCGGGTCCGGCAGCGCCCCCGGGTCCGGCAGGGCCCCCGGGTCCGGCAGGCCCGCCCGCGCCGTGGCGCCCTGGGTGCGGACCCGGCTGCGGACCGCGCCCTGGGCCGCCGGCTCCCTGGCGCTCCTCGTCCTGGTCACCGTCTACCTCGCCGCCGCGCTCCCGCGCGCCGTCGACGCGTACGAGACGGAGGGACTGCGGCACGAGATCGAGGCCGCGGAGCCCCGCAACAGCATCATCGAACTGACCCAGCCCGGCGGCCTGGGAGGGCCGCTCGCCGAGCGCGAGGCCGCCCTGGCCCCCTCCGTCCTCCTGAACAAGCGGGACACGCTGCGCTCCCTGCTCCCTGAGCCGCTGCGGACCGACCCGAAGCAGACCGTCCACGGCGTCCGTACGATCAAGCGGATCGACGGGCTCGACAAGTGGCTGCCCCGGCCCGACGGCCTGTCCCCCGAGCTCGTGCTCTCCTCCCCGTCCGACCTGACCGCCCACGCGACGGTACGGAAGGGCAGAATGCCCGCCGGATCGGCGCGCGCCCCGGAGGCCGTGGTCACCGCGGCGACCGCGAAGTCCCTCGGCATCAAGCCCGGTTCGGTCGTGCACGTGCCCGGCGTGGTGAACGCGGAGCCCGTCGGCGTGACGGTCACCGGCATCGTGGAGCCGCGCGGCATCGAGTCCGCGTACTGGGCGGTGGAGCCGCTGCTGCACACCCCGGCGCTCACCCCGATCGTCGGCGACGAGGTGAAGTACTACTGGCAGGGGGCACTGCTCCTCTCCCCCGCCTCGGCACCCGTGACCCTCTCCACCACCGGTGAGCCGGAGGCCTACTGGCGGTACATGCCCACGGCGGGTCACCTCACCGCGAGGGACGTCGACCGGCTCGACGCCGCGCTCGGCTCGGCGAGCGCCGGACCCGACCTGGTCTCTATGCGCCAGGTCATGGGGAACACCGGCGCGCTCACCACCAAGCTCGACGAGATCGTCGACTCCTTCCGCTCGATGCGCGAGGCGATCGACCCCGTCGTGGCCGTCGCCGTCTTCGGGATCGGCGCGGTCGCGGCCGTCGTCGTCGCGATGACCGGAGGCCTCTTCGCCGCCCGCCGGGACAGCGAACTGGCGCTGCTGCGCTCGCGCGGCGCCTCGCTGACCGGCATCGGGCTGCGCCTGCTCGGCGAGACCGCCGCGGTGGCCGTGCCGGCCGCCGCGCTCGGCCTGGCCCTGGCGGTGTGGACCGTACGGCCCCCGGAGGTGACGGGCGGTCCCGCCGCCGACGCGGGTGCCGCGGCCGAGGCCGCCACCGGACTCCCCCTCGGCCCCTCCCTCCTCGCCGCCGCCCTCGTCGCACTCCTCGCGATGCTCGTCCTGCCGCTGCGGGCCGTCGTCATGCACCGCCGCCCGCGTCTGCACGGCGGCCGCGACGACCTGCTCACCGCCCGGCCCTCCCGCCGCCGCACGGTCGCCGAGCTCACCCTGCTCGTCCTCGCCGTGGGCGCCGTCGCCTCGCTGCGGCTGCGCGGCACCGGCGACTCCGGGGACTACCTGGTGAGCGCCGCCCCGGTGCTCGTCGGCGTGATCGCCGCGCTCGTCCTCGTACGGATCTATCCGCTGCCCCTGCGGTGGCTGGCCCGGCCCGCCCGCCGACTGCGCGGAGCGGTCGGCCCGCTGGCCCTGGCCAGGGCCGGACGCTCGTCCTCGACGGGCGCGCTGCCGCTCCTCGCGCTGGTCCTCGCGCTGACCACGGCCGCGTTCGGCGGCTCGGTCCTCGCCGGGGTCGCCGACGCCCGCGACCGGGCCGCGCTCCTCGCGACCGGCGCGGACGCCCGCGTCGACGGCTCGGTCGAGTGGACGCCGCTGCCGGACGGGCTCACCGAGGCGGTGCGCGGTACGGCGGGAGTACGGGACCTGGCTCCGATCCAGGTCGAGTACGGGGTGGCGATGCCGTCCTTGCAGGGCACCGCCGCCCAGCCGATGAGCGCGCCGCTCGTGGGCGTCGAGCCCGGCTCGTACGCCCGCCTCGCGGAGCGGACCGACTTCGGCCCGTTCCCGGCGAAGCTGCTCGCGTCGACCGGAAAGGGCGGCAAGGACGCCGTCGCGGACACCGAGCGGGTGCTGCCCGCGATCGCCTCACCCGCGATCGCCGAGCGGCTCGGCAGCGAGCCGCTGGAGATCGTGGCGGCGGCCGGCGTGTTCCGGGTGAAGGTCGTCGCGGTCCGGACGACCACCCCGGCCCTGACCGGCGAGGACTTCCTCGTCGTGAACGCCGCCGACCTGACCCACCCGAGGCCCACCGCGCTGCTCGTCACGGGAAGCTCCGTGGACGGGACCGCCCTGCGCGCCGCGGTGAAGGCGAAGTCCGGCGACCTGTTCGTGGCGCTCCGCAGCGAGCTCCGCTCCACCTACGTGGACTCGCCGCTCCAGACGGGCGCCGAGCGGATCTACGCGGCGGCGATCGGCGCGGGCGCCGGCTACGCGATCGTGGCGGTGCTGCTCTCCCTGATGCAGAGCGCGCCGGAGCGGAACACGCTCCTCGCGCGCCTGCGGACGATGGGCCTGACCCGGAAGCAGGGGCGGCGGCTCCTCGGCCTGGAAGCGCTGCCGCAGGCGGTGCTCGCCGCGCTCGGCGGCATGCTCGTCGGCTGGGCGACGGTGCCGCTGCTCGCCCCGGGCATCGACCTGTTCCGGCTCGCGCTCGCGACGGCACCGGGCTTCGCGACGCTGGACAGCGCCCCGCTGCGGGCGGATCCCTGGTCCCTGGTCCTGCCCGCGCTCGGCGTCGTCCTCCTGACGGGACTGGCGGCGGCCGGGCAGGCCTGGTGGGCGGGACGCAGGGGCTCGATCAAGGAACTGAGGGCAGGAGACGCACGATGACGAAGACCGATACGACTCTCCCCACCGCCGCTTCGGGCACCACGCTGGAGGAGCTGGAGAAGCGGGCGACGGCACGGCGCGACCGGCCCACGTACGGGCACGACGCGCTCATCGCCTGCGACCGCCTGGTCCGGATCTTCACCACGGACGGGGTGGAGGTACAGGCGCTCCAGGGGCTCGACCTCCTGGTGAAGGAGGGCGAGCTGATGGCGCTCGTCGGGGCCTCGGGCTCCGGCAAGTCGACGCTGATGAACATCCTGGCGGGCCTCGACGTGCCGACGGCCGGCTCCGCGAGCGTCGCCGGGTGCGACCTGCTCTCGATGGACGGCAAGGCGCGGCTGCGCTACCGCCGCGAGGTCGTCGGCTTCGTCTGGCAGCAGACCGCGCGCAACCTCCTCCCGTACCTGACGGCCGCCCAGAACGTGGCGCTGCCGATGCAGTTGCGGGGCGGCCGGACGAAGCGGAAGGCCGAGCGGGCCGAGGAACTCCTCGCGATGCTGGGCATCGCGGACGCCCGGGACCGGCGGCCGCACCAGCTCTCCGGCGGTCAGCAGCAGCGGGTGGCCATCGCGGTCGCCCTCGCCAACAACCCCGCCGTCCTGCTCGCCGACGAGCCGACCGGCGAGCTGGACTCGGCCACCGGCGAGCAGGTCTTCGCGGCCTTCCGCCGCGCCAACGAGGAGCTGGGCACGACGATCGTCATCGTCACCCACGACCAGGCGGTCGCCTCCGAGGTCCGCCGCACGGTCGCCATCCGCGACGGCCGCACCTCCTCGGAGGTGCTGCGCCGCACCGAGGTCGACGAGCTGGGCCAGGAGTCCCTGGTGGCACGGGAGTACGCGATGCTCGACCGCGCGGGCCGGCTCCAGCTCCCGGCGGACTACACGCAGGCGCTCGGGATGGAGCACCGGGTGGCGCTGGAGCTGGAGCAGGACCACATCGGGGTCTGGCCGGACGACGCGGAGAGCTGACGGACGACGAAACCGGGGAGGGCGTCGGGACGTCCCTCCCCGGGGGATGTCCAGGCCGTCGGGGGATGTCCATACCGGCGGGGGATGTCCAGGCCGTCGGGATCACCGAGACCGCCGGGATCGGGCGGCGATGTTCCTAGAGGTCGTTCAGCGCGATGAGTCCGGCGGCCGTGGGCCGGAAGCCGCACCGCTCGTGGAAGCCGGTGAGGTGGGGCTCGTAGTCGACGTGCAGCCAGTGCGCGCCGCGCGCGCGGGCCGCGCCGGCGGCGGCCCGTACGAGGGTGACGCCGAGCCCGGCGCGGCGCTCGTCCGGGTGGACGGTGGTGTCGAGGAGGAAGGCGTGGACGCCGCCGTCCCCGACGACGTTCACGTACCCGACGAGCCGCCCGGCGCGGCGGGCGGTGACGCGGAGCAGGCTGCGGGCGAGGACGGGACCGAAGTCGGTGTCCTGGTGCCCGGGCCAGGCGGCGTGGAAGAGGCCGTTGAGCTCGTCCCCGGTGAGGGCCCCGTCGACCTCGACGTCCACCTCGGCGTCCGTGGTCACCCGGGGGTGACCGTGAGGGACATCGGCGCCGTACGGAGGGCGATCGAGCCGTACGGGGTACGCAGCCGGAGCCACGGCCCGGAGGCGAAGAGCGCGACCGGGGCGACCGGCGCGTCCGGCGCGGACTCCGGGGCGGGCGGCAGGAAGCCCAGCGACTGGGCGGCGTGCACGGCCCGCAGGGGCAGCCCGGTGGTGCCGAGGGTCCGGGACCAGATCTCGCGGCCGATGCGGTCGCGCTCGGCCCTGGTCCGCCGCTCCTCGGGCAACTCCTCGTCCCGCGAACGGAATTCGGCGACGGCCGCGGCGACCGCGCCCCGCATCTCGGCGGCGGACGGGAGTCCGGCGACCGGCTCCCAGCCGGCCCGGGGCGGCAGCACGCCCGCCCAGGGCGGCCCGGTGACGGAGTCCGGGACGACGGCCTTGCCGGCCGACTCCTCGATGCCTTCGAGGAGTTCGCCGGCGGAGACGGTGACGTCCAGGTCGACGGCGTCGACGAGCCGGGCCGTACGGATGGCGAGGACCTCGAAGGAAGCCGGCCGTCCGAAGACGGCCAGCGCCCCGCCGCCCGCCTGGAGGCGGACGGCCGCGGCCCGGTCGTAGTGGACCAGCCGGCCCAGGAAGGCGGCGAGGGCCGCCGCCTCCCGGGCGTCGGCGAAGTGCAGCGGCGCGAGCACGGTCATGCGGCGGACGTCATCCCGTCGTCGACGTACTCCTGGAGGAACTCGCGCTCCTCGGAGGTGATCCTCCGAGGACGCTGCGCCTCCAGGTCGAAGGGCACGACGACCGTGGACGCCCGGACGTACACGACGTCCGCGTCCTTGACCTCGTAGGCGATCGTCAGCGACGCCGCGCCTATCTTCGTGACCCACGACTCGATGGTCACCGGCTCGTGCCGGTGGACCAGCGGCCGCTTGTAGTCGATCTCGTGCCGGGCCACGACGGACCCGCCGGAGAACGAGGGGGAACCGTCCCCCGGCGCCAGCCGGAACATGAAGTCGATGCGCGCCTCTTCCAGGTACCGCAGGAAGACGACGTTGTTGACGTGCCCGAAGGCGTCCATGTCCGACCAGCGCAGGGGACAGCTGTAGATGTGCCTGGTCACTGACCTCAGCCTCGGGTCAGCTTCTTGTACGTGGCACGGTGCGGACGGGCCGCCTCGGCGCCCAGGCGCTCGATCTTGTTCTTCTCGTACGACTCGAAGTTGCCCTCGAACCAGTACCACTTCGACTCGCCCTCGTACGCGAGGATGTGCGTCGCGACGCGGTCCAGGAACCACCGGTCGTGGGAGATCACGACCGCGGCGCCGGGGAACTCCAGGAGGGCGTTCTCCAGCGACGACAGGGTCTCGACGTCGAGGTCGTTGGTGGGCTCGTCGAGGAGCAGCAGGTTGCCGCCCTCCTTGAGGGTGAGCGCCAGGTTGAGGCGGTTGCGCTCACCACCGGACAGCACGCCCGCGGGCTTCTGCTGGTCCGGACCCTTGAAGCCGAAGGCGCTGACGTACGCGCGGGACGGCATCTCGACGTGGCCGACGTTGATGTAGTCCAGCTCGTCGGAGACGACGGCCCACAGCGTCTTCTTGGGGTCGATGTTGGCGCGGCTCTGGTCGACGTACGAGATCTTGACGGTCTCGCCGACCTTGATGGAGCCGGAGTCCGGGGTCTCCAGACCCTGGATCATCTTGAACAGCGTGGTCTTGCCGGCGCCGTTCGGGCCGATGACACCGACGATGCCGTTACGGGGCAGGGTGAAGCTCAGGTCGTCGATGAGGACCTTGTCGCCGAAGGCCTTGGAGAGGTTCTCGACCTCGACGACGATGGAGCCCAGGCGCGGGCCCGGCGGGATCTGGATCTCCTCGAAGTCCAGCTTCCGCATCTTGTCGGCCTCGGCCGCCATCTCCTCGTAGCGGGCGAGACGGGCCTTGGACTTGGTCTGACGCCCCTTGGCGTTGGACCGCACCCACTCCAGCTCTTCCTTGAGGCGCTTGGCGCGCTTCTCGTCCTTCTTGCCCTCGACCTTGAGGCGGGTGGCCTTCTTGTCGAGGTAGGTGGAGTAGTTGCCCTCGTAGGGGATCGCGCGACCGCGGTCGAGCTCCAGGATCCACTCGGCGACGTTGTTCAGGAAGTAACGGTCGTGGGTGACGGCCACCACGGCGCCCGCGTACTTCGAGAGGTGCTGCTCCAGCCAGTTCACCGACTCGGCGTCGAGGTGGTTGGTGGGCTCGTCGAGGAGGAGCAGGTCCGGGGCCTCGATGAGCAGCTTGCAGAGCGCGACACGGCGCTTCTCGCCACCGGAGAGGTTGGTGACCGGCCAGTCGCTGGGCGGGCAGCCCAGGGCGTCCATGGCCTGCTCCAGCTGGGCGTCGAGGTCCCAGGCGTTGGAGTGGTCCAGGTCCTCCTGGAGCTTGCCCATCTCCTCCATCAGCGCGTCGCTGTAGTCGGTGGCCATGAGCTCGGCCACCTCGTTGAAGCGCTTGAGCTTGCCCATCTGCTCGGCGGCGCCGTCCTGCACGTTCTCCAGGACGGTCTTCGACTCGTCGAGCTTCGGCTCCTGCATGAGGATGCCGACGCTGTAGCCGGGCGAGAGGAACGCGTCACCGTTGGACGGCTGCTCGATCCCGGCCATGATCTTCAGAACGGTGGACTTACCGGCACCGTTCGGGCCCACCACACCGATCTTGGCGCCGGGCAGGAAGTTCAGGAAGACGTCGTCGAGAATCACCTTGTCGCCGTGCGCTTTACGCGCCTTGCGCATGGTGTAGATGAACTCAGCCAAGAGAAACCGTCCGGCGAAGAGTGAGTGGGCAGATACACCCCATCTTGCCTGACCGCCACCCTCAGGCGGAAACCGGTAAGACCGGCGCGAGGGCGGAGAGGGCGCGGAGACGGGGCGGGGGAAGGCGTGCGGGAGCGGCCCGGGCGGGGCTCGGGACGGGTTCCGGGTGGGGCCCGGACGGGGTTCCGGGTGGGGCCTCCGAGGGGCTGAGGAGGTCCCGGACGTGCGACGGCCCCCGGACGGGCCCGGACGCGGATGCGAGCCGGGGCCGTACGAGGGCCGTGCGCTGGTCCTGCGGTACCTCACGGAGTGAAGCGCGTGTGACGCGGATCACTCCGTGCGGTCAGGTACCGGACGTCGCCGTCAGTGACCGGCGGCCTTCTTCTTGCGGAGGATGAAGACCGCGGCTCCACCGATCACGACGAGCGCGGCGGCGATGCCGGCGATCATCGGCGTGGCGTTGGAGCTGCCGGTCTCGGCGAGGTCGCCGCCACCGGTGGTGCCGGTCGTGCCGGCGGTGTCACCGGTCGGGGCCGTGGTCGACGGAGCGGCCGACGGGGTCTCCGTCGAGGGCTGCGTGGAGGGGGTCTCCGACGGCTCGGTCGAAGGCTCCGTGGTGGGGGTCTCCGACGGCTTCGGGCCGGGGGTGGCCGTCTTGCAGTCCAGGACGCCCTCGAAGGTCTCCTCGAAGCCGTTCGGACCGGTGATCGTGAACTTGTACGCCTCGTCCTCGGCGACCGGGACCGTCACGGTCTTCGTCTCGCCGGCGGCGATCGTGTACGAGGTGCCCTTCAGGTCGAAGGTCCAGTCCTCGTCGCCCTTGTTGGAGGCGATGATCTCCAGGCCGCCCTTGGCACAGTCCTTCGCGACCGTGACGGCCGGGACGGCACCCGTCTTCGCCCAGGTCGCGGAGGCCTTGGCGGCGACGGTGGAGTCGCTGGAGCCGGCCAGGATCAGGGTCTGCGAGGGGCCGTCGATGGAGACGAAGGCGCGGCCCAGCTGGACCTTGGTGGTGGCCTCGGCGGTCAGCTCGGCGGTGCCGTCGGCGGTGCCGGCGGGAACGTCGAAGAAGATCTGGTCGCCGTTCTTGGCCTCGGAGACGGGCTTGCCGTCCTTGTCCACGACCGAGACACCGGCCGGGGCGCCCGCGGAGGCCGCGATCTTGGCGATCTCGGAGTTCGTGGAGACCGTGATCGGGCCGAGGCGCTCACCGGCCTTGCCCGCGACGGAGGAGGGCGAGAGGCTCAGGGAGGCCTTGGGCTCCTCGAGCTGCTTGGCCTCCTTCAGCAGGTACTCGGTCAGCTTCTGGGCGTCCTCGTCCTTCGGCGTCGCGGTGACGTCGTCGGAGAGGGTCCAGATCGCGGCCTGGGTGCCGGCCGCGGCCTCCTTCTTGGAGAGGTCGACGCCGACCTTGCCGCCGAGGGTCTCGGCGGAAAGCTCCGGGTAGCCGTTCTCCAGGATCCAGAGGATCTTGCCGGCGTTCTCGTTGTCGTGCAGGGAGGACTCGCCCCAGCCGACTTCCTTGTAGTCGAAGTCGTGCTTCGCCGGGGTGCGGAGGTCGATGCAGTACGTGAACAGCGTGCCGCCGCCCCCGACCTCCATCTTGAAGAGACCACCCTGAACGGACCACTTGTCGCCGTTCTTCTCGGTGATCTGGACACCGCCGACGTCGGACGTCAGGCCGCCGAGCTTGGCCGTGACACCGCCCGTCCCCGCGGGCTCATCGGCCATCGCCGGAGCGGCGGTGGCTATCGCACCGGCCGCGACAAGGCCGGAGACCAGGGTCGCGGCGGCCAGGCGGGCAGCGCCACGCCCACGAACTGAAAACATTGCTTTCCCCTCCGGGCGGGCCGCTCCGCGAACATGGTCTATTCGCATGGGGGGAGCGCACGCCAGCAGACTCACCGACTCGATGGGCTCAAGTGCCACATGAGTACCCGGGAATCCTATGGATGCGGAACCCCCCGGTGCCCGGCCATACGTTCAGATAACCATTCCGTCTCAGAATCGTTATGCCTCCGGCGAGTTGGTCGACAAATCCCCACAACACATGGTCAGGGGGCCGTCACCAACCGCTTCGTGGCCTCCGTCCAAGGGTCCTGTTCGAGCCCCGGACCGGGCCCCTGGCCGGGCCCCTGGCCGGGCCCCTGGCCGGGCTCCGGATCGGGCAGCCGGACGAGGGTCGGTTCCGGCTCCGGTCGTGATCCCGGCTCCGGCCGGGACCCCGGCTCCGCCCTCGCCGCACGCCGGAAGGCCGCCGTCCCCCGCGTCAGATCGTGCCCCACGGCCACCGCGTCCACGTCCACGAAGGTCTTGCGCTGCCCGTCGCGCTCGTCCTCCCGCACCTTCAACCGGCCGTGCACCACGAGCGGTTCCCCGACGGAGACCGAGGCCGCCAGATTGGCCCCGAGCGACCGCCAGGCCGACACCGTGTAGAAGCTCGTACTCCCGTCGGACCAGAGCCCCCGCTCCCGGTCCCAGCGTCGCGCGGTCACCGCGAAGCGGAACCGCGCCACCCCACCCCCGGCCGTCTCCCGGTACTCCACCGCCGTCGCCACGTTGCCGACGAGCGTCACGGTCGTGTCGTTCATGGTTCCGCCCCCACCTGTGCGTTTCTCTCGGTCGGCACCATGGTGGGGGCGGTGGGGAACATCCCGCCGGGGCCTGTGGACAGCCCGACGCTTGTGGACAACTCCCCCACCCGAAAGGGGAAAAGCCCGACATGGGCGCGTGCGGGCGCTACCTCCCCCGCATGCCCGCCCTCGTCGCCCCCAGTCGCGACGCTCCGGACCGGAGCCCGCCGACCACCCGCGCCGAGGGACGGGTGCCGACCACCGTCGCGTACTGCTCGCGCACCTCCCGGTAGCGCATCAGCTCCGCCGCCACCGGGTCGAGCACCCGGGCCCGGCCGCAGGCCGCGGCCGCCTCCCGCAGCCGGCGCTCGGCCTCCTGCCCGTACCGCCGGGCGGGGCCCTTCACGGCGCCCTCGCAGGCCCATTCGACGAGCGGCCCGCCGACGATGCCGCCGAGCATCACGAGCACCGGCGGCAGGAGCCCCGGATCCACGACACCGACGATCTGGCCCACCAGCCACAGCGCGCCGAAGATCTGCAGGAGCGTCATCACGGCCTGCGCGAGGACGGCGGCCGGCCACCAGGCGGGCCGGGGCGGCCGGGCGGCCGGGTCGCCCATGCTCGCCGTCAGCTCGTCCAGCGCCTCCGGCAGCCCCTCGGCCCCGCGCGCCGCCGCCTCCCGCACGGCCTGCGCCCAGGGAGTGGGGAGCCCGCGCGAGGCCTCGTCGGCGACGATCCGTACCGCCTGCTCGACGCGCTGGCGCGCCGTCAGTTCGTCCTCGACGGGCGAGTCGGGGCGCGGGTCGGTGGAGCCGTGCGCGCGCATCCGCTCGTACCAGCGGTAGAGCCGCAGCCAGGGCGTACCGCAGGCCCGGATCGCTCCCCGGCGCCAGACCCGCTCGGCGGCCTCCCCGGCGGCCTGGGCGCCGACGGCGACCGCGAGCCGGTCCGCGAAGTCCCCCCGGGCGCGCTCGTCGAGGCCGGAGCGGCCCTCGGCGAGGTAGGCGGGGCGCAGCCGGACGGCGGCGGCGTCGATGTCGGCGGCGAGCCGGCGTTCGGGGGCGGTGCGGTCCTGGACGAAGCGGCCGACGAGTTCGCGCAGTTCGGGGACGCCCTCGCCGCTCAGTGCGGAGACGGCGAGGACGGTGGCGCCGGGTTCGCCGTGCTCGCCGAGTGCCACGCCGTCCTCGTCGAGGAGGCGGCGCAGGTCGTCGAGGACGAGGTCGGCGGCCTCGGTGCCGAGGCGGTCGATCTGGTTGAGGACGACGAAGGTGACCTCGGCGTGCCCGGCGAGGGGGCGGAGGTAGCGCTCGTGGAGGGCGGCGTCCGCGTACTTCTCGGGGTCGACGACCCAGATGACGGCGTCGACGAGGCCGAGGACCCGGTCGACCTGGTCGCGGTGGGCGGTGACGGCCGAGTCGTGGTCGGGGAGGTCGACGAGGACGAGGCCCTGGAGGTCGGCGTCGGCGGCGCCGCCGGCGAGGGGGCGGCGGCGCAGCCGGCTGGGGACGGCGAGCCGGTCGAGGAGTCCGGCGGCGCCCTCGGACCAGCTGAGGGCGATGGGCGCGGAGGTGGTGGGGCGGCGCAGGCCGGTCTCGGAGACGGGGACGCCGGCGAGGGCGTTGAAGAGGGTGGACTTGCCGCTGCCGGTGGCGCCGGCGAGGGCGATCACGGTGTGCCGGGAGGAGAGGCGCTGGCGGGCGGCGGCCTCGTCGAGGACGCGCCCGGCCTCGGCGAGGGCCTCGCTCTCGACGCGGGTGCGGGAGAGCCCGACGAGCTCGTGGAGGGCGTCGAGGCGGGTACGGAGGGGCCCGCCGTAGTTCCCGCCGAGCAGCGGCAGCGAGTCCTCCTCGGGAGCCTCGCGCTCCGCCTCCCCCACGACGGCGGCCCTCTCGCTCGCACGCCGGGCGATCAGTCCGTCGTCCCACCGCTCCCGGCCACCGGTACCGCCGCGCTCGTCGTCGACCACGTCACTTCTCCTTCTGCAGTACGGAGAGCGCGGCGATGAGCTCCGCCTGCGGCTCGGGGGTCACGTCGAGCCCGTCGAGGGGCGCGAGGCGCCGGTCGCGCTCGGCGTGCAGGACACGGTCGACGGACGAGAGGACCAGCTCGCCGCCCTTGTCGCGCAGGCGCAGGGCGGCCTGGGCGCCGAGGAGTTCGGCGAGGCGGTCGCCGGCGGCCCGGGCGCGCCGGCCGCCGAGCAGGGAGGCGGCGAGGAGCGCGGCGACGGTGTCGGCCTCGGGGACGGCGGTGCGGGAGGCGCGGGAGGCTCGGGACCCGGGGGGTCGCTCGACGTTCCGCACCTCCTCCTCGGCCAGTTCTTCGAGTACGCGGCGCCAGCGGCGCACCTCCACGCCGATCCGCTCCCCCGCCTCCCGGTCGCCGCCGGTGCGCGGCGGGCCCAGGGCCTCGGCGGCGGGGTCGCGCTGCCAGGCGTCGCGTACGCGCTCCTCGGCGGCGGCTACCGCGCAGTGCAGGAGGGCGGCGAGGGACTCGGCGAGGGCGTCGAGGAGTTCGTCGGCGGTGCTGTCGCGGGGGTAGCCGCGCCAGCGGGTGCGGGCGTCCCCGGCGAGGACGGCGCCACGACCCAGCTGCTGCCGCACCCGCTTGCCCTGCTCGCGGTAGGCGGCCTCGACGGCGCCGCCGAGCCGGACGGCGGAGGCGTACTGGGCGGCGACCGCGCCGGCCAGTTCGGGCAGCCGGGCGTCGAGGGAGGTGATGACCCCGGTGGCGGTCCGGTCGACGGCCTGCTGCCGGGCGGCGGGGTCCACGGCGCGGTGGGCGAGCCAGGCGCGCAGCGGGGCGACGGCACTGTCGGGCAGGAGCCCGCTGCCGCCGTCCGTGGACTCGGGCAGCTCGGGAATGGTGAAGCGCGGCACGTCGCCGAGGCCCGCCTTGTCGAGGAGCGCCTCGTACTGGCGGGAGACCTCGCCGATGACCTGGTGCGGGACGCGGTCGAGGACGGTGACGAGGGTGGCGTCGTACTCCTTCGCGGTACGGAGCAGGTGCCAGGGAACGGCGTCGGCGTACCGCGAGGCCGTGGTGACCATCACCCAGATGTCGGCGGCGCAGATCAACTCGGCGGCGAGGAGTCGGTTCTCGACGACGAGGGAGTCGATGTCGGGCGCGTCGAGCAGGGCGAGCCCCCGGGGCAGGGAGGCGGCGGTCTCGACCCGCAGGGCGTTCTCCTCGGGCGGCTCCTCGGTGGAGTGCTCCTCGTCGGCCTGGGGCAGCCAGACGCGGGTGAGCTGCGGGAGGACGCGCATTCCGGCGAACCAGTGGTGGTCCTCGGGGTGGCAGACGAGTACGGGGGTACGGGTGGTGGGCCTGAGCACCCCCGACTCGCTGACGCGCCGCCCCACAAGGGAGTTGACGAGCGTGGACTTCCCGGCCCCGGTGGAACCGCCGACGACGGCGAGGAGGGGGGCGTCGGGATCCTTCAGGCGGGGCACCAGATAGTCGTCGAGCTGAGCGAGGAGCTCGGCCCGGGTCTGCCGGGCGCGTGAGGCGCCGGGGAGAGGGAGTGGGAGACGCACGGCGGCGACACGGTCGCGCAGGGCGGAGAGTGCGTCGATCAGCTGAGGCCGTTCGTCCAAGGTCACCACATGCGAAGAATGCCCAATTTATGAGTGTTTTTGAAGCGTATAGGCGCCCTACGCGCCGAGAGAAGAGAAGGGCGACCGGGACCGCAGGCATAACGAGTGCACAACACCCGCCCCGAGCGGCGTGAAAACCGCTGCGCGAATCGCACCTGCCTGCGATTATCGTTCCGCTTCACCGAACCTCCACATCGTGCCACGCAGGTGAAGCAACCGGGCCAAGGCGATCGGAGCCCTATCCTTGTCCCGGCAGGCCACACCCCACCCACCAGGGCCTCCACGCCACACGGCCACCACCCGGCCCCCGTAGCTCAGTGGATAGAGCAGGTGCCTTCTAAGCACTTGGCCGCAGGTTCGAGTCCTGCCGGGGGCGCACGACGGAAGACCCTCCTTCGGGAGGGTCTTTTTGCATCGGTGCGTCAGCCGGTCAGGCGTTCCAGCAGGAGGAAGCCGCCGATGGCGATCATCATGGCGCCGGAGGCCCTGGTGACGGCTCGGGCCGCCGAGGGCCGGGTCTTGAGGACGGTGCGGGCCAGGACGCCGACGGCGAGGTAGACGACGGCGCACGCGGTCAGGTGCAGCATGCTGAGCAGCCCGGTCTGCGCGGCCACCGGCCAGCCGTCGGCGGTGTCGATGAACTGCGGGAACAGCGAGAAGTACAGCAGCAGCGCCTTCGGGTTCAGGCCGCTGATCCCGGCGCCCCTGAGCATGACTTGTACGCGGGAGGCGTCCGCGGTCTCTCCTGCGGCCGTCGGCACGGCCGGCTGCCGCAGAACGCCCCAGCCCAGCCACAGCAGGTAGCAGGCGCCCGCCACGGTGAGGGCGGTGACCGCGGTCGGGGAGCTCGCCACGAGCACCGCCAGGCCCGCGACGGCCACCAGCGCGTACGCCGTGTGGCCGACGACCAGCCCCGTGACGGCGGGGACGACCGACCGGTCGCGCAGGCCTGCGGAGATCGCGTAGGCCCAGTCCGCGCCCGGCGTGAACACCAGCAGCAGGTCCACCACCAGGAAGGCCGCCAGTGTCGTCGTGTCCATCGATCGTTCCCTCTCACGTTCCTTGTTCCGAGAGGGAAGGCTAGGGCGGATATGCCCGAAAGTGTTTGCTTAATTATCCCGACAGGGGGGTAAGTGGGGGAGAATTTTCTTCATGGATGCCATGGACCGGAAGATTCTTACCGAGCTACAGCTGGACGGCCGTCTGACCATCACCGAGCTGGCCGCGCGCGTGCGGCTGAGCGTCTCGCCCTGCCACCGTCGCCTGCGCGACCTCGAACGCGAGGGCGCCATCCGCGGCTACCGCGCCCTCGTCGACCCGGCCGCCGTCGGTCTGAACTTCGAGGCCCTCGTCTTCGTCACCCTGCGCTGGGAGAACCCCGACACCGTCACCACGTTCGAGACGGCCGTCACGGCCATCCCCCAGGTCATCCAGGCCCAGCGTCTCTTCGGCGAACCCGACTACCTCCTCCGGGTCGCCACCACCGACCTGGCCGCCTACCAGCAGCTCTTCGACCGTGAGCTCTCCCGGCTGCCCGGGGTCCAGCGCCTGGCCTCCACCCTCGTCATGAAGAACGTCATCGACGACCGCCCGCTGCCCGAGTAGGCGGCGACGCGCGTGAGCGGGCCCGAGCCCGAACGCCCCGACCGGACGGTCAGGGCGGTCGGGATCGGGCCCTCGGTCGTCAGCGGACCTCGGTCTTCAGCGGACCGGGTGCGGCAGGCGGACGCGGACCAGGGTCGTCTCCACGTCGCTGTCGACCAGGCGGCCCGCCGTGTCGAAGGCCGCGGGGCCGTCCGTCATGCCGAAGTCGTTGTCGTTGAGCAGGACGAGGGTCGAGCGGCCTTCGAGGGCGATGCCCTCGATCTTGCCGGGGACTCCCTCGACGGTGTTCAGGTCGACGACCAGGCGCTTGGCGAGGACCGGGACCTCCGCCGACGCCGCGTCGTCGAGCTGCTCAAGGGTCGGGCCGGCGGCCGTGTCCCAGGTGGTGTCGAGGATGTCCGTGCCGCGGCGGAGGTTCACCTCGTACACGCGGGAGGCCTTGTCGGTGCGCTCCTGGACGAGGAGGCGGTCGCGGCCGAGGGCGACGAGGGCGGAGATCTTGAGCTCGGAGGTCTTGGTCTGGCCGGGCTCGACGACCTCGACCGGGTCGAAGCGGTAGGCGTACTCGGCGGTGACCTCGTGCGTACGCGTCGAGAAGCGCAGCAGGCGCGTGGTGCGGGAGTTCTCGCCCGCGACCTTGTCGGGGTTGAGCAGCGGGCTCTGCAGGGCCATGACCAGGTCGCCGCCGGGGAGCAGCGCGAGGCCCTCGAAGCCTCGGTTGATCTTGCGCTGGAGGAAGATCGACGGGAGCGACTCGATCACCGGGTAGTCGGCGCCGGTGAGGCCGAGGCCCTTCGGGACGTGGCGCGCGAGCACCCGGCCCTTCGCGGAGACGTGCACGAGCGAGGGGCCGTACTCGTCCACGAGCCAGAAGCTGCCGTCCCGGTCCCGCACGATGCCCTCGGTGTCCAGGCCGTTCGGGTTGTACGGGAGCGGGGTGGAGGCGTCGTACGTGTACGGGGCCTCGTCGCGGCCGGGCTGGTTGGGCAGGCCGGTCACGGGGGCGCCGGAGGCGGTGGTGAGCGGCAGGGCCTTCAGGACCTGGACGCGGCCGCCGACCGCCCGGATCTTCACGATCGCCGGGTCGAAACCGGGCACGGGGAACGTGCGGCGCTTGTCCTTGCCGACGGCTATCTGGCCGTTGGGGCCGCGGTCGGTCACCGTCCAGTACTCACCGGGTCGTTCGGCCGGGTACAGGTCGCTGCCGATGCCGCCCAGGTCGACGCCCCGGTCGTCCTGGACGCTGCCCGGCAGCAGGCCGTTGCTGAAGGCGGCGAGCGGGAGGTCGGGCAGGGTCGAGGCGGAGACGACCCGCGCGGTGGAGCCGTGGTGGGCCGGCGTCGCGTCGGCCGTCCCCACCACCACCGAGAGCGCGAGGGCGGCGGAGACGGGAAGCACCACGGCGGCGGGCCGGCGCAGGAGACGCGGATTCAATCTGAACTCCTTGGACACGTACGGGCGGGTGAGCGCGGGCTCATCGTGCGGTTCCGCGCGCAACGCCCGGCTACGTGTTCACGGCGAACGGGTGAGTCCTGGGTGAACGCGCGTCTGCGGCAGCCGAAGGCGGTGCCGGTGGCGGTCAGTAGCGGTCGAGGATCAGCTGCGTCTTGAGGATGTCGCCGTGGTGGAGCCAGCCGTTCGTCTCGGCGACGGCGATGGCGTCCTCGTGCAGCGCGGCCGCGTCGGCGTACGAGTCCGTCTTGAACGACAGCTCGACGACGTACTCCGTGCCCGTGCCGCCCGCTCCGACGACCGGCAGCACCTCGATGCTCGCGTCGTCCGAGGGGCCCCAGGCGCCGCCGTACACCTTCGCGGTCACCGGCCCGTGCGCGCGGGAGACCTGGAGCGTGTTCTTGCCCCAGTCGGCGCTGCTCCAGTCCTCCAGCTTGCCGGGGATGTCGTTGACGAGCCAGGTGCGGCCGGTCGTGCTCGTCGGCAGCGCCGTGCCCGAGTAGCCGCTCGCGCTGTGGCTCTTCTCGTTGCTGAAGCTGAGGGTCTGCTTGGCGTAGCCCCAGTCGACCTCGGCCTTGTAGTTGGTGTCGCTGCTGGAGAACCCGGCGGCGTTGGCCGTGGTGAGGGCGGCGTTGATGTCGCCGTTCGTGACGGGGAACCGCTTCTTGTACGTCTCCTCGAAGGAGGATCCGCTCTTGTGGCGGAGGCGGACGCTCCACCCCTGGGCGTCGAGCGCCAGGCCGTCGGTGTCGTAGTAGCTGTACGAACGGGCCTTGGCGGAGCCGGTGATGCCGAACGCCGACTTGACCGCCGCGCTCGGGGCGTAGGCCGAGTCCAGCGCCGCCGCGGTGAGGTTGATCTTCACCTCGTACGTCGGTACGGCGTTGGCGGCGGCGTACGCCGGCGAGGTCGGGGCGAGGAGCGCGACGGCGACGGCGAGGGCGAGGGCGGAACCGGCGGCGGCCGGGCGCGCGGCCCGGGAGGTGAAGGTCATGCCGCTGATCGTCACGAGGGAGGGTGAGGGGCGCGTGACGGCCGGGCGTGGGGTCGGTGAACCGGCGGCGACACCCCGGCCTCCGCCGTCGGCGAAACGGCGGCGACACCCCGGCCTCCGCCGCTGGCAGGCGCTAGCGCAGCAGCAGGTTCGTGCCCACGTCGTCCGGGACGGCCTCGCGGACCGGGGTGCTGTCCGGGCCGGGGACGCGGAGGCCGGGGATCGGGGTCCGGGTGGTGCGGTGAAGCAGGACCGTGCCGTCGTGGCGCCAGACCTCCGTGTAGCCGTGGTCCAGGAGGAGTTCGACGCGCGCGCTCTGGTCGTCCGTCGACGCGAAGGGGAACGTCCTGTGCTCCACGCGGAGGAGCACCCAGTCCGCGCCCCGCGGCGTCGCGTCGGCGATGACCACGTGTGAACGGGCCGTCAGGCGCGGGGCGATGGTGTTGTCCGCCTCCACCGTCGCGCCGTCCGGGATGAGTTCCGCGGCCGTGGCGAGAGGTCGCTTGTCCGGGCTGGGTGTCCACTGGTCCGGGCGGACGAGGAGACCGAGGCCGAGCGTGACGGCCGCCGCCGAGGAGAGCGCGACCGCTGCGAGCGCCCATCTCCGCGCCACCGCGCGGTTCTTGTGGAGGCGGGCGAGTGTCTCCAGGGACGCCGTGACCAGGATCGGCCACAGGAACGCGTCGTAGTGGTTGATCACCGGCCAGTGGTTCGGATTGTCCGAGAGCACCCGCTCCGCGAGGAGGGGCACGGCGAGCAGGAAGGTCGGCGAGCCGAGCGGCAGCAGGGCGAGCGTGCCCAGGATCCAGGCCAGCATGGCGACTTTGACGAAGGGGGTGACGGAGACCTGGAGCAGCACCCACGGGGCCGTCAGGACGTGGGCCAGTGCGGCGCCCGGGTCGGCGCCGAGGCTTCCGTACGACCAGTAGTAGCCGTCCGGGCCGCCCATCGCCGGGAGGAACCAGGTGATGGCGGCGGCCGATACGAGGGGCCCGGCGAGGGCCAGCGCGGCGCCCGTGGCCCGGCCCGCGCGGTCGCCCGCGCGGTGCGCGCGTACCGCCAGGACCAGGCCGAACGCACCGGCCACCAGGCCCATGTCCTCCTTCGTCGCGCACAGCAGGAGCGCCCAGCAGGCCGCCGCCGCGTACCGGCGGGCCAGTCCCCGTTCCAGCATCAGGAGGGTGAACGGCACCGCGAAGGCCACCTCGTGGAAACCGTTGTAGGAGGAGTTGAGGAGCGGCCAGCCCACCGCGTACACCAGCCCGCCGAGGTCGGCCGCCCTGCGGACGACCAGCGGGTCGGCGCCCCGGTCGGCGCCCCGGTCGGCGCCCTGACCGGCGCCCCGGAAGCAGTGACGGGCGATGCGCCGGACCACCGGCACACCGGCCGCGAACAGCGCGGCCTGCGCGAAGAGGAGAACCCGCGGGTCGTCCCACACCCAGTACAGCGGCGCGAGGAGCGCGAGCGCCGGCGTGAAGTGGTCGCCGAGCAGCGAGAAGGCGGGCGGGAACTCGTGGTGCACGTTCTTGATCGGCGATCTCGGCAGCTCGAAGTGCGCGTACGCGCGCACCGCCTGGTCGAATATCCCGAGGTCGAACCCCGTGAGCCGCAGGGCCGTCCAGGACTGCATCCCGAGCCCGAAGCAGACGAGGAAGCAGAGCAGGGTGAGGGCCGCCCCCCGCCCGCGCGGGGACACGGACGGTGCCGACCGCGGCGTCGACACCGGGTGGACGGCCGGCGGCTTCCGTATGTGTATCGGAGCTGTCGAGGTCGATCCCATGTTCGAGACAGTACGTGTCTCGAACGTTCGGGAGCGAGAATCGGGCCATGGTGATCACCGCGCGCGCCCTCAACCGCTCCACCCTCGCACGCCAGTTGCTCCTCGACCGGGCCCCGGTCGACGTCGAGGAGGCCCTGCGGCGGGTGGTCGCCCTCCAGGCGCAGCAGCCGGGTTCGCCGTACGTGGCGCTGTGGAACCGGGTCGCGGGTTTCGACGCGGGGCGGCTCGACGGCGCCGTGGACGGGTTCCGGGCGGTGCGGTCGACCCTGATGCGGCTGACGCTGCACGTGGTGCACGTCGAGGACTACCGGGCGTTCCGCGAGGGCATGGAGCCGACGCTGCGCGGTTCGCGGCTCGGTGACCACCGGTTCAGGGCGGCGGGGTTCACACCGGCCGACGCCGACGCGCTGCTGCCGGGGCTCCTCGCGTACGCCGAGCGGGCGCGGACCGGCGCCGAGATGCTGCGCCGGCTGGAGGAGGGCCGTGGTGGACCGGTGGAGTCCGTGGTCTGGCGGATGATCCGGCAGTACGCGCCGCTGTGGCACGCCCCGACGGGGCCGCCGTGGTCGTACGGCACGGCGCAGTCCTTCGTCACCGCGAGCACCCTTCCCGAGCACAGGGATCCGGACGCGGTCGCCGCGGGCCTGGCGGTGCTCGTCCGCCGCTATCTGGAGGGGTTCGGCCCGGCGTCCGTGGCGGACGTCGCGCAGTTCTCCATGGCGCAACGGGGCCGGGTGCGCGAGGCGTTGGCGGCACTCGGCGACCGGGTCGAGCGCCTGGCGGGCCCCGACGGGACGGAGCTGTACGACGTGCCGGGGGCGGCCCGGCCCGACGAGGACGTGCCCGCCCCGCCCCGGCTGATGGCCATGTGGGACAGCATCCTGCTGGCGTACGCCGACCGCGGCCGCGTCATCCCGCCCGAGTACCGCAAGTCCGTGATCCGGGTGAACGGCGACGTCCTGCCGACGCTGCTCGTCGACGGACACGTCGCCGGGGTCTGGCGGGCCGTCGACGGCGGGATCGAGGCCTCGGCGTTCCGGCCGCTGCCCGCGCCGGTCTGGGAGGAGCTGGCCGGGGAGGCCGCGGCCCTCGGGGCGTTCCTGGCGGGCCGGGATCCGCTGGTCTACCGGCGCTACGACCACTGGTGGGCCAAGGGTCTTCCGGTGGTCGAGACGAAGGTGTTCCCCACCCCCTGACTCGGCCGCCATTGCCAGTGGCCGGGACTGCACATATCTTCGAGCCGACACCACCTACGGACCGGGATGCTCGTCAGTCCCGGGGCGGTCCGCCGTTCACGGGCCGGACGGCGGGGGGCGGACCTTCGGGACGACGGTTCGCCGGACGCCGGGCGTACGGGATATCCGTATCCACGTACCCGCAGGAGCTGAGCAGCACATGAGCAAGCACGTCCTGGCACAGAACCAGTACGGCAAGGCCGAGAACCGCATCGTGACGGTCACCCGCAAGGGCAACGACGGCGCCTGGCACGAGATCCGCGACCTGAACGTGTCGGTGGCGCTGCGCGGCGAGTACCGCGAGGTCCACCTGACCGGCGACAACGGCAACTGCCTGCCGACCGACACCACCAAGAACACCGTCTACGCCTTCGCCAAGAAGCACGGCGTGGCCTCCCCCGAGGCCTTCGGCATCCTCCTCGCCCGGCACTTCGTGACCTCGCAGCCCGTGATCCACGAGGCGCAGATCCGGATCGAGGAGTACGCCTGGGAGCGGATCTCCGTCCCCACGCGCAAGGAGCAGCACTCCTTCGTGCGCAAGGGCCAGGAGGTCCGCACCGCGCAGATCACCTACTCGGGGACCAGCGGGCTCCAGGTCCTCTCGGGCCTCAAGGACCTGACGGTGATGAACTCGACGAACTCCGAGTTCCACGGCTTCATCAAGGACGAGTACACGACGCTCCAGGAGGCGTACGACCGGATCCTCGCCACCAAGGTGACCGCGCGCTGGGCGAACTCGGCCCCGGCGGCGGAGGACGCGGAGCACGACTGGGACCGCTCGTACGACAAGGTGCGGCGCCACATGCTGGAGGCGTTCGCGGAGACGTACAGCTACTCGCTCCAGCAGACCCTGCACGCGATGGCCGACCGGGTCCTGGACCACGTCTCCACGGTCAACGAGGTCCGGCTCAACCTGCCGAACAAGCACCACTTCCTCGTGGACCTGGAGCCGTTCGGCCTGAAGAACGACAACGAGGTGTACTTCGCGGCCGACCGGATGTACGGCCTGATCGAGGGCACCATCCACCGTGACGGCGTGCGGCCGGTGATCGCGACCAGCGACTGGATCACCGCGTAGGGACCACCACGTAGGGACCACCACTTAGGGATCACCGGGTAGGGATCACCGCGTAAGGATCACCACGGCCTGGCCGTCTCGACTCCCAGCCATACGGCTCCGAGTCCGGCGGCCAGGCTCCCCGCCACGTTCAGCACCGCGTACCCCTTCGCCCCGCCCTCGTACAGCTTCAGCGTCTCGTACGAGAAGGTCGAGTACGTGGTGAGGGCGCCGCACAGACCGGTGCCGAGCAGCAGGTGCAGCCGCTCCGAGGAGACGCCGGTGAGCAGCCCGAGCACGAACGAGCCGACGACGTTCACGGCGAACGTGCCCCAGGGAAGGCCGAGGCCGAAGCGGGCCTTCGCCAGCCGGTCGGTGAGATGGCGCAAGGGCGCGCCGACGGCGGCGCCCGCCACGACCAGGAGCCAGTTCACGCGGGCGTCACCCGCACCGGTGCGACCGCCCGGGTGACGGCGACCCCCGCCCAGACGGCGGCGAGGGCGGTGAGCACGGTCGCCCCCATGTAGAGGAGGCCTCGGGTGGCGTCGCCCGCGGCCAGCAGCCGCTGGGTGTCGAGCGCGTACGTCGAGAAGGTGGTGAAGCCTCCGCAGAAGCCGGTGCCCAGAAAGGGGCGGAGCAGCGGATGGGGAGCCACGCGGATGCGGGTCTCGGTCAGCAGCACCATGAGGACGCCGAGCGTCGCGCAGCCCACCGCGTTCACCGTGAAGGTCGTCCAGGGGAAGGCGTGGGGCGGGGTCGGCCACACCAGCGAGGCGCCGTAGCGGGCGACCGCGCCGAGGGCGCCGCCGGCGGCGACGGCCCCGACGACCGGCAGCTCACCGCGCGTTCCCATGCCCCGAAGGGTACGGGGCCGGGGCGCGGAGGAAGTCGAGGCGAGGCGCACAGGCGCGGTCCCCGGCCTGGGGCATTAACCGGGAGCCGGCCCGTGCAGCCTCGCTCTGCGATGGTCCGGCCACGCAACGCGACGGGTCAAAGCGGGGCCTGTGAGTCTGTCAGATCCCCCCGCGGGGTATTCCGGACCATCGCGCCAGGTGTCCGGAACCATGCCATGGAGACGGCTGTGACCTGGGGTGATGTAGGGGGAGGTGGTCCGGCCACCATTCGGCGGCCGATTCGGGTGCCGGGTACACCTCGTCCCCGTGGGCGGGGACGGGCGACGGTGGTGGAGCAGCGGGAGGGAGCTGCGCAACCTTCGGGCAGGAGTGTCGTGAGTACATCCGTCGCAACCAAGCGCAGGGCCACCACCGGGGCCGTCTCGTCCTTGCCGGTGCCCTCGAGCCTCGCCTCGCCCGTCGGTGCGGCCGGTTCGGGCGAGGAGGCCTACGCCGAGCTGTGTTCCGCGCTCTTCTCCGGCTTCCCGCGCCGCGACCAGCGCCTGAAGGCCGAGCAGTACCTGCACGGCCTGCTCACCGCGCAGGGCCGCAAGTCGATCCGGAACATCGCCGCGCAGATAGGCGGGCCGGCCGCCGAGCAGAGCCTGCACCACTTCGTCTCCAGCTCGACCTGGGACTGGCAGCCCATGCGGGCCTCGCTCGCCCGGTTCCTGGAGCGGAACAGCTGCCCGCAGGCCTGGGTGGTCCGGCCGATGCCGATCCCGAAGGCCGGGGAGCACTCGGTGGGCGTGGACCGGCGGTTCGACCCGGAGCGCGGTCAGGTCTTCCACGGCCAGCAGGCGTTCGGGGTGTGGTTCGCGAGCGACGAGCTGAGCGTCCCCGTCAACTGGCGGCTGTTCCTGCCGGACCCCTGGGTCAACGACCGGACGCGGCGCGACCGCGCGGAGGTTCCCCAGGAGGCCGGCGAGGAGACCCTGGAGGAGTGCGCGGTCGCCGCGGCGCTCGACACCGCCCGCTGGCAGGACGTCACCCGCAAGCCGGTGCTCCTCGACATCCGAGGCGGCGCGGGCCGCGCGGCGCTCACCCGGCTCGCCGGGGCCGGGGTGCCGGTCGTGGCGCGGATCGGCCCGGGTTCGCGGCTGGCGATCGCGGACCGTTCGCTGCCGGGCTTCGGCGCGGGGCCGCTCTCCGCGGTCCAGATCCTGGAGTCGCTCAAGGGGCTGCGCAGGCCGGTGAGCTGGGTGGACACGGTGGCCGGTGTGCGGACCTCGCGGACGTCGCTCGCGACGGCCGTCCGGGTCGCGCTGCCCACGCCGGGCGGGGAGCGGATGCGTCCCCTGGTGCTGCTCGGCGAGTGGGACGACCCGCGGCGGGCCCCGGCCCGGGTGTGGATCAGCGATCTGACCAACTCCCCCGTCGGCTCCCTGCTGCGGCTGACCAAGCTCGCGCGCCGGGTGGAGCGGGACTTCGTGGAGGTCGGCGAGGGGGCGGGGCTGCGGGACTTCGTGGGCCGCTCGTTCCGCGGCTGGCACCGTCACATCACGCTGGCCTCGGCCGCCCACGCGGCGACGCTCCTGGCCTCCTCGGACTGGGACGCGGCCTACGACTCCGGCTACGCGTCGCGACGCTCGGCGAGCTGACGGAAGATCACGCCACCGGCACCCCCCTTAGGGGGTGTCGGTGGCGGCCCGGCCCCGGGAGAGGACCTCGCGGGTGCGCTGGAGGCGCAGGGCGAGCTGGACCTCCAGGACCTGGCCCGGCTTCTGCCACTCCGGGCCGAGGAGTTCGCCGATCCGTTCGAGTCGGCGCGAGACCGTGTTGGGGTGGACGTGCAGCGCCTCGGCCGCGTTGGTCGGGCTGCCGCCGGAGGCGAAGTACGCCTCCAGGGTGCGCGTGAGGTCGGTGAACCGCTCGGCGTCGTAGTCGAGTACGGGCCCGATCGCCCCCTCGACGAAGCCCTCCACGTCGTGGTCGTCGGAGAGCAGCATCCCGAGGAAGCCCAGGTCGTGCACGGACGCGGCCGAACCGGTGGCGCCCAGAGCGCTCATCGCGTCGAGGCACCGCCCGGCCTCCAGGTGCATCCGGCCGATGCCGTCCGGGCTCATGGCGGGTCCCGCGGCGGCGACGGAGACGGGGTGGCCGAGCAGCGGGGACAGCTCGGCGGCGACGGCCTTGGCGGCGGCGGACGCGTCGATCCCCGGGAGCAGCAGCACGATGCAGCCGCCCTGCACGGTCTTCAGACCGGAGAGGCGGTACGCGTACGAGGACGCCCACACGACCGCCCGGCCCTGCTCGCCGCCCTCGGGCCGGGCGAGCACGAGGACGTGCGGTCGGCGCAGGTCGACGCCGAGACGGCGGGCCCGCTGCGCGATCTGCTGCGGCGCGTGCGGCGGGTCGGCGATGAGGTCGTCGAGGAGCTCGTCGCGTACGGGCCCTTCGGCGACGGCCGTGGAGCGCCGCATCAGGAGGAGGAAGGCGACGGACTGGGCGGCGAGTTCGAGGAGCCGCTCGTCCTCGCCGGTGAGCCCGCTCGCGGCGCGGATCACGAGGCCGCCGAGGTCCTCGGAGCCCGCGATGACCGGGGCGACCCAGGTGTCGTCGTCGGCGAGGACCGGGCGGCGGCGGGCGTGCGCGTCGAGCGAGGCCTTGGCGACGGCCTCCTCGTCGAGGCCGGGGATTTCCGCGCCGGCGAGGACGCGGCCGCCCTGGTCGCGGATGAGGACGGTCGCGTCGAGGGCGTCCCCGGCGGCCTTGGCCACGTTCCCCAGGTCGCCGCCCGCGAGGACGAGGTTCATGATGCGGCTGTGGGCCTCGCTGACGTGCCGCATCCGGGTGAGGCTGGTGCGCACGCGGGAGCTGTCCCGCTCCAGTTCGGAGACCTCGGCGCGGGTCCGGTCGAGGAGTCCGGCCTTCTCGACGGCGAGGGCGGCGAGGTCGGCGAGCGCGGCGAGGAGGGCGAGCTCCTCGGAGGTGTGGTCGCGGACGCGCCGGTCCGCCCCGTACAGCACGCCGATCACCGCGTCGCCGCTGCGCAGCGGCGCGGCCATGATGGCGTGCAGCCCTTCGGCCCGGACGGCGGCCTCCGCGGCCTCGTCGAAGGCCGGGGCGTGGACGCCGGCGTCGAGGGAGCCCGAGGGGGCGAACCGCTCGTCGGCGAGGTAGTCGGCGGTCCAGACGGGCTCGCCGTGGAGCTGGACGGCGCCGCCGAGTCCGTACCCCTCGGCGATCTTGAAGCCGGGGGCGAGGCGGGGTCCGGCCGGCCGGCCGGAGCCGGGGTCGAGTCCGGCGCGGGCGCCCTCGGTGGTGTGGACGTAGCAGCTGCCGTGCTGTCCCCGGAGCGTCACGAACGCCATGTCGAGGCCGAGGAGCCGGCGGACGCGGCGCGTGATGACGCGGAGCAGGCTGTCGAGGTCGTACGAGAAGGTCAGGTCGCGCGCGGTGTCGGTGAGGGCGGCGAGTCCGGCCTCGCGGCGCGCGTCGTCCTCGCGTCCGGAGCGGACCTCGTCGGCGAGCTTCACGGCCCGCTCCAGGCGGTCGAGCCCCTCGCCGGAGAGTCCGGTCAGGCGGGCCTCGTCGAGGAGTGCCTCGAAGCGGGCGGCCGGGGCCCCTCCGGCGAGCAGTTCGAGGACCGTGAGCAGCGCGTCGGCACTGCCGGCTGCGTCCGCGCCGTGCGAGGTCATGGCCTCCACCCCCGTAGTAGAGCGAAATAGGGCACCTCGGTGGAAACCCATCCCACCCGCCGAAATTAATTCGGCTTCGGGAGTCGGTCAACCTCGGCGTGCCGCACGTCCACAACGGCGACCTGACGTACTTCGTTCCCGACGACGCCCCCCGAGCCCCGGCCGCCCCTCAGACGAGCGAGCCGACGGGGACGGGACGGGCCCGCACCGGGCTGTACTGGGCGGGCACATGGGCCGGCAGGTGCGCGGCCATGTGGGCGGGGATCCGGGAGGGCGGCCGGGCGGGTGCCTGGGCGCCGAAGACGGAGCGGCCCGCGGTGTTCCGCACGGCCAGGACCGAGCGGTGCAGCCGGCGCAGGCGCGCCGAGGGCTCCATGCCGCTCTCGGCCGCGAGGGCCGCGCGCAGCCGCTCGTACGCGGCGAGCGCCTCGTCGTGGTGGCCGCAGCGCAGCAGGGCGACCATGTAGTGGGCGTGCAGGGGTTCGTTGGTGCGGTAGCGGGCGACGAGTCCGGAGAGTTCGGAGACCAGCTCGGCGTGGTGCCCCAGGCCCAGCTGCGCCTCGACCCACTGGTCGAGCACGCTGAGGCGGGACGCTTCGAGGCGCTCGATCTCGCGGCGGAGCCGGGGGCCCGCCGCCACGCCCGCGTACGGCTCGCCGCGCCACAGGGCGAGCGCCTCGCCGAGCCGGAGCGCGGCGCGCGTGAGGTCGCCCGCCTCCATGGCCCGGTATCCGGCGCCCGCGGCGCGCTCGAACTGCCAGACGTCGAGCACGCCGCCGCCGGTGTCGAGGCGGTAGCCGCCGGGCTGGGAGACGAGGATCGCGTCGGCGGTGCGCCGGTCGGACCAGCCCGGACGGGGCTCCGCCGGATCGGCGCCGCGCAGCGCGCTCGCGATGAGCGACCGCAGCTCCGCTATGTGGGACTGGAGTTCGGCCCGGGCGCCGCGCGGGGCGCCGGAGGGCCAGAGCTCCTCGGTCAGGACCGTCACGGGGACGACCTGGTCGGCGCTGGCGGTGAGCAGGGCGAGCAGCTGCCGCGGTGCGGCTGCCGTCGGGGTGATCGACACACCGTTCTCCCGAACCGACAGTCCCCCCAGAATCCGGACGTCCACCTTGCCCCCTCAGTGCCTGTGCGGTGTCTGTGCGCGGGATGACCCTCGTTGATTAGAAAAGACCCCCGTAGGCATGTCAATAAGAAACCGGAGGGTACGGAAACCTGACCCGTGATATCGGGGTGCTTCACCCCATTTGAGGGGATATTTCGGCGTCAAGTTTTCGTCACTGGCTTAGACCTTTGGCCCCCGAAAGGCTGTTTCAGGACTCGGGGGTACGCTTTCCCGGGGTCCTTACGGACGCGGGAGGGGTCCTCAACCGCGATTTCGCGCCAGAAACCGCCCGGTGGGTACGGTTCACAGCACGGCGGCGGCGATGACGAGGCCGAACGCGACGACGATCAGGGCCGTACGCACCCGGTGGAATCCGTTCCACCGCTTCTCGAAGGCGGCCCGTACCGCCGCCGGGTCCTCGCCGGCCGCTCCTCCCGGGCGCTCCGAGGAGGCGAGGGCCACGTTCAGCGGGACGTTCCCGGCGACCGTGACCAGGTGGTTGAGGGCCGCGCACACGAGCCCCGCCAGGAGCAGCCACTTCTGGGTGTCCGTACGCCCGTCGACCGGGACGAGGAACGCGGCGGCGGGGAACGCGACGACCCCGAGGAAGACCAGCAGGAACACGGCCCTCGGGACGCATTCGTTGATCCGGCGCATCGCCGTGACGAACTCCGCGTCCGTCAGACGGGCGAGGGCGGGCATGATCCCGGTCTGGAAGATGAGCAGGAAACCGGCGTAGAGACCGGTGAATCCGACGGCGAGAGCGAGCAGCAGGGTGGCCATGCGGCCATTCTGGCCCGCCACCCGCCCCGCGCGTCGACAGTACGGGTCACACGACAACAACTGTACGGGTCAACCGACTTCGGCCGTACGGGTCGCCCGGGCCGCCCTGACCCAGCCGTACGGGCCGCCCCGGCTCGGCTGTACGGGTCGCCCGGCTCGGCTGTACGGGCCGCCCCGACTCAGCGGTACGGGCACCCGACCTCAGCTGTACGGGTCGCCCGACCTCAGCTCGCCCTCCCGGGAGGCGCCGTCGCCCGGCTCCGCGGCCGGCCCGCGCAGCCGCTCGGCCTGCCGGACCGCCTCGGCGAGCTCCCGGACCACCGCAGACCCCGACCGTCCCGCGATCGCCTCCGCCCGCTCCGCGAGCGCGCCGAGCCCGGGGTCGCCCGGCAGGCCGCCGCCGCGCAGCGCGTCCGCGAAGTAGGCGGTGATCGCGGTCAGCTGGAGGCTCTCGTGGCCGCCGTCCCACAGCCCCGCGGCGAGCGCCTCGACGGCGACCGTGCCGGACCGCTCGTGCGGCGCCCGGGTCGCCGGGTCGAGCCAGCGGACCGTGGCGGTGGCGACGCGGCCCGTCGCCCCGGGCCGGGTCTTCACCACGTACAGCGCGGTGACGGTGTGCCCGGCGCCGACCTCGCCGCCGTCCACCCGGTCGTTCCGGAAGTCCTCGTCGGCGACCTCCCGGTTCTCGTACCCGATCAGCCGGAAGCTCTCGACGGTCCGCCGGTCGAAGGCGACCTGCGCCTTGGCGTCGCGGGCGCGCAGCTCGACATGGGCGGGCAGCTGGTCGACGAAGACCCTCCGGGCCTGCTCGGGGGTGGAGACGTACGTCGTGTGGCCGTCGCCCTTGTCGGCGAGGCGCTCCATGAAGTCGTCGCCGTACTCACTGCCGACGCCGACGCCGAAGAGCGTGATCCCGTGGGCCCTGCGCTCCTCGTCGATGCGGGCGAGGATCCCGTCCGCGTCGGTCTCGCCGGTGTTGGCGAGGGCGTCGGAGAGCAGCACGACCCGGTTGGTGGCGCCCTCGCGGCGGCCCTCGACGGCGACGTCGTAGCCGGTGCGGACACCGGCCTCGACGTTGGTGGACGAGGTCGTCGCCAGGGACTCCACGACCTGGCGGATCCGGGCGCGGGACTCTCCGACGCGGGTCATGGGCAGCCGGGTCTCGGCCTCGTCGCTGAAGGTGACGAGGGCCATCGAGTCGTCGTCGCGGAGCTCGCCGGCGAGGAGCCCGAGGGACTCCTTGACGAGGTCGAGGCGGCCGGGCTCGGCCATCGAGCCGGAGATGTCGACGACGAAGGTCAGGGCGGCGGGCGGGCGTTCGCCGCTCCGGTCCGCGCCGCGGGTGGCGAGCCCCACCCGGACCAGGGACCAGCCGTCCCGGCCGGTGCGGGCGCCGTCGAGGCTCACGCCGAAGCCGTTGTCCGCCGGGCGCGGGTAGTCGGGGCGGAAGCTGTTGACGAACTCCTCGGGGCGCACGGTCGACGGGTCGGGCAGCCGGCCCTCGGCGAGGGTGCGGCGGGCGTAGCCGTACGAGGCGGTGTCCACGTCGAGGGCGAAGGTGGAGAGGTAGTCGGGGGCGGGGGGCCTGATGCGCTGCTCGCCCTCCCCGGGCGCGGCCGCGTCGGCCCCGGGGGTCGCCGTCCCGGGTGCGACGTACCCCGGTTGCGCGGCCCCGCCGCCGGAGGCGCCCGGTGCGGTGCGGCCGCCCTCGGCGCGTGACGCCTTGTCGGCCGTCACGCCAGACGCGCCGCAGCCGCCGACGGTCAGTCCGGCGACGAGCAGCCCCGCGATCGTGGCGCCGAACCGGGCCCTGCGGCGCCCGTTCGCCGCCGCGTTCTGTCGACTCATGCGATCTCCCCCTCTTCGTACGGCACTTGTGAATGTGACGAACGAAGCGGCCGGGCGGAGCAGTCGAAGGAGTTGCGGATGGATCTCGATGTGGCAACGGCGACAGGGGCGGACGAGGGTGGCATGGATTCGCCATCCTTCTCAACAGGGGTTGTCACCGTGTGCAGTCACATGCGTACATGGAGTGGACATCGATCGGGCGGGGGTGGTCAGCGGTGGCAGAGAGCGCGGGCTCCGTGATGCTCGCCCGTTCGGCGATGAACCGGGCCGCGACCGAGGGACAGCGGCCCGCGGGGCGCCCGGTCCGGGGCGCGCGGCGCATCAGTGCCGCGCTCGCCGGGCTGGCCGCTTCCACCCGGCACGAGCTGCTGACCTTCGACGATCCCGTCGCCTCCGCGGGCTGCGCGATCCCCGGGCCGTTCCTGGAGCTGGCGGGAGCGTGCATGCGGGCCGCGGCGGAGCGGGCCGAGGAGGTCCGGCGGATCGTGCCGCGGCACGCCCTGCCCCGGCTGGAGGACGGGCTCCGGATCCCCGGCCGGGCCCGGCTCGCGGACGCGATCCCGTTCAAGCTGATCGTCGTGGACCGGACGGTGGCGGCGATCCCGCTCGATCTGGAACTGCTCTACAACGGGCTGCTGCTGATCCGCGACCCGGTGGTGGTACAGGCCCTGGTCCGGACGCACCACGCCTGCTGGGCGGCGGCCGAGGAGCTGACGTACGTACCGCCGCCCGCTCCCCCGCCGCGGGATCTCGCGCCGCAGCTGCGGCCGGTCCTTGACGCGCTCCTGTCGGGGCTCACGGACGAGACGGCGGCGGCCCGGCTCGGCATGTCGGCGCGGACGTACAGCCGCCGGGTCGGCGAGCTGATGGCGGCCCTCGGCACGACGAGCCGCTTCCGCGCGGGTGCGGAAGCGGCTCGGAGGGGGTGGGTGTAGCCGCGGCTACGACACGATGTCCTTGCGGGCGAAGCCGCGGAAGGCCAGGGCGAAGAGGACCACGGCGTACGTCACCGAGATCGCCGCTCCCTTGATCATGCCGCCCCACTCCAGCTGCGGCTGGAGCGCGTCGATCCAGGCGAACTGCCAGTGCGCGGGCAGGAAGTCGCGCCAGTCGCCGAGTGCCGTGACGGCGTCCAGGACGTTGCCGACGATGGTCAGGCCGACGGCGCCGCCCACCGCGCCGAGCGGCGCGTCGGTGCGGGTGGAGAGCCAGAAGGCGAGCCCGGCGGTGACCAGTTGGGAGACGAAGACGAACGCGACGGCGACACCGATCCGGAGCACCGCGTCCATGGCGGGCACGGAGCCGCCGGTGGGCAGCTGGAGCGGCCCCCAGCCGTAGGCGACGGTGCCCGCGACCAGGGCCACGAGCGGCAGCAGGACCATCGCGGCCGCGCTGTAGCCGAGGGCCACCGCCAGCTTCGAGGCGAGGAGCCGGGAGCGGGGCACGGGCGCGGCCAGGAGGTAGCGCAGCGAGGACCAGCTCGCCTCGGAGGCGACGGTGTCGCCGCAGAACAGCGCGACGGGCACGACGAGGAGGAAGCCGGCCGAGACGAAGAGACAGGTCGCCGCGAAGTTGGCGCCGGAGGCCGTCGCCGTGTCCATGAGGGTGATGCGGCCGTTGCGGTCGCCGTCCCCGGCGCCGCCGATCGCGAAGGCGGCGATCAGCACGAAGGGCAGGGCGACGAGGATCCCGCCCATGATCAGGGTGCGGCGCCGCTTCCACTGGCGCAGGGCTTCCACGCGCAGCGGCAGGGTGCGTCCGGCCCGGTAGCCGGGGGCGGGGACGTCCGCCGGGGTCGCGGTGGCCGTGGTGGTGGTCGGCGCGCTCATGCGGATCCTCCTCCGATCAGGGTCAGGAACGCGTCTTCCAGGCGCCGGTGCGGTCCGACCCCGGTCAGCGGTACGTCGAGGCGGACGAGGTCGCCGATGAGGGTGGTCGTGTCGGTGCCGTCGAGGACGACGAGGAGCCCGCCGTCGGCGCGGGCGGCGGAGCCGACGCCCGGGAGTGCGCCGATCTTCTCGACGAGCGGGTCGTCGACGTCACCGGCCAGCGTCACGAGCAGGGTGTCGCCGGAGCCGGTGATCTCGGCGACCGGTCCGGCCTGGACGAGCCGGCCCCGGTCCATGACGACGAGATGGGTGCAGGACTGCTCGACCTCCGCGAGGAGGTGGCTGGAGACGATGACGGTCCGGCCCTCGGCCGCGTACCGGATCATCACCTCGCGCATCTCGCGGATCTGCGGCGGGTCGAGGCCGTTCGTCGGCTCGTCGAGGATGAGCAGGTCCGGCAGGCCGAGCATGGCCTGGGCGATGGCGAGGCGCTGCCGCATGCCCTGCGAGTAGGTGCGTACGGCGCGTTCGAGGGCGCTGCCCAGGTTCGCGATCCGCAGGGCGTCGTCCACATGGGCGTCCTCGGCGGGACGGCCGGTGGCCTTCCAGTACAGATCCAGGTTCTCCCGGCCGGAGAGGTGCGGCAGGAAGCCGGCGCCCTCGACGAAGGAGCCGACCCGGGAGAGGACCGGGGCGCCGGGGCGGATGGCCTGGCCGAAGACCCGGATCTCGCCCTCGTCGGGCCGGATGAGGCCCATCAGCATGCGCAGGGTGGTGGTCTTTCCGGCGCCGTTCGGGCCGAGGAGGCCGAGGACCTGGCCCTGTTCGACGCGGAAGGAGAGGTCCTTGACGCTGTACCGGTCGCCGCCCGCGTACTTCTTGGAGAGACCGGTGATCTGGAGGGGTACGGAGGTGAGTTCCGGGTCCGGCGCGGGGGCGGTGGTGCGGCGGCGGGCGGTCAGGAGGAGGGCCGCGGCGGCGGCGAGGCCGAGGAGCGGCAGGCCCCAGACCCACCAGGGCAGGGCGGCGGCCTGGGCGTCGAGGCCGGGCGCGGTCGGGACGGTCAGCGGGCCCTCGACGGCGACGGTGTAGCCGGCGGGGACGGTCGGGGAGGCGTAGCCGAGGTCGGTGGCGGCGAGGACGAGCCGCAGCCGGTGCCCGGCCTCCACCTCGTGGTCGATCGCGGGCAGGGTCAGGGCGACGCCGCGGCCGGCCTTGGCGTCCTCGACGCGGACGGGGGTGACGAGCTGGGAGGGCAGCACCTGCTGCCGGCCGTCGGGCCCGACGTCGTACACCTTGGCGAAGAGGACGGCGGAGCCGTCGGCCGCGGTGGAGGTGACCTTGACGCGGACGGTCGGGGTGCCGGTGATCCGGACGGCCTCGGCCTGCGGCTTCGCGTCGAAGCGGGCGTACTGGCCGGGGAAGTCGAGGGAGAGGCCGACGCCGAGGGAGGAGAGGCCGGAGAGGCCGCCGCCGAGGCCGGGGACGGCGGAGATGGCGGGCGGTGCGGCGCCGGCCGGGTTGGCGAAGGTCTGCGGGGGCCCGGCGAGGGCGATGCTCTCGGTGGCCCCGGTGGCGGCGGTGAGGCCCGGGTAGCGGTCGGCCGTCGCGGCGCGCAGGGTGGCCTGTCCGTCGGTGGAGTCGACGCCGCCGGTGCGGCTGACCCGGAAGGCGGGGCCGGTGTCGGCGGAGGTGTCGCGCTTCAGCCAGCGGTCGAACCACGTGCTGATCCGCTGCTCGACGCGCTCGGTCTCGCGGTCGCCGCCGTCGTGGCCGCCGGCGATCCAGTCGACGGCGACGGGGGCGCCGTTGGCGCCGATCGTGCGGGCCATGGCGTCGGACTGGGCGAGGGTGAAGAGGGAGTCGGACTGGCCCTGGACGATGAGCGCGGGCACCGTGATGCGGTCGCCGACGGCGGAGGGGCTGCGGGCTTCGAGGAGGGCGCGGGCGGCGGCGTCGGGCTTTCCGCTGACGGCGACGCGCTGGTAGAGGGAGCAGAGCTCGGGGGTGAAGCGGCCACAGGCGGTCGCGGCGGGGGCGGTCGCGCCGGGGCGGCCCGGGCCGGACTGGTCTCCCGCCGAGAAGAAGATCCCGGCCCAGAGCTTCTTGAAGACGCCGTTCGGGAAGAGGGCGTCGGCGAGGTTCCAGTAGGTGATCTGGGGGGCGACGGCGTCGACGCGCGGGTCGTGTCCGGCGGCGAGCAGGGAGATCGCGCCGCCGTAGGAGGCGCCGGTGACGCCGACGCGCGGGTCGCCGGCCTTGTCGAGGAGGACCTCGGGGCGGGCCGCGAGCCAGTCGATCAGCTTCCGGACGTCCGCGACCTCGTGGTCGGGGTCGTTGAGGCCGATCTCCCCGGTGGAGTCGCCGAAGCCGCGGGCGGACCAGGTGAGGACAGCATAGCCGTCGCGGGCGAGCTGCTCGGCCTGGGCGCGGACGTCGTTCTTGGAGCCGCCGAAGCCGTGGCCGAGGAGGACGGCGGGGCGCCGTTCCCCTCCGCCGCTCGTGAAGTACGAGGTGTCGAGCCGTACGCCGTCGATGTCGAGCGCCTTGTCCGCGCGGTGCACGGGCGGCGGTTCGTCCGAGGCGACGGCGGTCCAGGTGCCGGCACCCGCGAGGACGGCGAGGACGGCGGTGACCGCGGCCCACCGGGGAAGTCGGAGTCGCATGGGTCGAGCCTATGCGGGCCGACTCGTGCGGCACTGCGGTCCGGAGGGGGAGGCGCCCGACCTCCTCGGGTCGTACGGAGGGGCACCCCGTACACCGGACGCAGTACGCGCCCGGGGCGCGAACGGCCGAACGGCCCCCGGTGTGCGGCGGTACGCACACCGGGGGCCGTTCGTCAGGAGCCGCTCGTCACGGCCACGACCGGCAGGTCAGTGGTTGCGGGGGAAGCCCAGGTCCACGCCGGACGGGGCGTCGGACGGGTCCGGCCAGCGGGTGGTGACGACCTTGCCGCGCGTGTAGAAGTGCACGCCGTCGTTGCCGTAGATGTGGTGGTCGCCGAAGAGCGAGTCCTTCCAGCCACCGAAGGAGTGGTAGCCCACCGGCACCGGGATCGGCACGTTGACGCCGACCATGCCGGCCTCGACCTCCATCTGGAAGCGGCGGGCCGCGCCGCCGTCACGGGTGAAGATCGCGGTGCCGTTGCCGAAGCGCGAGCCGTTGATGAGGGCGAGGCCCTCCTCGTACGTGTCGGCGCGCAGCACGCAGAGCACCGGGCCGAAGATCTCGTCCTGGTAGGCGGCGGCCGTCGTCGGCACGTGGTCCAGGAGGGACAGGCCGATCCAGTGGCCGTCCTCGTGGCCCTCGACCGTGTAGCCGGTGCCGTCGAGGACGACCTCGCAGCCCTCGGCAGCCGCGCCGGTGACGTACGAGGCGACCTTGTCGCGGTGGACGGCCGTGATGAGCGGGCCCATCTCGGAGGTCGGGTCGTTGCCGGGGCCGATCTTGATCTTCTCGGCGCGCTCGCGGATCTTGTCGACGAGCTGGTCGCCGATGGAGCCGACGGCCACGACCGCGGAGATCGCCATGCAGCGCTCGCCGGCGGAGCCGTACGCCGCCGAGACGGCCGCGTCGGCCGCCGCGTCGAGGTCGGCGTCCGGGAGGACCAGCATGTGGTTCTTCGCGCCGCCGAGCGCCTGGACGCGCTTGCCGTTGGCGGAGGCGGTGGTGTGGATGTGGCGGGCGATCGGGGTCGAGCCCACGAAGGAGATCGCGGAGACGTCCGGGTGCTCCAGGAGGCGGTCGACGGAGACCTTGTCGCCGTTCAGGACGTTGAAGACACCGTCCGGGAGGCCCGCCTCGGCGAGCAGCTCGGCGATCTTCAGGGCCGGCGACGGGTCCTTCTCGCTCGGCTTGAGGATGAAGGTGTTGCCGGTCGCGATGGCGATCGGGAACATCCACATCGGCACCATGGCCGGGAAGTTGAAGGGCGTGATGCCCGCGACGACGCCCACCGGCTGGCGGATCGAGGCCACGTCCACGCGGTTCGACACCTGGGTGGAGAGCTCGCCCTTGAGCTGGACGGTGATGCCGCAGGCCAGGTCGACGATCTCCAGGCCGCGGGCGACCTCGCCGAGCGCGTCGGAGTGGACCTTGCCGTGCTCGGCGACGATCAGCTCGGCGATCGCGTCGCGGTTGGCGTCGAGCAGCGCGCGGAACTTGAAGAGGATCGTGGTGCGCTGCGCGAGGGACGAGGTGCCCCAGGTCGCGAAGGCGTCCTTGGCGGCGGCGACGGCGGCGTCCACCTCCTCGACGGAGGCGAGCGCGACACGGGTGGTCACGGCGCCGGTGGCCGGGTCGGTGACCGGGCCCCAGTTGCCCGACGTGCCCTCGACGGCCTTGCCACCGATCCAGTGGTTGACAGTCTTGACGGTGTTCGTCATGACGAAATGCTCCTTCAGAGATGGCGGCGTCGGGCGGTGACGTGCCGGTCGTACTCCTCGCGGGCCTTGACCGCCGACGGGCGGGTCGACGTCTCGGCCACGGGCACATCCCACCACGCCTGGGCCGGGGGCGGGCCCGACACTGTGTCTGCCGTTTCGGTCTCGACGTAGACACATGTGGGAACCGTCGCCTTCCGCGCGTCCGCGAGGGCTTCTCGCAGGTCACGCACGGTGCGGGGGCGCAGCACGCGCATGCCGAGGGAGGCGGCGTTGGCCCCGAGGTCGACGGGGAGCGGCGCTCCGGTGAAACCGCCCTCCGCGTCCCGGTGGCGGTAGTCGGTGCCGTACCGCTCGCCGCCGACCGCCTCCGAGAGGCCGCCGATGGAGGCGTATCCGTGGTTCTGCAGGATGACAAGACGCAGGGGCAGTCGTTCCTGCACGGCGGTGACGATTTCGGTGGGATTCATGAGATAGGTACCGTCGCCGACGAGCGCCCAGACGGGCCGGCCGGGCGCGGCGAGCAGGACGCCGAGGGCCGCGGGGATCTCGTAGCCCATGCAGGAGTAGCCGTATTCGACGTGGTACTGGTCCGTGGAGCGGGGCCGCCAGAGCTTGTGGAGGTCGCCGGGGAGCGAGCCTGCGGCGTTGATCAGGATGTCGCTGCCGTCGACCAGAGTGTCGAGTACGCCGAGGATCTGGGCCTGGGTGGGCCGGGCGTCCTCGTCGGGGACGGCGTAGGCGGCGTCGACGCGGTTCTGCCAGCGGAGTCGCTCCTCGGCGTACTCGTGCGCGTAGTGCGCGGCGACGTGGTGCGGCTCCAGGAGCGTGTGGAGCTGTTCCAGGCCCTCGCGGGCGTCCGCCACGAGCGGCAGGGCGGCCATCTTGTGGGAGTCGAAGGCGGCGACGTTGAGGTTGACGAACCGTACGGAGGGGTGGCCGAAGAGCGTTCCCGAGGCGGTGGTGAAGTCGGTCCAGCGGGTGCCGACGCCGATGACCACATCGGCGGTACGGGCCAGGTGGTCGGCGACGGCGGTGCCGGTGTGGCCGACGCCGCCGACGTCCTGGGGGTGGCCGTGCGGCAGCGACCCCTTGCCGGCCTGGGTGGAGGCGACCGGGATGCCGGTCAGCGCGGCGAAGTCGTGGAGCGCCTCCTCGGCCCCGCTGTACCGGACGCCGCCGCCGGCGACGATCAGCGGACGGGTGGCCGCGCCGATCGCCGCGACCGCCGCGTCCAGTTCGTCCTCGTCCGGGGAGGGGCGGCGCACCCGCCAGACCCGCTCGGCGAAGAACTCCGCCGGCCAGTCGTACGCCTCCGCCTGGACGTCCTGGGGCAGCGCGAGGGTGACGGCGCCGGTCTCGGCGGGGTCGGCGAGGGTCCGCATGGCGGCGAGCGCGGCCGGGATCAGCGCCTCGGGGCGGCCGATCCGGTCGAAGTACCGCGAGACGGGGCGCAGGCAGTCGTTGACCGAGACGTCACCGGCGTAGGGGAGTTGGAGCTGCTGGAGGACGGGGTCGGCGGGGCGGGTGGCGAAGGTGTCGCCGGGGAGGAGCAGGACCGGCAGGTGGTTGATCGTGGCGAGGGCGGCGCCGGTGACGAGGTTGGTGGCGCCGGGGCCGATGGAGGTGGTGACGGCGTGCGCGGAGAGCCGGTTCGACTGGCGGGCGTAGCCGACGGCGGCATGGACCATGGCCTGCTCGTTGCGGCCCTGGTGGAAGGGCATCGACTCCTCTTCGACCAGCGCCTGGCCGATCCCGGCGACGTTCCCGTGGCCGAAGATGCCCCAGGTGGCGGCGATCAGCCGCTGCCGGGCCCCGTCGCGCTCCGTGTACTGGGCGGCGAGGAAGCGGACGAGCGCCTGGGCGACGGTCAGCCGGATGCTCATGCGTATCCCTCCGTGTGGTCCGGATGGAAGGAGATCTTCCACTCCCGTTCGGCTCCGGGGCCCGCCATGACGTTGAGGTAGTAGAGGTCGTGACCCGGCTGGGCGATCGACGGCCCGTGCCAGCCGTCCGGTACGAGCACGGCGTCGCCGTCCCCGACCTCGGCGAGGAGCTCGGCGCCGCCGGGCCGGGAGGGCGAGATCCGCTGGTAGGCGAGGCCGTGCGGGCCGACGATCTCGTAGTAGTAGATCTCTTCGAGGAGGGACTCGGCGCCCGGGCGGTGCTCGTCGTGCTTGTGCGGCGGGTAGGACGACCAGTTGCCGCCGGGGGTGACGACCTCGACGGCGATCAGCCGGTCGCAGTCGAAGGCGCCGGCGGCGGCGAAGTTCCGCACCTGGCGGGTGCGGTTGCCGCTGCCGCGCGTCTCGACGGGAACCTCCGGCGCGGAGCCGTAGCGGGCGGGGAGTCGTCGCTCGCACTTCGCTCCTGCCAAAGCGAAGCGGCCTCCCGCGCCGGAGGCGATCTGGGCGTGGGCTCCGCGCGGTACGTAGGCGAAGTCGGTCACTCCCGCGAACACGTCGTCGCGGCCCCGGAGTTCGAGCACGTCGCCGTCGACGCGCACGCTACAGGCACCGGAGAGGGGAAGCACGATCCATTCGGAATCCCCGCTCTCGAAGGAGTGGTTCTCCCCCGGCCCGAGGGTGAGGATCCGGAGGGCGGAGTGCTCCCAGCCGGCCCGTTCGGGGTCGATGCGGAGCGCGTACGGCCCGTGGGCGGCGGACCCGGCGGGCAGGTGGAGGCGCTCGGGGCGCGAGGGACCGGTGGGGTAAGCGGAACCGGAGGGGTGAGAAGGGCCGGAGGGGCCGGAGGGGTGAGAAGGGCCGGAGTTCATGGCGGGATCCCTACCCCTTCTCCGGGATCGTTCCCGTGCCCGCCGCGAGCGCCTGGGCGATCTCCTCCGCGTACGGCATGGCGGAGGAGCAGGCGAGGCGGCCAGCGACGATCGCGCCGGCGGCGTTGGCGTGGCGCAGGGTCCGTTCGAGGCCCCAGCCGGCGAGGAGGCCGTGGACGAGCGCCCCGCCGAACGCGTCGCCCGCGCCGAGCCCGTTGACGACGTCCACCGGCAGCGGCGGCACCTCGGCGGACGTGCCGTCGGCGGCGAGCGCGAGGACGCCCCGGGGGCCCTGCTTGACGACGGCGAGCCGGACCGCGCCGGTGGCGAGCAGGGCGCGGGCGGCGGCGTGCGGTTCGCGCTCGCCGGTCGCGACCTCGCACTCGTCGAGGTTGCCGACGGCGACGCTCGCGTGGCGCAGGGCCTCGGCGTAGTACGGGCGGGCCTCGGCCGGGTCCGACCAGAAGACGGGCCGCCAGTCCAGGTCGAGGACCGTCACCTCGCGGCCGGCCCGGGCGCGCAGCGCCTCCAGGGTCGCGGCGCGGCTCGGTTCGGCGCACAGGCCGGTGCCGGTCGCCCAGAAGACCCGGGCGGCGCGGATCGCGTCGAGGTCGAGCTCGTGCGGGTGGATCTCCAGGTCGGGGGCCTTGGGGTGGCGGTAGAAGTGGAGCGGGAAGTCGTCGGGCGGGAAGAGTTCGCAGAAGGTGACGGGGGTGGGGTAGGCCGCGACCTCGGTCACCCAGCGGTCGTCCACGCCGAAGCGCTTGAGGTCGTGGTGGAGCGCGGTGCCGAAGGGGTCGGCGCCGGTGCGGGAGACGAGCGCGGTACGGCGGCCGAGCCGGGCGGCGGCGACGGCGACGTTGGCCGGGGAGCCGCCGAGGAACCTGCGATACGTCTCGACGCGGTCGAGCCCGACGCCGCTCTGGAGCGGGTACAGGTCCACGCCGAGGCGCCCCATGGTGATCAGGTCGTACGGCTCCGTCTCCACGCGCCCCTCTTTCGCCTGCGGCCCCGCCCTCAGGTCTAGTCGGCCGCCCGGAGGCGTGTCAACGACATGTCCGGACATTCGGACGCCCTGTCCGCGTGTCCGCCTGCCCGCTTGACGCTCCTCTCGGGCCCCGGCCAAGGTGGCAGACATGACGAAGCCGTCGAAGCCGTCGTTGCCCCCGTCCCCGTCACCGTCCCCGGCGCAGTCGCCGTCACAGTCGCAGTCGCAGTCGCAGTCCCGTATCCGCGTCGGATCCGCCCCGGACTCCTGGGGGGTGTGGTTCCCCGACGATCCGCGGCAGGTGCCCTGGCAGCGCTTCCTCGACGAGGTGTCCGGCGCGGGATACGGATGGATCGAGCTCGGGCCGTACGGCTATCTGCCCACCGATCCCGCCGTCCTCATCGAGGAGACCGCGCGGCGCGGGCTGCGGGTCTCGGCGGGGACGGTCTTCACCGGGCTGCACCACGGGCCGGCCGTCTGGGACCGCACCTGGGCGCACGTCGCCGAGAACGCCGCGCTCGCCCAGGCCGTGGGCGCCGGCCATCTCGTCGTCATCCCGTCGTTCTGGCGGGACGACCGGACGGGCGAGGTCCTGGAGGAGCACACGCTCACGGCGGAGCAGTGGCGGGATCTGACCCGGCTGACGGAACGTCTGGGACGGGAGGTGCGGGAGAGGTACGGGCTGCGGCTCGTCGTCCATCCGCACGCCGACACCCATCTCGACGGCGAGGAGAGCGTGACGCGCTTCCTCGACGCCACCGATCCGGAGGCCGTCGCGCTCTGCCTGGACACCGGGCACTACGCGTACGCGGGCGGGGACAGCGTCAAGCTGATCGAGAGTTACGGGGAACGGATCGGCTACCTCCACCTCAAGCAGGTCGATCCGGAGGTCCTGGCGCGGGTGGTGGCCGAGGAGGTGCCGTTCGGCCCGGCGGTGGCGCGGGGCGTGATGTGCGAACCGCCGTCCGGAGTGCCCGCCCTGGAGCCGGTGCTCGCCGCCGCGCAGGCCCTGGACGTGGACCTCTTCGCGATCGTCGAGCAGGACATGTACCCGTGCGAGCCGGACACTCCGTACCCGATCGCGCTGCGCACCCGGCGCTTCCTGCGCTCCTGCGGCGTGTGACCGGCGCATACCCGTGTGACCAGGGGTGACGCACGCAGACACACCGTCGTCCGCATGCATCACTTCCGTCACACAGGTCCTCGCTCCGTCACGCGTGTCTCCGTTACGCGGGTCTTCCGTCACAGGCGCTCGACAGCCGCTCTCCTCCTGTCGGCAGGGGTCGTTCAACGGGCACAGGCTCAGTGATCACCAACGCCCGCCCGCAGCGCCCCCGAACGGCACCCCCTGCCGCCGCTGCGCGGTGCGCAGGGAGGTACCAGGCATGACGGACAAGAGGCTCTGGTCGTACAAGGACATCGCCGCGCACATCCGCGTCCAGCCGGACACCGTGCGCTCGTACCGGAAGCACGGTCTCCTGCCGGCCCCCGACCAGGTCGAGTCGGGCAAGCCCTACTGGTACGCGGACACGATCCGCGCCTGGGTCGCCAGCCGTCCCGGCAACCGGGCCCGCCGCGACTGAGGCCTGTCGTCCGCACCTGACGGGCGAGGACGCCGGGTCCCGGAGTGTTCCGGGGCCCGGCGTCCTGCTGTCCGGCCGGCCGTCCTGCCGTCAGGTGATCAGCGAGGCGCGGCCGCGCTCTCGCGCAGCTCCTCGGCCGTCTCCTCGGCGGCCGGAGCCGGCAGCGGCGCGGGGCCGTCCGACTCGCTGACGCCGAAGCGGTCGTGGAAGCGGCGCAGCGGCCCCGGGGCCCACCAGGTGAGGCGGCCGGTCAGCTTCATCACGGCGGGCACGAGGAGGCTGCGGACCACCATCGCGTCCATGAGGACGGCGAGGGCGACGCCGAGGCCGAGCATCTTGGTGTTGGTGACCCGTGAGGTGCCGATCGCGATCATGACGACGGCGAGGATCACGGCGGCGGCGGTGATCAGGCCGCCGGTGCGGCGCAGCCCGAAGCGGACGGAGTGCTCGTGGTCGCCGGTGGCGTCGTACTCCTCCTTGACGCGGGAGAGCAGGAAGACGCCGTAGTCCATGGAGAGCCCGAAGGCCACGCAGAACATGAGGACGGGCAGCGTGGTCTCGATGTCGCCGGTGGGGGTGAAGCCGAGGAGCCCGGCGAGGTGGCCCTCCTGGAAGACCCAGACGACCGCGCCGAACATCGCCGTGAGGCTGAGGGCGTTGAGGACGACCGCCTGGACGGGGATCAGGACGCTGCCGGTGAGCAGGAAGACGAGGAGCAGGGTGGCGAGGACGACGATCGCCGCCGCCCAGGGCAGCCGCTCGGCGAGGGCGTCCTTGGAGTCGACGAGGACGGCGGCCTGTCCGGTGACGGCGGTGTCGAAGGGCGCGGGTGCGGCCCGGAGTTCGCTCACGACCCGCTGGGCTCCGGGGCCGACGGTCTCGCCCTCGGGCACGACGGTGAAGTAGGCGTGGCCGCCGCCGCCCGCGGTGACGGGGCCGTCGGCCCGGCCGACGCCGTCGAGGGCGGCGATCCGCTCGCGGTAGGCCGCGTACTGGGCGGGGGTGGCCCGCCCCTCGGCGAGGACGGTGATCGCGCCGGCGGGGTCGCCGGGGAAGCCGTCGCGGAGCTGGTCCTGGACGACCCGGGAGGAGGCGGTGACGGGGAGCTGGCGGTCGTCGGCGGTGCCGAACTTCACGCCGAGGAAGGGCAGTCCGAGGAGGACGAGGCCGGCCGCGGTGGCGACGGCGAAGACCGGCGCGCGGCGCATCACGAGGTCGGCGGCCCGGGCCCAGCCGGATCCGTCGGCGGTGTCCTCGCGGGGCGGCCGGCCGCGCCGGAGGAGGCGTCGCAGGTCCAGGGCGTTGACCCGGTCGCCGAGCAGGACGAGGGCCGCCGGGAGCAGGGTGAGCGCGGCGGTCGCGGCGAGGACGACGACGGCTATCCCGGCGTAGGCGAAGGAGCGCAGGAAGTACTGCGGGAAGACGAGCATCGCGGAGAGCGAGACGGCGACGGTCAGCGCGGAGAACAGCACGGTCCGCCCCGCCGTGCGCAGGGTGGTGCGGACGGCGGTGTACGTGTCGGCGCCGGCGGCGAGCTCCTCGCGGTAGCGGCGGACGACGAACAGGGCGTAGTCGATCGCGAGTCCGAGGCCGAGGGCGGTCGTCAGGTTCTGTGCGAAGACCGAGACGTCCGTGAACTCGGTGATGCCGCGCAGGACGGCGTTGGTGCCGAGGATGGCGACGATGCCGACGCCGAGCGGCAGGAGGGCGGCGACGGCGCTGCCGAAGACCATGACGAGGAGGACGAGGGTGAGGGGCAGGGCGATGAGCTCGGCCCGCAGCAGGTCCTCCTGGATGATCACCTGCATCTCGTGGCGGACGGCGAGGCCGCCGCCGAGGGTGACCTCGACGGGTCCGTGCGTGCCCCGGTACTCGGGAGCGATCCGTTCGAGGACGGCGCCGGCGTCCTTCTCGTCGCCGTCGATCCGGGCGGCGATCACCGCCTGCCGGCCGTCCTCGGAGCGGAGGGCGGGCGAGCCGGTGGACCAGTAGGAGCCGACGCCGTCGACGCCCGGCTCGGCGTCGAGGCGCTCGGCGAGCTTCCGGGCCTCGGCGGCGACGGCCGGCGCGTCGACCGCGGCGGTCCCGCCGGTCCCGGCGTCTCCGGCGGTCCCGGTCTCCTCGGTGTCGGGCTTGGTGTCGAGGAGGAGGAGCAGGTTCGGCTGCGAGCCGGGGAACTCCCGGGCCAGCGCCTCCGTCGCGTACGTGGACTCGGCGGCCGGGTCCTCCCAGCCGCCGCTGCCCATCCGGTCGGCGACGCCGCCGCCCGCCAGGACGGCGAGGGCGGTGAGCACGAGCGCCACGAGGAGCGTGAGGCGCGGCCGGGCGGTGACGAACCGCGTCCACCCGCCGCCCGTACCCCCACCGGGTGTGGATTTCTTGACTTCGGCCATGACGCGGTGTCCCCTTCACCTGACCCATGTGCGCGCTTCCCGGCAGGTCACATGGGTCGCCCATTGCCATAGAATGACAAACACGAGTGATCACTCGCGTTTTCCAAGAATGCGAGCGACCTCTCGCATTTGTCAAACGTGTCGCGAGGAGAGCTGGGGACAGCCATGTCCGAGAAGCGCGAGAAGCCCGAGATGTCCGAGGAACCGAAGCCGCGCCGCCATCAGGCGCGCGGCGAGCGCCGCATCACGCAGCTGCTCCAGGCCGCCGCGAACGTCTTCTGCGCGAACGGCTACACGGCGGCCAGCACCAACGCGATCGCCCGCGAGGCACACGTCTCGCCCGGCACGCTCTACCAGTACTTCCCGAACAAGGAAGCCATCGCCATAGAGCTCGGCGGCCGCCTCATGCACGAGATGCGCGAGGCCCACGGCCAGGTCTTCACCCCGGAGAACCTGTCCCTGCCGCTGCCCCTGCTGCTCGACGCGATCGTCGACCCGCTGATCGAGTTCAACTGCGCCAACCCCGTCTTCCTCGCCCTGATGCACGGCTCCGAGATCCCCGGCCGGATCGCGGAGGAGCACGACGCCCTGCACGCCTCGCTGATCGAGCGGGTCCGCCTCCTGATCACGCACTACCTCCCGGGCCGCCCGACCGAGGAGTGCGTCCGGATCGCCGACATGGCCTTCGCGGTCTTCAAGGGCGGCCTCGCCCTGGTCCTCGCCGCCCCCGAGGGGCCCGAGCGGGACGCCACCGTCGCCGAGCTGAAGCTCGTCCTCCTGCGCTACCTCGACCCGGTCATCGGCGACGCCGCCGTCGCCACCCGCGCCGGGCTCACCACGCCTCGGAACCCCTGACCGCCTCGGAGGGCAGCGCCTTCTCCCCCGCCCGCGCCCGCAGCTTCAGCGCGAGCAGCGGGAAGACGAGGACGGAGGCCATGCCGGCCCCGACGAGCGCCGCCGCGTCGCCCGCCGTCAGCTCGTGGTCGTCCACGCCGATGGTCGTGATCGCGACGACGAGCGGCAGCGCCGTGGAGCCGTAGAGGACGAGCCCGCCCCGGTCCTTGCGGTCGAGGTCGCGCGGGGCGAGGAACCAGATCGGCCCGCCGCGCACGACCAGGAAGAGCAGCAGGAAGACCGGGAGCAGGAGCAGGGTCCGGCCGCCGGAGAGCAGCGAGTCCAGGTCGAACTCGATCCCGGTGACGACGAAGAAGACCGGGACGAGGAAGCCGAAGCCGACGGCCTCGATCTTCTCCAGGATCTCCGGGCCCGCCTGGGGCGCGGCCCCGGTCAGCACGAGCCGGGTGATGAGCCCGGCCGCGAAGGCGCCGAGCAGCACGTCGAGCCCGAGCGCCGTCGAGGCCCCCAGCATCAGGGCGAGCAGCAGGAAGACGAAGCGGACGGCGAACTGGCCGCTGCTGTGCAGGGTCTTGGCGATGATCCGGGAGAACCACGGCGGGCGCGGGCGCAGCGCCCAGAAGACGGCGGCGGCCGTGAGCGCGGCGAAGACCGCGAGGAGCACGGTCGACTCGGCGGCGGCGCGCCCGCTGAGCAGCAGCGCCATCGCGATGATCGGGCCGAACTCGCCCACCGCGCCGAAGGCCATGACGACCGAGCCGAACCGGCCGTGGAGCTCGCCCGCGTCCCGCAGCACGGGCAGGACGGTGCCGAGCGCGGTGCTGGTCAGCGCCACCCCGATGAAGACGCCCTTGGCATAGCCGCCGCCCAGCAGGATCCCGGTGCCGAGCCCCAGCACGAGGGCGGCGACCCAGGCCCAGACGGCGCGCTTGAGGGTGTCGCCGCGGACCTTGCCGAACTCGATCTCGTACCCCGCGAGGAAGATCAGCATGGTGAGGCCGAGCTCCGAGAGGCCGTCGATCAGCGCGTCGGGGTGGGCCCAGCCGAGCACGTCGGGGCCGATGAGGATGCCGAGCAGGATCTCGAAGATGACCAGGGGTACGGGGATCCGGCGTCCCACCCCGTAGGCGAGCAGCGGCGCCAGGACGGCGATCGCCATGATCAGGATGAGCGTGGTCCCCGAATGCGACATAACGGGTATTTACCATAAGCTCCGGTCAGATGACCTGTCGGCGGAGGGACTTGGAGGTCTTCCGGTGCACGAGTACCCACCCACCACACAGACGCCCCCGCCGCCGGCGGCCCCGCCCACCCCGCAGCCGCGCCCCGGACTGTGGAAGCGCTGCCTGTGGGGCGGCCTGGCGCTCTGGATCCTGACGGCGGTCGTCACGTACGCCACCGAGAACACCACCCTGCTCCCCACCCTCATCCTGCTCGGCAGCTTCCTCGTCCCGGCGGTCTTCGTGCTCTGGGCGTACGAGCGGCACGGCCAGGACTTCGGCGTGCCGGTGATCCTCGGCTGCTTCCTCACCGGCGGCATCCTCGGCGTTCTCGGCGCCTCCGTCATGGAGTACTACCTGCTCCACCCCTCCCTCTGGATGTTCCTGGGGGTCGGGCTGATCGAGGAGGCCGTGAAGCTGGCGGCCCTGATGTTCGTCGTACGCCGCTATCCGCGGCTGCGCGGCATCCGCGCCGGACTCGTCCTCGGCGGCACGGTCGGCTTCGGCTTCGCCGCCTTCGAGAGCGCCGGGTACGCCTTCAACGCCGCCGTCACCATGGACGGCATCGACCTGCGCTCCCTCCTGGAAACCGAGATCCTGCGCGGGGTGCTCGCCCCCTTCGGCCACGGCCTGTGGACGGCGATCGCCGGCGCGGTCCTGCTCGCCTACCGCCGCCCCGACGGCCGCTTCCGCTTCGCGGGGCCCGTCATCGGCACGTACCTCGGGGTCGCGGTGCTGCACGCGCTCTGGGACTCCATGCACGGCATCGCGCTCTGGCTGGTGCTGCGCATGACCACCACCGACCTCGACCGCTCGCTCTTCGCCCAGGGGTACCTCCCGCAGCCCACCTCGCAGCAGGAGCACCTCTTCACCCTCTTCTCGGTGGGCGGGCTCGTCCTGGTGACCCTGGCGGGACTCGCCTGGCTGAGATCACTCGCGCGGCGCGACCGGGACAGGAGTGGAATTTATACCCCCTAGGGGTATAACCTGGTTGGGTAAGGACCTGAACCCCGAAGGAGCGCGCCATGTCCGCCGAGACGAAGACCGAACTCACCACCGTCTACCAGGTCAAGGGCATGACCTGCGGCCACTGCGAGGGCGCGGTCTCCGGCGAGATCTCCGAGATCCCCGGCGTCTCCTCGGTCACCGCCGTCGCCAAGACCGGCGAGGTCACCGTCGTCTCCGACGCCCCGCTCGACGTGGAGGCCGTGCGCGCCGCCGTCGACGAGGCCGGCTACGAACTCGTCTGACCGACCCCTTCTCGTCAACACCGCGCAGGGCCGTACCGTTACCGGGTACGGCCCTGCTCTCGTTGGGAAGCACTCATGACGTCCACGATCACCGAGCTGACGATCGGTGGCATGACCTGTGCCTCCTGCGCGGCCCGCGTCGAGAAGAAGCTCAACCGGATGGACGGGGTGACCGCGACGGTCAACTACGCCACCGAGAAGGCACGCGTCGAACATCCCCCGGAGCTCCCGGTCGGCGACCTGATCGCCACCGTCGTCAAGACCGGCTACACCGCCGAGGAACCCCTGCCGCCGGAGCCCGAGCCCGAGCCCGACGAGGCCCCCCGGGAGGACCCCGAACTCGCCTCCCTCCGGCAGCGGCTGACCGTCTCCGCCGTCCTCGCCGCGCCCGTGATCCTGCTCGCCATGGTCCCCTCGCTCCAGTTCGACAACTGGCAGTGGCTCTCGCTCACCCTCGCCTCCCCCGTCGTCGTCTGGGGCGGGCTGCCCTTCCACCGGGCCGCCTGGACCAACCTCCGGCACGGCGCCGCCACCATGGACACCCTCGTCTCGGTCGGCACCCTCGCCGCCTACGGCTGGTCGCTCTGGGCCCTCTTCCTCGGCGACGCCGGCATGCCCGGCATGCGCCACGGCTTCGACCTCACCGTGGACCGCTCCCAAGGCGCCTCCACCATCTACCTGGAGGTCGCGGCCGGGGTCATCACCTTCATCCTGCTCGGCCGCTACCTGGAGGCCCGCGCCAAGCGGAAGGCGGGCGCCGCGCTGCGGGCCCTGATGGAGCTCGGCGCCAAGGACGTCGCCGTCCTGCGCGGAAGCACGGAAGTACGGATCCCGGTCACCGAGCTGCGGGCCGGCGACCTCTTCGTCGTACGCCCCGGGGAGAAGATCGCCACCGACGGCACCGTCACCGCGGGCGCGTCGGCCGTCGACGCCTCCCTCCTCACCGGCGAATCGATGCCGCTGGACGTCACCGAGGGCTCCGAGGTGACCGGCGGCTGCGTCAACGTCTCGGGCCGGCTCGTCGTCCGGGCCGCCGCCGTCGGCGCCGACACCCGGCTCGCCCGCATGGCGAAGCTCGTCGAGGACGCCCAGAACGGCAAGGCCGAGGTGCAGCGGCTCGCCGACCGGATCTCCGCCGTCTTCGTCCCGGTCGTGCTGCTCATCGCGCTCGGCACCCTCGTCACGTGGCTCCTGCTCACAGACGACCCGACCGCCTCGTTCACCGCCGCCGTCGCCGTCCTGATCATCGCCTGCCCCTGCGCCCTGGGCCTCGCGACCCCGACCGCGCTGATGGTCGGCACGGGACGCGGCGCCCAGCTCGGCATCCTGATCAAGGGCCCCGAGGTCCTGGAGTCCACCCGCCGCGTCGACACCGTCGTCCTCGACAAGACGGGGACGGTCACCACCGGCCGGATGCGGCTGACCGGCGTGCACGTGTACGGCGGCGGTTACGGCACCTCGGGCACCGACGAGACCGAGCTGCTGCGCCTCGCGGGCGCCCTGGAACACTCCTCCGAGCACCCGGTCGCCCGCGCGGTCGCGGCCGGCGCCGCCGAGCGGTGCGGCGAGCTCCCCGTACCGAAGACCTTCGAGAACGTCCCCGGGCTCGGCGTCCGCGGCTCCGTCGACGGCCGGCTCGTCCTCGTCGGCCGCGCCGCCCTCCTCACGGCCGAGGGCGTCGAGGCGCCCGCCGCCGCGGAGCCCGGCGCCGTCCACGTCGCCTGGGACGGGGTCGCCCGCGGCACCCTGACCGTCGCCGACACCGTCAAGGACACCAGCGCCGAGGCGGTCGCCCGGCTGCGCGGCCTGGGACTCCACCCGATCCTGCTCACCGGGGACCACCGGGCGGTCGCGGAGGCCGTCGCGGCGGAGGTCGGCATCGACGAGGTGATCGCCGAGGTGCTCCCCGAGGAGAAGGCCGGGGTGATCCGGCGGCTCCAGGAGGAGGGCAGGACGGTCGCGATGGTCGGCGACGGGGTCAACGACGCCGCCGCCCTCGCCACCGCGGACCTCGGCCTGGCGATGGGGACGGGCACGGACGCGGCCATCGAGGCGAGCGACCTGACGCTGGTCCGCGGCGACCTGCGCGTCGCGGCGGACGCCATCCGGCTCTCCCGCCGCACCCTGGCGACGATCAAGGGCAACCTCGGCTGGGCCTTCGGCTACAACGTCGCCGCCCTGCCCCTGGCGGCGGCCGGACTGCTCAACCCGATGATCGCGGGGGCCGCGATGGCCTTTTCGTCCGTCTTCGTCGTATCCAACAGCCTGCGACTGCGGCGCTTCACGTGAATTGACCTACACGTGACGCACAGGACCTTCACAAAGAGATCTAGATCACAGATATTGGGGGGTAACCATCTGGGCTGTTCGCGAGTCTAAGTGGGCGATGCCGAGAACGTCTTGGGGGACGTTCATGGAATGTCTTGGGGGACGTTCCTAGGCAAGCGTTGGCCGGGGCACGTGCACCGGGGAGCTTTGAGCGGCCCTCCCGTACGTACCCCGGCAGACCGCCCCGCGCCCGACCGCGCAGCTACTGCTGACGCCGGCAGACGCCCGGCCCGGATCCCGTGGGGGGAATCCGCACCGGGGGATATGGGAAGCGCCCCGACCGTCGACCCGTGGGGGGATCGGCGGCGGGGCGCTTCCTGCTTTCTTTTAAGGCTCGGTTCGCCTCCGGGGCGCGGTCAGGTCCTGAACCGGACTAGCGGGCCTCGACCGGGACGAAGTCGCGGAGGACCTCGCCCGTGTAGATCTGGCGCGGGCGGCCGATGCGGGAGCCCGGCTCCTTGATCATCTCGTGCCACTGGGCGATCCAGCCGGGAAGCCGGCCGAGCGCGAAGAGCACGGTGAACATCTCGGTCGGGAAGCCCATGGCGCGGTAGATCAGGCCCGTGTAGAAGTCCACGTTCGGGTAGAGGTTGCGCGAGACGAAGTACTCGTCCGAGAGCGCGTGCTCCTCCAGCTTGAGCGCGATGTCGAGCAGCGCGTCGTCCTTGCCGAGCGCCGAGAGGACATCGTGCGCCGCCGCCTTGATGATCTTGGCGCGCGGGTCGAAGGACTTGTACACCCGGTGGCCGAAGCCCATCAGGCGGACGCCGTCCTCCTTGTTCTTCACCTTGCGGATGAAGGAGTCGACATCGCCGCCGTTGGCCTGGATGCCTTCCAGCATCTCCAGGACCGACTGGTTGGCGCCACCGTGCAGCGGGCCCCACAGGGCCGAGATGCCGGCGGAGATCGAGGCGAACATGTTCGCCTGCGAGGAGCCGACCAGACGCACGGTGGACGTCGAACAGTTCTGCTCGTGGTCCGCGTGCAGGATCAGCAGCTTTTCGAGCGCGGCGACGACGACCGGGTCCAGGTCGTACTCCTGCGCCGGGACCGAGAAGGTCATGCGCAGGAAGTTCTCGACGTACCCGAGGTCGTTGCGCGGGTAGACGAAGGGGTGGCCGATCGACTTCTTGTACGCGTACGCCGCGATCGTCGGAAGCTTGGCGAGCAGCCGGATCGTGGAGAGGTGGCGCTGCTTCTCGTCGAACGGGTTGTGGCTGTCCTGGTAGAAGGTGGACAGCGCGGAGACCACCGACGACAGCATCGCCATCGGGTGGGCGTCCCGCGGGAAACCGCGGAAGAAGTTCTTGACGTCCTCGTGGACGAGCGTGTGCTGCGTGATCTCGTTCTTGAAGGTCGACAGCTCGTCGACCTTGGGCAGCTCACCGTTGATCAGCAGGTACGCCACCTCAAGGAAGGTGGAGCGCTCGGCCAGCTGCTCGATGGGGTAGCCGCGGTACCGCAGGATCCCCTGCTCACCATCGAGGTAGGTGATCGCGGATTTATAGGCGGCGGTGTTGCCGTATCCGCTGTCCAGGGTGACCAGACCGGTCTGGGCTCGGAGTTTCCCGATATCGAAGCCCTTGTCGCCGACGGTGCTCTCGACCACCGGGTAGGTGTATTCACCGTCCGCGTACCGCAGTACTACAGAGTTGTCGCTCACGTCATCCCTCACCGACGTAGTGCCTCTTCTTCGAGGTGCCCTGACTGTCTCTACCATCCCCCATTTGGCTCAGGAGAGTGCACTCGGGGTCGACCATTGGGCCAATCGGCGGCACTCAGTGCCGCCAACCTTCATATCCTGCCCCCTTCGCCCCGGTTCCGGTAGACCTCCGTGATCTTTCACACCGGAGCTCCACCTGTGAGGCGATGAGACAGTGCGGTAAAGCGCCTGCCCGCCGACACCGTGCGGACCGCCTGGGCTATCGCCCGGCGCGAGCCGACCAGGACGACCAGCTTCTTGGCCCTCGTCACGGCCGTGTAGAGCAGATTCCGCTGGAGCATCATCCAGGCGCTCATGGTGACGGGGATCACCACCGCCGGATACTCGCTTCCCTGCGAGCGGTGGATGGTGACCGCGTACGCGTGGGCGAGTTCGTCCAGCTCGTCGAAGTCGTACGGCACCTCCTCGTCCTCGTCCGTGCGCACGGTCAGCCGCTGCTCGACGGCGTCCAGGGCGGTGACGACGCCGACCGTGCCGTTGAAGACGCCGTTCGCCCCCTTGTCATAGTTGTTCCTGATCTGGGTGACCTTGTCGCCGACCCGGAAGACCCGGCCGCCGAACCGCTTCTCGGGCAGGTCGGGGCGGGCCGGGGTGATCGCCTGCTGGAGCAGTCCGTTGAGCGAACCCGCGCCCGCCGGACCCCGGTGCATGGGGGCCAGGACCTGGACGTCCCTGCGCGGGTCGAGGCCGAACTTGGCCGGAATGCGGCGGGCCGCGACCTCCACGGCGACCCGCGCGGCGTCCTCGGTCTCCTCCTCGACGAAGAGGAAGAAGTCCGGCAGGCCCTGGGTGAGGGGCGGCGTGCCGGAGTTGATCCGGTGCGCGTTGGTGACGACCCCGGACTGCTGGGCCTGCCGGAAGATCCGGGTCAGCCGCACGGCGGGTACGGGGCTGCCGGGGGCCAGCAGGTCGCCGAGGACCTCGCCCGCGCCGACCGAGGGGAGCTGGTCGACGTCCCCCACGAGGAGCAGGTGGGCACCGGGTGCCACGGCCTTGACCAGCTTGTTCGCCAGGAGCAGGTCGAGCATGGAGGCCTCGTCGACGACGACCAGGTCGGCGTCGAGCGGCCGGTCCCGGTCGTAGGCCGCGTCCCCGCCCGGTTTGAGCTCCAGGAGCCGGTGGACGGTGGAGGCCTCCGCGCCGGTCAGCTCGGCGAGCCGCTTGGCGGCCCGGCCGGTGGGCGCGGCGAGGACCACCTTGGCCTTCTTGGCCCGGGCCAGCTCCACGATCGAGCGGACCGTGAAGGACTTGCCGCAGCCGGGGCCGCCGGTGAGGACCGCGACCTTGCAGGTCAGGGCGAGCCGGACCGCCTCCTCCTGCTCGGGCGCGAGCGTGGCCCCGGTGCGCTCGGCGAGCCAGGCCAGCGCCTTGTCCCAGGCCACGTCCCGGAAGGCGGGCATGCGGTCCTCGCCGGTCCGCAGGAGCCGGCCGAGCTGCCCCGCGAGCGACAGCTCGGCGCGGTGGAAGGGCACCAGGTACACGGCGGTGACCGGCACCCCCTCGGGGCCGGGCACCGACTCCCGTACGACCCCCTCGGGGTCCTCCGCGAGCTCGGCCAGGCACTCGATGACGAGCCCCGTGTCGACCTGGAGGAGCTTGACGGCGTCGGCGATCAGCCGCTCCTCGGGCAGGAAGCAGTGGCCCTGATCGGTGGATTGCGACAAGGCGTACTGCAGGCCGGCCTTCACCCGGTCCGGGCTGTCGTGCGGGATGCCGACGGCCTGCGCGATGCGGTCGGCGGTGAGGAAGCCGATGCCCCACACGTCGGCGGCGAGCCGGTAGGGCTGGTTCTTCACGACGGAGATGGAGGCGTCCCCGTACTTCTTGTAGATCCGGACCGCGATGGAGGTGGAGACGCCCACTCCCTGGAGGAAGACCATGACCTCCTTGATCGCCTTCTGCTCCTCCCAGGCCGCCGTGATGTTCCCGGTGCGCTTGGGGCCCAGACCCGGGACCTCGATCAGACGCGCGGGGGACTCTTCGAGGATGTCGAGGGTGTCGAGCCCGAAGTGCTGCGTGATGCGGTCGGCGAAGACCGGGCCGATGCCCTTCACGAGACCGGAGCCGAGATAGCGGCGGATGCCCTGGATCGTCGCCGGGAGGATCGTCGTGTAGTTGTCGACGGTGAACTGCTTGCCGTACTGCGGGTGGGACCCCCAGCGGCCCTCCATCCGCAGCGACTCCCCCGGCTGGGCGCCGAGCAGCGCACCGACGACCGTGAGGAGGTCGCCGGCGCCGCGCCCGGTGTCGACGCGGGCGACCGTGTACCCGCTCTCCTCGTTGGCATAGGTGATCCGCTCCAGCACCCCTTCGAGCACTGCCGGACCGCGACCCTCGTTCGACATGCACCGACCGTAGCGAAGGCCTCGGACACCCGGGACGCCCTGTGGACAACTCGCGTCCCGGGGTGCCGGGAAGCTCAGAGCGCCGCGGTGAGGTCCAGTTCGACCCGCTGTCCGGGGAATCCGAGCTGCGCGACCCCGAGCAGCGTGCTCGCCGTGGTGAACGCCGGACCGAGGGCGGACGCGCTGAGCCGTGCCCAGACGGCGGCGAGTACCGGCCGCTCGTCGCTCACGACGTAGATCACGGACCTGACGACCCGGTCCGGCGTCGCACCGACGGCCGCCAGCGCGGCCAGGGCGTTGGCCACGATCTGGTCGACCTGTCCGTCCACGTCGTCCCCGACGAGCGTGCCGTCCGGCCCCAGGGGGCACTGCCCGGCCAGGTAGGCCGTACGGCCCGTCTCCACGACCGTGACGTGGTGGTATCCGGGGGTCGGGTGCAGGCCTTCCGGATTGACGCGCCGTATCTCCGTTGTCATGGCCCTCATCGTGACGTCCGTCCGGCAGCCCGGCAACGGAGATTCTCCCGACGTGCCGTCCCACCGCTCCCCGCCTAGCGTTTCCGGCATGAGTGAACCTTCCTTCCAGGACGACGTCCTGACCGAGCTCGGCGACGACCGGCTCCAGGAGATCGCCGGGCTGCTCGGGACCGACGCCACCGGGGCCCAGGAGCTCGTGGACAGTTCGGTCACGGAGCTCTCCGGCGAGCTGCGCCAGGCGGCGGCCGAGCCGGCCAGCGCGGACGAGGTCCGGGCCGCCGTCGACGAGGTCGCGTCGGCCGAGCCGCCGCTCCAGGGCGTCGCCACGCTCGGCGGCCTGGCGGCCGGGGGCCTGATGGCCGGGGTGCTCGCCAAGCTCGCCCGCCCGGCGGCGAGCGCGGTCGCCAAGCGCACCGGCCTGCCGCCCGCGACGGTCGACCGCGCCGTCGACATCCTGGTCCCGGTCATCGTCGCCGCCCTCACCAAGCGCGCCGCCGCGAAGAAGGGCGGCGACGGCCTGGGCGACCTGCTGGGCGGCGGCAAGAAGTAGCCGCCGGCCTCGAAGCCTCAGGCAAGCCGTACCGTTCGCGGCACTCTCAGACCGCCAGGAAGCGTTCCAGGGTCTCCTCCAGGACCTCGACGCCGTCCCGTGCCCACAGTTCGTCGTTGAAGAGTTCCACCTCGACCGGGCCGGTGTAGCCGGCCTTCTCGACGAGGTCCGCCCAGGCCCGGAGGTCGATCGCGCCCGTGCCCAACTGGCCCCGGCCGTTGAGGACTCCCGCCGGGAGCGGGGTCGTCCAGTCGGCGAGCTGGAAGGAGTGGACGCGGCCCGCCGCGCCCGCGCGTTCCACCGCGGCCGGGGCCCGGTCGTCCCACCAGAGGTGGTACGTGTCGACGGTGACGCCCACCTGCTCGGCCGGGAACCGCTCCGCGATGTCCAGGGCCTGATCGAGCGTGGAGACCGCGCAGCGGTCGGAGGCGTACATCGGGTGCAGCGGCTCGATGGCGAGGCGGACGCCGCGCTCCCCCGCGTACGGGGCGAGTGCCCCGATGGCCTCGGCGATCCGGGCCCGCGCGGAGGGCAGGTCGGGACAGGCGGGGGTGAGGCCGCCGGAGACCAGGACGAGGGTGTCGGTGCCGAGCGTCACGGCCTCGTCGATGGCGGCGCGGTTCTCCGCCTCCCAGCCGTCCGCGGTGAAGAACCCGCCCCGGCAGAGGGTGGTGACGGCGAGGCCCGCGTCCCGTACGAGAGCGGCCGCCGCCTCGACCCCGTACTCCTGGACGGGTTCGCGCCACAGGCCGACGCCCGGGACGCCGAGCCGGACGCACTCCGCGACCAGTTCGGGCAGGGCGAGCTGCTTGACGGTCATCTGGTTGATGCTGAAGCGGTCGAGGTTCACTGCGGTACTCCGTACACGGCGAGCAGGGAGCGCATGCGGGCCTCGGCGAGCGCCGGGTCGGGGAACAGGCCGAGTCCGTCGGCGAGTTCGTAGGCCCGGGCGAGGTGCGGGAGCGAGCGGGCGGACTGGAGGCCGCCGACCATCGTGAAGTGCTCCTGGTGGCCGGCGAGCCAGGCGAGGAGGACGACGCCCGTCTTGTAGAAGCGGGTCGGGGCGGCGAAGAGGTGCCGGGAGAGCCTGACGGTCGGGTCGAGGAGCTTGCGGAAGCCCGCGACGTCGCCGGTGTCGAGGGTCCGGACCGCCTCGGCCGCGAGCGGGGCGAGGGGGTCGAAGATGCCCAGCAGGGCGTGGCTGAAGCCCTGTTCGTCGCCGGCGATGAGCTCCGGGTAGTGGAAGTCGTCGCCCGTGTAGCAGCGGACGCCCTCCGGGAGGCGGCGGCGCAGCTCGACCTCGCGCCGGGCGTCGAGGAGGGAGACCTTGATGCCGTCGACCTTGTCGGGGTGGGCGGCGATCACGTCGAGGAAGGTCTCGGTGGCGGCGTCGAGGTCCGCCGAGCCCCAGTAGCCCTCCAGGGCCGGGTCGAACATCGGGCCGAGCCAGTGCAGGACCACCGGTTCGCTCGCCTGGCGGAGGAGGTGGCCGTACGTGTCGAGGTAGTCATCCGGGGTCGCCGCCGCGGCGGCGAGGGCCCGGGAGGCCATCAGGATGGCCTGGGAGCCGGTCTCCTCGACGAGGGCGAGCTGCTCCTCGTAGGCCTGCCGGACGGTCAGGAGGTCGGCGGGTCCGGTGAGCTGGTCGGTGCCGACGCCGCAGGCGATGCGGCCGCCGACGGCCTTCGCCTCGGCGGCGGAGCGGCGGATCAGCTCGGCGGCCCCGGCCCAGTCGAGGCCCATGCCGCGCTGGGCGGTGTCCATGGCCTCGGCGACCCCGAGGCCGTGGGACCAGAGGTGGCGGCGGAAGGCGAGGGTGGCGTCCCAGTCGACGGCGGCGGGCGAGTCGGGGGTGGTGTCGGCGTACGGGTCGGCGACGACGTGCGCGGCGGAGAAGACCGTACGGGAGACCAGCGCGCCGCCCGTGGGGACGGCGAGGGGCTCCGTGCGGGGCGTGTGCTCCCCTACGCCTCCGCCCGCCTGCGGGAGGCGGATCACAGGGAGACCTCCGGGACGTCGAGGCGGCGGCCCTCGGCGGCCGACTTCAGTCCCAGCTCGGCGAGCTGGACGCCGCGGGCGCCGGCGAGGAGGTCCCAGTGGTACGGCTCGCCGAGGGTGACGTGCCGCAGGAAGAGCTCCCACTGGGTCTTGAAGCCGTTGTCGAACTCGGTGTTGTCGGGGACCTCCTGCCACTGGTCGCGGAAGGACTCGGTGACCGGGATGTCGGGGTTCCAGACGGGCTTCGGGGTGGCCGAGCGGTGCTGGACGCGGCAGTTGCGGAGTCCGGCGACGGCGGAGCCGTGGGTGCCGTCGACCTGGAACTCGACGAGCTCGTCGCGGTTCACGCGGACCGTCCAGGAGGAGTTGATCTGGGCGACGGCGCCGCCCTCCAGCTGGAAGATGCCGTACGCGGCGTCGTCGGCGGTCGCGGCGTACGGCTTGCCCTGCTCGTCCCAGCGCTGCGGGACGTGGGTGGCGACGTGCGCGGCGACGCTCGTGACCCGGCCGAAGAGCTCGTGGAGCACGTACTCCCAGTGCGGGAACATGTCGACGACGATGCCGCCGCCGTCCTCCGAGCGGTAGTTCCAGCTGGGGCGCTGGGCGTCCTGCCAGTCGCCCTCGAAGACCCAGTAACCGAACTCGCCGCGCACGGACAGGATCTCGCCGAAGAAGCCGCCGTCGATGAGCCGCTTGAGCTTGAGCAGGCCGGGGAGGAAGAGCTTGTCCTGGACGACGCCGTGCTTGATGCCCTTCGCCTCGGCGAGCCGGGCGAGCTCCAGGGCGCCGGCGAGGTCGGCGGCGGTGGGCTTCTCGGTGTAGATGTGCTTTCCGGCGTCGATGGCCTTGGTGAGGGCGTCGACGCGGGCGGAGGTGACCTGGGCGTCGAAGTAGATGTCGACGGTGTCGTCGGCGAGGACGGCGTCGAGGTCGGTGGACCACTCGGTGAGGCCGTGGCGCTCGGCGAGCGCGCGCAGGGCGTGTTCGCGGCGGCCGACGAGGACGGGCTCGGGCCAGAGGGTCTCGCCGTTGCCGAGGTCGAGTCCGCCCTGCTCGCGCAGCGCGAGGATCGAGCGGACGAGGTGCTGGCGGTAGCCCATGCGCCCGGTGACGCCGTTCATGGCGATGCGGACTGTCCTGCGTGTCACGAAATCTTCCTCTCCCGGCAATTCCGCGCCTCGATAGAAAGCGCTTTCTGTCTGGGAGGAAGCTAACCTGCCGACATCACGCCGGACAAGGGCCTCGGAGGTAACGCACACGATGACCGTCACCCTGGCGGACGTGGCCGCCCGCGCCCGGGTCTCCCCCGCGACCGTGTCCCGGGTCCTCAACGGCAACTACCCGGTCGCCGCCTCGACCCGCGAGCGGGTCCTGCGGGCGGTGGACGAGCTGGACTACGTCCTCAACGGCCCCGCGAGCTCCCTGGCCGCCGCCACGTCCGACCTGGTCGGCGTGCTGGTCAACGACATCGCCGACCCCTTCTTCGGGATCATGGCGAGCGCGGCGCAGAGCGCGATCGGGGAGGTCGCGTCGGGGCGGGCCGGGGGCGAGAAGCTCGCCGTCGTCTGCAACACCGGCGGCTCCCCCGCGCGCGAACTGACCTACCTCACCCTGCTCCAGCGGCAGCGGGCCGCGGCCGTGATCCTCATGGGCGGCTCGCTGGAGGACCCCGAGCACCTGGCGGCGACGGCGGGCAAACTGGCCAAACTCGCGGAGGCGGGGACCCGGGTGGTGCTGTGCGGGCGGCCGCCGGTGCCGGGCGACGCGAACACGGCGGCGCTCGTCTTCGACAACCGCACCGGCGCGCAGCGCCTGACCGAGCACCTGCTCGACCTCGGACACCGGCGCATCGGATACGTGGCGGGCCCGGCCGACCGGACGACGACCCGGCACCGGCTCGAAGGCCACCGGGCGGCGCTCGCGGCGGCGGGGGTCGCCGAGGGGCCGACGGTCCACGGCCCGTACGACCGCCGGTCCGGCTACGAGGCGACCGCCGAACTCCTCGACCGCGAACCGGACTTGACGGCGGTCGTCGCCGCCAACGACACGGTGGCGCTCGGCGTCTGCGCGGCCCTGCGGGAGCGGGGCCTGTCCATCCCGGACGACGTCTCGGTGGCGGGCTTCGACGACCTGCCCTTCTCGGTGGACGCGGTCCCGGCCCTCACGACCGTCCGTCTGCCCCTGCACGACGCGGGCGTACGGGCGGGCCGCCTGGCCATGGGCGCGGAGGAGCCTCCGGCGGGGGGTCCCGTGAACGTCCCGGGGGAGCTGGTGCTCAGGGGGTCGACGGCCCGGCCGCGGGGGTAGCGGGTCAGTATCGTGAGACGTACCGAAACGCGGAGGCCCCATGGCACCACCGATGATGAACGCACTCAGCGCCTGGGAAGTGCTGGACGGCGTGAACCTGCCCGGTGGATACCGCGTGGAGATCACGGACGGGAAGATCATCCTGACGCCGCGCACCGAGCAGCAGTCAGACGTCGTCATCGACGCGGCACCCCAGATCGATCAACAGCTGGCCGACGAGGGCGAGATCCTCTCGGACGTCATGATCGACTTCCCGTCCAGCCTGTACGGCTACGCCCCTGATCTCGCCATCGTCGCCCCCGGCTCCGAGCTGAACAGTCGGGGGCGCTACGAGTGGCACAGCCTGGAGGCGGTGATCGAGGTCGTCTCGAAGAGCACGCGGGACGACGACTTCGACAAGAAGTTCCGGATGTACGCCCAGTGCGCCATCCCGCTCTACGTGATCATCGACCCGTCGGACAGCACCTGCACCATCCACCGGAACCCCACGCGTACCGGCGCCTACATGGACCAGGAGCAGATCGCCTTCGGCGAAGACCTGGTCCTCCCCCTCGAAGGGCGGGAGATCGTCGTGAAGACCGACGGATTCCCCCGCTCCGAGAGCTGACCTAGTTCTCCGGCGTCAGGCCCGTCGCCGTCAGGACCGCTTCGACCGTCTCCTCGATCGTCTGGTCCGCGTTGTCGATCCAGACGCCCTCGCCGGAGAGTTCCTCGCGCATGGCCTCGTCGAGGAAAGCCCAGTTCGTGGTGAGCTTCTTGTGGCGGGCGTTGTTGCGTTCCCAGGCCTTGTCCGGGCCCGGGGCCAGGATCACCACGTGGAGCGGGACCGCCTTCGTGTGGGCGCGGTAGAAGTCCAGGTGGGAGCGGCGTACGACCACGTCGTCGAGGACCGGCAGGAAGCCGGCCGCGGCGAAGCTGTCCGCGAGGAGGCAGCCGTTGCGGGCGCGCAGCAGGATCTGGCGGTCCGCCTCCGGGTCGCCGTCCGGGCTGGGCCAGCGGCAGCCCTGGACGATCAGCTCCTGGAGGTGGTCGACCTCGATGTGCGCGGAGCGGGCGAAGCGGGCCGCGAGGGCCGCCGCGACGGTCGACTTGCCGCTGCCCGGGATGCCGGCGAGCAGGACGGCGCCGGGCGCGGGCTCGGGGGTGTCGACGGTGATGTGCTCGAAGGTCATGCGGGCCTTTCCTCGCAGGTGGGACCGGACGACGATACGGTCACGGGCTCCCGTGCCGCCAGGGAATTACGGGGCGGCGGCGTCCGGCGCGCTCCCGGTGCGAAGGAGGTCAGCGCCACTCCCCCGACCAGCAGCGCCGCCGCGCACCAGCGGAGCGGGCTCACTCCCTCTCCCAGGAACAGGGCGGCCGAGGACATGCCGAAGACGGGGACGAGGAGCGAGAAGGGCGCGACGGAGGAGGCCGGGTGGCGGCGGAGCAGCCACCCCCAGGCACCGAAGCCGAAGACGGTCGTGATCCAGGCGACGTAGAGGATGACGCCGACGCCCGTCCAGTCGAGTCCGCGCAGGGCCGCGAGGTCGCGCTCCGGTCCCTCCAGGAGGAGGGAGAGGGCGAGCAGCGGCAGGACGGGCACGGTGCTGACCCACACCATGAAGTTCAGGGCGTCGGGCGGGGAGGCCTTGCGGGTCAGGACGTTGGAGACGCCCCAGCAGGCCGCCGCCGCGACCACCAGGGCGAAGCCCGTGAGCGCCCCCGCCGCACCGTCGAACGCGCCCTCGTCGACCGCCGCGACGCCGATGCCCGCGAGGGCGACCGCCATGCCCGCGACCTTGAGCCGGCCGGGGCGCTCGCCGAGGGCCGCGAAGGCGAAGAGCGCGGTGAAGACCGCCTGGACCTGGAGGACCAGGGACGAGAGTCCGGCCGGAGCGCCGAGGTCCATGCCGGTGAAGAGCAGCCCGAACTTGGCCACGCCCAGGACGAGTCCGACGCCCACGATCCACTTCCAGGCGACGGTGGGGCGGCCGACGAGGAAGACGGCCGGCAGGGCGGCGGCGAGGAAGCGGAGGGCGGAGAAGAGCAGCGGCGGGAAGTGGTCGAGGCCGATCTCGATGACGACGAAGTTGACGCCCCAGACGGCCGCGACGAGGGCGGCGAGGGCGAGGTGGGCCGGGGCGAGACGGGTGGGGACGGAGGGGAGAGTGGGGGCCGAGGGGAGGGCGGGGGCTGAGGAGCGCGAGGGGGCGGGGCTCATGTGTCGAGCATCGCGCCGGCGACCGTGTAGCACCAGCACGGGTTCCTTCATGGTGGGATGAAGCAACACTTCATCCACTGCACCCGAACCCACCCCGACGGGAGCCCCCCGTGCTCGATCTCGGCCGTCTGCGCGCCCTCCACGCCGTCGCCGTCCACGGCAGCGTCGGCGCCGCCGCCTCCGCCCTCGGCTACACCCCGTCGGCGGTCTCGCAGCAGATCGCGAAGCTGGAGCGCGAGACCCGTACGACCCTGCTCGAACGCAGCGGCCGTGGCATCCGCCTCACCGACGAGGCCCATCAACTCGCCGACACAGCACAGCAGTTGCTCGCCATCGTGGAGGAGGCCGAGGTGCGGATCGAGGAGCGGCGCGGTCTGCCGTCCGGGCGTCTGACGATCGGCTGTTTCGCGAGCGCGGCGCGCGGTCTGATGCCCCGGGCGCTCGCGGAGCTGGCCCGGCGCCACCCCGGTCTCGACGCCCGCCTGTCGGAGGTGGACCCGCACCTCTCGATCGACCTGGTGGCGCGGGGCGTGATCGATCTGGCCGTGGTGCACGACTGGGACATCGCCCCGCTGCCGGCCCCGCCGGGGGTCGAGCGGGCGGCCGTCGGCGACGACCTGTGCGACATCCTCGTCCACCGGGACCACCCGCTGGCGGGCCGGAAGTCGGTGCGGCGGGAGGAGCTGGCGGACGAGCGGTGGATCTCGCAGCCGCCGGGCACGGTCTGCCACACCTGGCTGACCCGGACGCTGCGGGCGACGGGGTACGAGCCGCTGATCGCCCATCAGGCGGAGGAGAACCACACCCAGGTCGCCCTGGTGGCGGCCGGTCTGGGCATCGCGCTCGTCCCGCGGCTCGGCCGCGGCGGGCTGCCGCCGGAGGTGACGCCGGTCCACCTCGACCCGGTGCCGACGCGCCGGCTGCACGCCATGTGGAGGACGGGGGCGGCGCGGCGCCCGGCGATCCGGGAGACGGTCCGTACGCTCCAGGAGCTCTGGCCCTCCGTCACGTCCGTCACGTCCGTCGCGGGCGCGTAGTCGGCCGGGGCCCGAGGCGATTCCTGCGCGGATCCTTGACCTGGCAGTTACTTTCGGGCTATCCGTGACACCTTGGAAGTTTCCTTCAACCTCGCACGGCCGGAAGGAGCATCAGTGCACCACCGCGCCCCCGCCCCCTCCCGACGCACCCTTCTCACGGTGACCGCCGCAGCCGCCGCGGCCGCCGTCACCGGAGTCACCGCCCCGGTGGCCCACGCCGCGCAGGAGCGGCACGACGACAAGAAGCTCCAGCGGATCATCGATCGGATGTCCCTGGAGGAGAAGGTCGGCCAGCTCTTCGTCATGCGGGTGTACGGCCACTCCGCGACCGCCCCCGACCAGGCCGACATCGACGCCAACGTCAAGGAGATCGGCGTCCGCACCGCCGCCGAGCTGGTCGAGCGCTATCACGTCGGTGGCGTCATCTACTTCTCCTGGGCCCACAACACCCGCGACCCGCAGCAGATCGCCGAGCTCTCCAACGGCATCCAGCAGGCCGGTCTCGCGCAGCCGACCCCGGTCCCCCTGCTCATCTCCACCGACCAGGAGCACGGCATCGTCTGCCGGGTCGGCGAGCCGGCCACCCTGGTGCCCGGGGCGATGGCCCTCGGCGCGGGCGGCTCGCTCGCGGACGCCCGGAAGGCCGCGCAGATCGCGGGCGCCGAGCTCGCCGCCGTCGGCATCCGGCAGAACTACGCCCCGGTCGCCGACGTCAACGTCAACCCGGCCAACCCGGTGATCGGCGTCCGCTCTTTCGGCTCCGACCCCCAGGCGGTCGCCGGTCTGGTCGCCGCCCAGGTCAAGGGCTACCAGCGGGCCGGGGTCGCGGCCACCTCCAAGCACTTCCCGGGCCACGGCGACACGGCCGTCGACAGCCACTACGGTCTGCCGACGATCACCCACACCCGGGCCCAGTGGGCCGAGCTCGACGCGCCGCCCTTCGCGTCGGCGATCGCCGCCGGGATCGACTCGATCATGACCGCGCACATCGTGGTGCCCGCGCTCGACCCCAGCGAGGACCCGGCGACGCTCTCCCGGCCCATCCTCACCGGCATCCTGCGCGAACAGCTCGGCTACGACGGCGTGGTGGTCACCGACTCGCTCGGCATGGAGGGCGTGCGCACCAAGTACGGCGACGAGCGCGTCCCGGTCCTGGCGCTCAAGGCCGGGGTGGACCAGCTGCTCAACCCGCCGAACCTGGACGTCGCCTGGAAGGCGGTCCTGGCGGCGGTCAAGGGCGGCGAGCTGACGGAGAGCCGGCTCGACGAATCGATCCTGCGGATCCTGCGGCTCAAGGCGAAGCTGGGCCTCTTCCGGCAGCCGTACGTGACCCGTGCGGGCGTCGACCGGGTGGTCGGCACCCGGGCGCACCTCGACCGGGCCGACCGGATCGCCGAGCAGACCACGACCCTGCTCCTCAACGAGGGCGGCTTCCTGCCGCTGAGCCCCGCCGGCCACGGCAAGGTCCTCGTCGTCGGCGCCGACCCCGCCTCGCCGTCGGGCACGACCGGGCCGCCCACCACGACCCTGGCCACGGCCCTCGGGGAGCTCGGGTTCACCGCGACGGCGCTCTCCACCGGGATCACCCCGACGGCCGCGAGGATCGAGGAGGCGGTGGCGGCGGCAGCCGGGCAGGACGTCGTCGTCGTGGGCACGTACAACATCACCGCGACCAGCCCGCAGCGCACGCTCGTCGCACGGCTCGTCGCGAGCGGCGTGCCCGTCGTGACGATCGCGATCCGCAACCCGTACGACATCGCCCGGATCAGCGGCCAGCGGGCGACCCTCGCCGCCTACTCCTGGACCGACGTCGAACTCCGCGCCGCGGTCCGGGTCCTGGCCGGGCGGGCGCGGCCGAAGGGGCGGCTGCCCGTCCCCGTGCAGAGCGCGGACGACCCGACCCGGGTGCTGTACCCGGTCGGCCACGGTCTCTCGTACGGCTGACACGCGATACGGGTGTGCCCGGCGGTCCTCCGAGGACCGCCGGGCACACCCACGCGTACTGGGGAGTTACGGGCGCAGCCCGTGCTCCCGCGTCACGTCCTCGTCGACCGCCTTGTCGAGGCGGGCGTCGAAGCGCGCCAGGGGCTGCGCCGCCTCGACGGCCGGGGCGGAGACGCCGGCCCAGGCCAGGATGCGGGCGGTGGCGTTCTCGCGCTCGGCGTCGACGAGCCCGGCGACGTTGGCGCCGTGGTTCGCGCCCGGCGCCGTGTAGACGTAGCTGTCGCGCGCGCCCTTGCCGAGGTGGAACGGCTCGGAGCCCCACGGGTCGTTGCCGCCGTAGACGAAGAGCATCTGGTTCGCGTTCCTGCGGACCCAGTTGTCGACGTCCCGCATGACCTGCGGCTGGAACTTCATCGGGATGGAGCTCGGCACGAAGTTGCGGGCCGGCTGGTAGCCGTAGCGGCTGAGGCCCCCGAGGTGCGGCTGCTTGATGCTGGGCGAGCCGAGCTGGGTGGCCGCCTGGTAGTAGTACGGCGTGTAGTAGTCCAGGCCCTGGTCGGTGTAGGCGGCCCAGCCGGAGTAGGCGTCGATCGTCTCGTAGACGGCGTCGTCGCTCGCGGTCGCCGCGTCCGGGATCTGGTCGCAGACGTCCTCGCCGTAGTACTGCCAGAAGCCCCAGACGAAGTCGAGGACGACGGCCTCGTAGGCCTTGTCGACGGTGCCGATGGTGTTGAAGGTGGCGCCGTCGGCCTCGGACTTCTCCTTGAACTTCTTCTGCAGCGGCTCGCGGCGGACGAGGGCCTCGCGCTGCATGTTGTTCAGGCGGTCGCGGCAGGCCTTGGTGCCGACGTTCGCGAAGAAGCGGTCGTAGGCCGAGTCCTCGTTGTTCACCACGTCGTTCGGGGCGACGTACGCGACGACGCCGTCCATGTCACGCGGGTAGAAGCGCTCGTAGTAGGTGGCGGTCATGCCGCCCTTCGAGGCGCCGGTGGAGAGCCAGTTCTCCTGGTAGATCTTCTTCAGCGCGGTGTAGATCCGGTGCTGGTCGCTGGCCGCCTGCCAGATGTCGAGCTTGGACCAGTCGGCCGGCTGCGGGCGGGACGGCGTGAAGAAGCGGTACTCCATGGAGATCTGGTTGCCGTCGATGATCCGGGTCGGCTCGGCGCGGCTGGGAGTGGTGCTCAGGCCGTAGCCGCTGGTGCGGAAGACGGTGGGACGGCTCGTGTCCTTGTGGAGGACGGAGAGCCGCTGCTTGAAGGTGCCCGCCCACGGGCGCTTGTGGTCGATCGGCTGGACGTAGTCCAGGACGAAGTAGCGGTAGCCGGCGTAGGGCTTCTCCTCGATCAGGCTCATCCCGGGGATCGCCAGGATGCGGTCCTTGATGTCCGTGCTCTGCGAGTCGGCGACGGCGGTGGGGCTGTTGGCCTCCGTGTCCGCCGCGGTGGCCACGCCCGCGGTGCCGACGGTGCCTATGAGCACCGCGAGCGACACCAGCCCTCTGAGCGACTTGCGCATTCGTCCTCCCCTTGGTTCACAACGGTGTCGCGAACCTAGCGGGGGCAACGTGTGGACCGCCAGACCTTGTTGGTCCTTACTCTTGGACTTTCCTGTGCTTCAGCAGAGGAAAGACCCGGCGTCAGCAGGGGAAACGGGTCGGCGTCAGCACAGGATCCAGCCCGTGGACCTGCCCTGTCCGGCCACCGAACCGTAGGCGCGGACGCAGCGGTTGAGGGCGTGGACGGTGACCGGGCCGGTCTGCCGGCCGAACCGTCCGGCCTTGACGGCGGGCCGGCCGCCGCGCGGCTGGAGGGAGACGGTCATCGGACGGGCGGCGCCGGGCCGCTTGGCGACGGTGACGGCGCAGGCGTAGTGACGGGTCCGGTAGAGGCGCAGCTCGCCGGTGGCGAAGCGGTAGGTCTTGGCCGGGCGGCCGGTGCAGACGGAGACGGCCTCGGCGGTGGCGCCGCCGCCCGGTCCGGGCCAGGGGGTCAGGAGCAGCGCGAGGGCGGCGAGGAACGGGACGAGGACGCGCGCGAGCAGCCGTCGGCGGTGTGGTGCGGGTGTCGCGTCCGTCGGCATGTCCGTGAGCATGCGGTCCCCTCCCGAGCGAGTCGCCGTACGGACGTACGGAGATTCAGGCGTACGGGCGTACGACGCACGAGCCACCGGAATGGTTGCCTCCGCGTGCTGACGCGAACGTCGTCAGGACGAACAGCGGGAAGACGGCCTCGGCGCGGGGGCGGGGGTCGGGGCGCATGCCCTCGTCCAAGCCTGCGGGGCGGAGGACGGGAATCCGCTCGGATACTCAGCCGGGCGGACGGCCCGCACTCACCCGCGCACGCCCACCCGCACGCCCGCCCGTACTCACCCGCGCCCGCCCGCCCGTGCTCACACCCGCTCGGGCTCCGGTTCCTCCGCCTCCCCGATGAAGGCGCTCCACAGCGACGCGTACCGGCCGCCCAGGGCGAGCAGTTCGTCGTGGGTGCCGTCCTCGGCGACCCGGCCGTGGTCCATCACGACCACCCGGTCCGCGCGGGCCGCCGTGGTCAGGCGGTGGGCGACGACGAGCGTCGTCCGGCGGCCCGCGAGGCGGTCGGTGGCCTGGTTGACCTGGGCCTCGGTGGCCAGGTCGAGGGCGGCCGTGGCCTCGTCGAGGAGCAGGACGTCCGGGTCGACGAGCTCGGCGCGGGCGAGCGCGATGAGCTGGCGCTGGCCGGCGGAGAGGTTGCGGCCCCGCTCGGCGACCTCGTGGAGGTAGCCGCCGTCGAGCGTGGCGATCATGTCGTGCGCGCCGACCGCGCGGGCCGCCGCCTCGACCTCCGCGTCGGTCGCCTCGGGGCGGCCGTAGGCGATGGCGTCGCGGACCGTCCCGGGGAAGAGGTACGCCTCCTGGGGGACGACCCCGAGCCGGTGGCGGTACGCGGTGAGGTCGAGGTCCCGCAGGTCGGTGCCGTCGGCGGTGACCCGGCCGCCCGTCGGGTCGTAGAACCGCGCGACCAGCTTGACCAGGGTCGACTTGCCCGCGCCGGTCTCGCCGACGAAGGCGACGGTCTGCCCGGCCGGGATGCGCAGGTCGATGCCGGTGAGGGCCTCTTCCTCGCCCCCGTACGCGAAGGACACGTCCTCGAACGCGATCTCGCCGCGCAGCGACCGCACGTCCCGGGGCGCGTCGGCGGCGGCCGTCGACGTCGGCTCCTGGAGCAGCTCCTGCATCCGCTTCAGCGAGACGGCGGCCTGCTGGTAGCCGTCGAAGACCTGCGAGAGCTGCTGCACGGGGGCGAAGAAGAGGTCGATGTAGAGGAGGTAGGCGACGAGCGCGCCGGTGGTGAGGGTGCCGCCGTCGATACGGTTCGCGCCGACGATCATGACGCCCGCGGCGGCCACCGAGGACAGCAGCGTCACGAACGGGAAGTAGATCGAGATCAGCCACTGGCCGCGGACGCGCGCCTCGCGGTACTCGTCGCTGCGGGCGGCGAACCGCTCCGCGCCCGAGCGCTCGCGGCGGAAGGCCTGCACGATCCGCAGCCCGACGACCGACTCCTGGAGGTCGGCGTTGACGACGCTGATCCGCTCGCGCGCCAGCTCGTACGCCTTCACGCTCGACCGGCGGAAGAAGTACGTGGCGACGGCGAGGACCGGCAGGGTCGCGAAGACGACCAGGGCCAGCTGGAGGTCGAGCACGAGCAGCGCGACCATGATCCCGAAGAAGGTCACGACCGAGACGAAGGCGGTGACCAGACCCGTCTGCAGGAACGTGGAGAGCGCGTCCACGTCCGTGGTCATGCGGGTCATGATCCGGCCGGTGAGCTCGCGCTCGTAGTAGTCCAGGCCGAGGCGCTGGAGCTGGGCGAAGATCTTCAGGCGCAGGGCGTAGAGGACCCGCTCGCCGGTGCGGCCCGTCATCCGGGTCTCGGCGGTCTGCGCGACCCACTGCACGAGCACGGTGACCAGGGCGAGCGCGGAGGCCGCCCAGACGGCGCCGATCGCGAGCCGGTTCACGCCCTCGTCGATGCCGTGCCGGATCAGGACCGGCAGCAGCAGGCCGGCGCCCGCGTCGAGGGCGACCAGGCCGAGGCTGATGAGCAGCGGGACGCCGAAGCCGCGGAGCAGCCGGCGCAGACCGTACGCGTCCTCCGGGGAGACCGCGCGGGCCTCGTCGATCCCGGGGGTGTCGGTGGCGGGCGGCAGGGCCTCGACGGCGGCGAGCAGCTCGGGGGTGGCTCCGGGGGCCGGGCTCTCCTCGTCGGCGCGGCCGTCCCGTACCCACAGGGCCGGGGTGATGCCGCGCTCCGCGTCGAACTCGGCGTCGAGCTCGGCCCGCAGCGTGGCGTCCTCGGGGAGCTCGGCCGGGGTCACGTGCCCGGGCGAGACGGCGCCGAGCTCGTCGGGGTCGGTGAGGAGACGGCGGTAGAGCGCGGAGCGCTCCTCCAGCTCCTCGTGGGTGCCGATGTCGGAGAGCCGGCCGTCGTCGAGGACGGCGATGCGGTCGGCGAGGCCGAGGGTGGAGCGGCGGTGGGCGATGAGCAGGGTCGTACGGCCCGCCATGACCGCCTTCAGGGCCTCGTGGATCTCGTGCTCGACCTTGGCGTCGACGGCGGAGGTGGCGTCGTCGAGGAGGAGGAGCCGGGGGTCCATGAGGATCGCGCGGGCGAGCGCGACGCGCTGGCGCTGGCCGCCGGAGAGGGTGAGGCCGTGCTCGCCGACCTTGGTGTCGTACCCCTCGGGCAGCTCGGCGATGAACCGGTCGGCCTGGGCGGCGCGGGCGGCGGTCTCGATCTGCTCCTGGGTGGCGTCCGGGGCGCCGTACGCGATGTTGGCGCGGACCGTGTCGGAGAAGAGGAACGAGTCCTCGGGGACGAGGCCGATCGCGGCCCGCAGGGAGTCGAGGGTGAGCTCGCGGACGTCGTGGCCGCCGACGAGGACCGCGCCGTGGGTGACGTCGTAGAAGCGGGGCAGGAGGAGCGAGACGGTGGACTTGCCGGAGCCGGAGGCGCCGACGACGGCGACGGTCTCGCCGGAGCGGATGTCCAGGGAGAAGCCGTCGAGGACGGGGCGCCCGTCCTGGTACGAGAAGGAGACGTCGTCGAACTCGACGGTGGCCGGCGCGTCGGCCGGGAGCTCCTTCGTGCCGTCCTGGATCACCGGCTCGGTGTCGACGAGGTCGAGGACCCGCTCGACGCCCGCGCGGGCCTGCTGGCCGACGGTGAGGACCATGGCGAGCATCCGGACCGGGCCGACGAGGGACGCCAGGTAGGCGGAGAAGGCGACGAAGGTGCCGAGGGTGATCTGGCCCTTGTAGGCGAGCCAGCCGCCGAGGGCGAGGACGGCGACCTGGCCGAGGGCGGGCACGGCCTGGAGGGCGGGGGTGTACTTCGAGTTCAGCCTGATCGTGCGCAGCCGGCCGGCGAAGAGCTTGCGCCCGGCCTCCCGGATCTTGCCGGTCTCCTGGTCCTCCTGGCCGAAGCCCTTGACGACCCGGACGCCGGTCACGGACCCGTCGACGACGCCCGCGACGACCGCGGCCTGCTGCTGCGCGTGCCAGGTGGCGGGGTGGAGGCGGGTGCGGCTGCGCTTGGCGATGAACCAGAGGGCGGGGGCGACGGCGAGCGCGACGAGCGTGAGGGGGAGGGAGAGCCAGGCCATGACGGCCAGCGAGATGACGAAGAGCAGGACGTTCCCGATCGTCATCGGGAGCATGAAGAGAAGGCCCTGGATGAGTTGCAGGTCGCTGGTGGCCCGCCCGACGACCTGCCCGGTGGACAGCTCGTCCTGCCGCCGCCCGTCGAGCCGGGTGATGGTCCCGTACATGTCGGTACGGAGGTCGTGCTGGACGTCGAGGGCGAGACGGCCGCCGTAGTAGCGGCGGACGTACGTGAGGACGTACACGAGGACGGCGGCGCCTATGAGGAGCCCGGTCCAGACGCCGAGGTCCCGGGTCTTCGTCCCGACGACGTCGTCGATGATCACCTTGGTGACGAGCGGTACGAGGGCGAGCACGGCCATGCCGACGAGCGACGAGCCGAGCGCGAGCACCACGTTGGCCTTGTAGTGCCACGCGTACCCGGCCAGCCTGCGCGCCCATCCCTGCTGCCGCTCGCCCGCCTGTTTCTGCCCGACCGCCGCCACGAGTGGCCTCCCGTTCGTCCTGCTCTACCGGAAGGCCCAACACGCCTGGGCTGCGATTTCATCCCGCTGCAACAAACCGAGCGAGTGATAGGGAATGAGTCGCACCGAGGGACGACGGAGCGAGCCGCATCCGGGGACGGGGACGGGGGCGGGGACGGGCCGGGAACGCCGCCGCCCCGCCACCCGGGCGAGGGCGGCGGGGCGGTTCGGGCCGGACGTCGGTCAGAGGTGCGTCGGTTCGAACATCCTCAGGAGGGCCGGGAGCACGACCACCGACGGGCCCGGGGTCGCCAGGGCCTTCGTCAGGTCGGTCGTCAGCGTTTCCGGGGTCGTCGTCGTCGCCGGGACGCCGAAGGACTCGGCGAGGGCGACGAAGTCCGGGCGGGTGAGCTCGGTGCCCGTGGCCTCGCCGAACGCGCCCGTCATGTACTCGCGCAGGATGCCGTAGCCGCCGTCGTCGACGATCAGCCAGGTCACGTCGAGGTCGTACTGCTTCGCCGTGGCCAGCTCCGCGATCGAGTACATCGCGCCGCCGTCGCCGGAGACCGCGAGGACCGGCCGCGAGGAGTCCGCGACGGCCGCGCCGAGGGCGGCGGGGAAGCCGTAGCCGAGGCCGCCGGCGCCCTGGGCGGAGTGCATGGTGTTCGGGTGCCGGGCGTCGAAGGCCGACCACGCCCAGTACGCGAGGATCGTCATGTCCCAGAAGCTCGGGGCCCGGTCCGGGAGCGCCTCGCGCACCGCGGCGACGATCCGCTGCTCCAGGCCGAGGTCCTGGGCGGCTATCCGGTCCCGCACCTTGGCCAGGACGGCCGAGACCCGCTCGGGGGCGGTCGGGTCCGTGCGCTCGTCGACCGTCTCCAGGAGCGCCTGGAGGGCGAGCCGGGCGTCCGCGTGGATGCCGAGCGCCGGGTGGTTGGACTCCAGCTTGCCCGCGTCGGCCTCGATCTGGATCACCCGGCCGCGCGGGGCGAAGGTGTGGTAGTTCGAGGACAGCTCGCCGAGGCCCGAGCCGACGACGAGGAGGACGTCGGCGTCCTCCAGGAAGTCGGTGGTGTGCCGGTCCTCCAGCCAGGACTGGAGCGAGAGCGGGTGCTCCCAGGGGAAGGCGCCCTTGCCGCCGAAGGTGGTGACGACGGGCGCGTCGATCCGCTCGGCGAGCGCGAGGAGCTTGCCGGCCGCGTCGGAGCGTACGACTCCGCCGCCCGCGATGATCACGGGCCGGGCGGCCTTCGCCAGCAGGTCGGCCGCGACGGCGGTGAGCTCGGGGCGCGGGACGACGTCCTCGGGGGTCGCGTCCATCGCCGTCACGACCGGCAGGGTCGTCTCGGCGAGGAGCACGTCCTGCGGGATCTCGACCCAGACGGGCCCGTGCGGGGCGGTGAGCGCCGATTCCCAGGCCGCGGCGATCGCGGACGGGATCTGGGACTGCGTACGGACCGTGTGGACGGACTTCACGACGTCCCGGAAGGAGGCCTGCTGGTCGCGCAGCTCGTGGAGGTAGCCGTGCCGGCCGCCGCCGAGCCCGGCGACCGGGATCTGGCTGCCGATCGCGAGGACCGGGGCGGACGCGGCGGCGGCCTCCTGGAGCGCGGCGAGCGACATGAGCGCGCCGGGTCCGGTGGAGAGCAGCAGCGGGGCGGCCTCGCCGGTGATCCGGCCGTAGGCGTCGGCGGCGAAGCCGGCGTTGTTCTCGACGCGGAGGCCGACGTACCGCAGGGCGGAGCGGCGCAGGGCGTCGAACATGCCGAGCGCGTGCTGGCCGGGGAGGCCGAAGACGGTGGTCGCGCCGAGGCCGGTGAGGGTCTCGACGACGAGGTCGCCGCCGTTGCGCCCGGCGGGCGGGTTGAGCGCGGCCTCGGTCTGCGCGGCGGTCGGGCGCAGGACCAGGTCGTGGTCGTGGGTCATGGACGGTCCCCTTGCGGCGTGGCGTGGCGTGGTCGGTGCGGTGCGGCCCGGCGGCCCGGCCCGGCGCCTGCCGTCGGCGGGCGCCGGGCCGGGCGGGACGTTACTTCGCTTCGCGGCTCGCCGCGATCTGGCGGGACATGATCGTCGTGAGTTCGTACGCCGTGTGCGAGGCGGCGACCGCGGTGATCTCGGCGTGGTCGTAGGCCGGGGCGACCTCGACGACGTCGGCGGAGACCAGGTTGCAGGAGGAGAGGCCGCGGAGGATCTCCAGGAGCTCGCGGGAGGTCATGCCGCCGGCCTCGGGGGTGCCGGTGCCGGGCGCGTGGGCCGGGTCGAGGCAGTCGATGTCGATGGAGATGTACAGCGGGCGGTTGCCGATGCGCTGGCGGAGCTGGTCGGCGACCTCGTCGGCGCCGCGGCGGTAGATGTCGGCCGAGGTGACGATGCCGAAGCCCATCTTCTCGTCGTCGGTGAGGTCCTGCTTGCCGTAGAGGGGGCCGCGGGTGCCGACGTGGGAGAGCGCCTCGGTGTCGAGGATGCCTTCCTCGACGGCCCGGCGGAACGGCGTGCCGTGGGTGTACTCGGCGCCGAAGTACGTGTCCCAGGTGTCGAGGTGCGCGTCGAAGTGGAGCAGGGCGACGGGGCCGTGCTTCTTGGCGACGGAGCGCAGCAGCGGCAGCGCGATGGTGTGGTCGCCGCCGAGGGTCATCATGCGGGCGCCGGTGCCGAGGAGGTCGTCGGCGGCGGCCTCGATGGTCTCGACGGCCTCGTTGATGTTGAACGGGTTGGCGGCGATGTCACCGGCGTCCGCGACCTGGGCGAGGGCGAACGGGGAGGCGTCCTGCGCCGGGTTGTAGGGGCGCAGGAGGCGGGAGGCCTCGCGGATGGCGTTGCCGCCGAAGCGGGCGCCGGGGCGGTAGGAGACGCCGCTGTCGAAGGGGACGCCGACCACGGCGATGTCGGTGGTGCCGACCTCGTCGAGTCGCGGCAGCCGGGCGAACGTCGCGGGACCGGCGTACCGCGGCGTGCGGGACGAGTCGATCGGGCCGCGCGGGGTGTTCTGGTCGCTGCTGCTCATGGTCGGGTCCTCCTGGGTGTGGCGGGTGTCGTCCGGACGGGTCTCGTCCGGTGGTGCGGGTGGTTCAGCCGGTCGCGGCCACCGGGACGGGCCCGGCCTCCGGCTCGGGTGCTCCGGTGGTGTCCTGGCCCGCGAGCCGGGCTCGCCAGTTCGCGAGCACGGCCGCGTCCGTCGGGCGGGTCGCCAGGGAAACGATCACATACGCGGCGAGCGAGGCCAACAAACCATAGTAAACAGGCTCATTTGCCAGGATTCCGTAAGTCCACATCAGGCCAATGACGGCGAGACCGCCGACGGTGACCGCGGCGAGGGCGCCCTGGACGGTGCCGCGGCGCCAGAGCAGGCCGCCGAGGATCGGCACGAGGAGCCCGCCGACCAGCAGGTTGTAGGCGACGGTGAGGGCCTGCACGACGTCGTTCAGGGCGATGGCGATGACGATGACCGCGACGCCCATGATCAGGATGAAGAGGCGGTTGCCCTTCACTTCGTCGTGGTCGTCCTTGTCCGCGGTCGCGGTGCCGCGCAGCCGCGACCAGATGTCGTTGTTGGCGACGGTGGCGCAGGCGATGAGCGCGCCCGAGGAGGTGGACATGACGGCGGCGAGCGCGGCGGCGAGGACGAGGCCCCGGACGCCCATCGGCAGCTCGTCCTTGACGATGGTGGCGAAGGCGTCGTCGGCGCTGGGCAGGTTCGGGTAGAGCACCTTGGCCGCGGTGCCGATGACGGCGCCGGCCAGCGCGTACAGCAGACAGTAGGTGCCGGCGACGGTGCCGCCCCACTTGGCGACCTTGTCGGTGCGGGCGGTGAAGACCCGCTGCCAGATGTCCTGGCCGATGAGCATGCCGAAGGTGTAGATCAGCACGTACGTGAAGATCGTCTCGCCGCCGATGCCGAGGGGCTCGAAGTACGAGGTGGGCAGCGCGGCCTTCATCTCGGCGAAGCCGCCGGCCTTGACGACGGCGATCGGCAGGAGCAGGAGCAGCACGCCGATGGTCTTCACCACGAACTGGACCATGTCGGTGATGGTGATCGACCACATGCCGCCGAGCGTCGAGTAGGCGACGACGATGGTGCCGCCGAGGATGATCGCGAGCGTCCGGGGGAGGTCGAAGAGGACGTCGAAGATCGTGGCGTAGGCGATGGTCGAGGTGACCGCGAGCATCAGCGTGTACGCCCACATGACGACGCCCGAGATGACGCCGGCCCGGCCGCCGTAGCGCAGGTCGAGCATCTCGGAGACGGTGTAGACCTTCAGCCGCGCGATCCGGGCGGAGAAGAAGACGGAGAGGGCGAGCAGGCCGAGGCCGATGGCGAAGACCATCCAGGCGCCCGAGAGGCCGTACTTGTAGCCGAGCCCGACACCGCCGATGGTGGAGGCGCCGCCGAGGACGATGGCGGCCATCGTCCCGGAGTACATCCAGGGCCCGAGGCGGCGGCCCGCGACCAGGAACTCGCTCTTGGACTTGGCGCGGCGCATGCCCCACCAGCCCATCGCCAGCATGCCGGCCAGATACAGGGCGATCACTGTGTAGTCGACGGCCATGCGGCCCTCCTTCGCGAACCTCGGTGGCGTGTCGTGCGGGGGAATGACCCAGGTGCTGATCGCGGGGACATCCGCCCGTACCCGCGGCTCTGGGATGTCACGACAGTAGGTGGCCGGAATGCGACGAAGAAGTGTACGTTTCCTCCACTGTCCGGGCGGGGGATGTACGAAAGGCCCATGACGTCCATGCCCCCGACGACTCCCACGCCCCCTGTGGATCCGGCCTCCACTCCCCCGGCGCCACCGGTCCCGCTGTCCGCGCTGCTCGCCCGCCGGGACCTCGGGCTCCGGCTGCTCACCGGGTCCGAGGACGTCCCGCTCCACTGGGTGCACACCTCGGAGATGGCCGACCCGTATCCGTACCTCCTCGGCGGCGAGCTGCTCATGACGGCCGGCGTCCTGCTCACCGACCCGGCGCACTACGTCTCCCGCGTGGTGGAGGCGGGGGCGGCGGCGCTCGGTTTCGGGGTGACGCCCGTCTACGACACGGTCCCGGCGGAGCTCGTCGAGGCCTGCGCCCGGCACGGCCTCCCGCTGGTCGAGGTGCCGCCGAAGACCCCGTTCACGGCGGTGGCCCGGGCGCTGTGGCGGCTCATGGCGGAGGCCCGGCTGCACGAGCTGCGCCGGGTGACGGAGGCGCAGCAGTCCCTGGCGACGGCCGCGGCCCGGCCCGCCCCGGTCCCGGCGGTGCTCGGCGCGCTGGCGTCCCGGCTGGGCGGGCGGGCAGTGCTGTTCGGGGCGGACGGTACGGAGTCGACGGCGGCGGGCCGGGCGATCCCGGCGGAGGCGGCGCGGGCGCTGCGCGAGCTGGTGGGGGTCCTCGGGCCGCGACCCGGCGGTCCCGCCTCGGCGAGCGGGGACGGCGGCGGGCTCCGGCTCGCCGCGTACGCGCTGGGCGGCGGGGACGGGCTGACGCTCGGGGTGGCGGCGGAGCGGCGCGATCCCGGCGACCACACGATCGCGGGCGTCGCCGTGGTGCTGCTGTCGCTCCTGACGGCCCCGCACCGGGGCGCGGACGTGACGGTACGGGACGGGGTCCTGGTGCGGCTCCTCCTGGGCGCGGCCCCGGAGGAGGTCGCGGGGGCGCTGGGCGCGGGGCCCTGGACGGTGGTCCACGCCCGCGGCGGCGACGGCACCCCGTTCGCGGCGACGGCGCTCGCGGCGGCCCTGGGCACACCGCTGGTGGAGGCCGCCCCGTCGGAGGAGGCGGGCAGCGGCCCTTCCCACGGCACCCCCGTGACCGTGCGACTGCTGCTGCCCGCCTCCGCCCCCGTGACCGTCCAGCCCGGCTGGACCCTGGGGGTCGGTGCGCCCGCCGAGGCGGCGGAGCTCGCCGCCGCCGACGCGCAGGCGGCCCGGGCCCTGCGCCGGGCGGAGGCCACCCGGACGCCCCTGGCCCGGCACCGCCCGGGTGGCATCGCCGCCCTGGTGGACCCGGACGAGGCCGCCGCCCACGCCCGCGCGCTGCTCGCCCCTCTGACGGAACCGCTCGGAGAGACCCTGCGCGTCTGGCTGTCCCTGCACGGCAGCTGGGACCGGACGGCGGCGGCGATGGACATCCACCGCAACACCGTCCGGCAGCGGATCGCCCGCTGCGCCGCGCTCCTGGAGCGGGACCTGGACGACCCGGACGTCCGGATGGAGCTGTGGTTCGCCCTCGGCACGGTTTAGCCCGGAACCGGATCCGCGGGCACGACAGCGGCGCGCCCGGGTTCCGGCCTCGTCGCCGCGGAGCCGTGGTGAGCCCTTGGGGGAGCCCCCGGGTCAGTAGAGCTTGTTGACGGCGGTCTTCGTCGTCGTGCGGAAGGCGGTCAGCGGGGCGTCCTTGAAGTCGCCCATCTGACCCCAGCGGACGAGGGTGACGGTGCGGCCGTCGCGGCCGACGGAGAAGAGGTGGATGTCGGTGCTGCCGATCTGCGGGTCGGCGGTGTCCAGGCTGTAGACCCAGGCGCCCTCCTCGACGGCGAGCTTGCCGTGGGAGGCGCTGACGGCGTGGAGGCCCGGGTTCTGCCGCTCCAGCAGGGGCCCGCAGCCGGCGAGGGCCTTGCGGAGGGTGTCGACCAGCTTCACGGCGTCGGCCTCGGTGCGGGCGACGGTGGTGATCTGGACGCCGTTGGTGTCGAGCTCGGTGTTGAACTCGCGGTAGCGGGTGTTCTGCGCCGGGATCTTGTACGGGGCGCAGAGGGCGCCGCCGTTCTCCGGGACGCCGGTGAAGACCTGGGTGGCGGTCCACGGCGTCGACGACGGCGGCATCTGGGAGGCGGCGAGGAAGGCGGGCTGGGCGGCGGCCTGCGCCGGGCCCGTGGCGAGGGCGGCGAGGCCCAGGGCGGCAGCGGCGGTGGCGGCGAGTGCGGTACGGAGCTTGTTCATGGTGGTGGATCCCCCGTCGGGTCGTTCGGTCAGTGCTTCCACCAGCGTCGGGGCCCCCGCCCGCCCCGGGCAACGGCGGCGCGCCCTCCACCCGTCCCGGAACCATCCCACCCCCGCTGACGTGCAAGGACATAAAGCGTGGGACGCAGGGGCGAGGGGGATGGAATGCCGAAGGACGCCGCCGTCGAGGAGTTCGCGCGGCTCGTGCGCGCGCTGAAGGCGCGGGACGGCAGGAGTTACGAGGCGCTGGGCCGGCGCCTGAGCGTCAGCGCGTCCACCCTCCACCGCTACTGCTCCGGCGCGACCGTTCCGGAGGAGTTCGCCGTGGTCGACCGCCTCGCCCTGCTGTGCGGGGCGGGCGAGGAGGAGCGGCGGGCCCTGGAGGTGGCCTGGAGCCGCGCGGACCGCACCCGTCGCCCCCCGGTGCCGGAGCCCGACGCGGAGCCCGCGCCCGGCCCGGAACCGAAACCGGCACCGGAGCCCGAGCCCGAGCCGGCCGCGGCGCCGGAGTCCGACCCGGCCCCGGAGCCTGCGTCCGAGCCGGCCCCCGAGCCTGCGCCCGAGCCCGAGCTGGAACCCGAGCTGGAACCCGTGCACGCGCGCGTGCCGGGCCTCCCGTCCGAGCGGCGGAGGCGCCGGTGGGGGTGGGTGGGCGTGGTCGGCGGGGCGCTGGCGGTCGTGGGGACGGTGACGCTCGGAGCCGTACTCCTGCCCGGGAAGACCCCGGAGCGGGCCGCCGAACCACCGGCGCCGCTGACGTGGACGGTCGCCTCGCACCTCTGGAAGAACGGGTGCGGGCACACCTACCTCGTGGAGCGGACGCCCCCTCCCCCGCCGGAGGCGGCCGACGCGCGGAGCTGGGCGGCGGCGCGGGGGGCCGTGCACGGCGGGGAGACGCTGGTGCGGGTGTCGGTGCAGGGGAAGGGCGCGGCGGCGGTGGTGCTCCAGGCGCTGCACGTGCGGGTGGTGGAGCGGGGCGCGCCGCTGCCGTGGGCGGCGTACCGGATGGACGACGGGTGCGGCGGGGCGGTGACGCCGCGCCTCTTCGAGGTGGACCTGGACCGGCCGCGGCCGGTGGCGCGGGCGCTGGACGGGTACGACGCCTCCGGGGAGGAGGGCCGGACGCTCCCGGCGGTCTCCTTCCCGTACGCGGTCAGCGCCGCCGAGCCGGAGGAGCTGCTGGTCTCGGCGGGGGCGGCGGGGTGCGACTGCCGCTGGTACCTGGAGCTGGAGTGGAGCTCGGAGGGGCGCCGGGGCACGGTCCGGATCGGGGACGAGGACGGCGCACCCTTTCGGACGAGCGGGGCGAAGGGGCGGCCCGTGTACGGGTACGACTCCGTGGGGCGGGCCTGGATCACAGGCGAGGAGTCTGGACAGGGTGGGTGACCGCTGGGTAACTTCGTTGACGACAGACTGAGCAAGCGCTTAGACAACTGGGCCCGCCCGCACACCGGAGGAGTCGCACCGTGCGCCGTACCGTATTCAACGAGGACCACGAGGCGTTCCGGGAGACCATCCGCGCCTTCATCGAGGCCGAGGTCGTCCCCGTCTACGACGAGTGGTTCGCGGCGGGCCAGGCGCCGCGCGAGTTCTACGACAAGCTCGGCGAGCTGGGCATCTTCGGCATCAACGTGCCCGAGGAGTTCGGCGGCGCGGGCCTGGACACCCACAAGTTCGAGGCCGTCCTGTACGAGGAGACCTCGCGCGCGGGCGTGGCCTTCGGCGGCTCCGGCGTGCACGTGCTGCTCGCCCTCCCCTACATCAAGATGCTCTCCACCGACGAGCAGAAGAAGCGCTACCTGCCGAAGTTCGTCACCGGCGAGGAGATGTGGGCGCTGGCGATGACCGAGCCGGGCACCGGCTCCGACGTCGCGGGCATGAAGACCACCGCCAAGCTCTCCGAGGACGGCACGCACTACGTCCTCAACGGCTCGAAGACCTTCATCACCGGTGGCGTCCACGCCGACCGCGTGATCGTCTGCGCCCGGACGTCCGCCCCGTCGGCCGAGGACCGCCGCTTCGGCATCTCCCTCTTCGCCGTGGACACCAAGTCCGAGGGCTACTCCATCGGCCGCAAGCTGGACAAGCTGGGCCTGCGCACCTCCGACACGGCCGAGCTGGCCTTCGTCGACGTCAAGGTGCCGGTCGAGGACCTGATGGGCGAGGAGGGCAAGGGCTTCTCCTACCTCGGCCACAACCTGGCCTCCGAGCGCTGGGGCATCGCCTTCGGCGCCTACGCCCAGGCCAAGGCCGCCGTCCGCTTCGCCAAGGACTACGTGCAGGACCGCACCGTCTTCGGCAAGCCGGTCGCGCACTTCCAGAACACCAAGTTCGAGCTGGCCGCCTGCCAGGCCGAGGTGGACGCGGCCGAGGCCGTCGCCGACCGCGCCCTGGAGGCCCTGGACGCCGGCGAGCTGTCCCCGGCCGAGGCCGCGAGCGCCAAGCTCTTCTGCACCGAGGTCGCGCACCGCGTCATCGACCGCTGCCTCCAGCTGCACGGCGGCTACGGCTACATGAACGAGTACCCGATCGCCCGCCTGTACGCCGACAACCGCGTCAACCGCATCTACGGCGGCACCAGCGAGATCATGAAGTCGATCATCGCGAAGTCGATGGGCCTGTAGTCCAGGTGCCCGAACCGCACGACGCACTGGATGCCCTGCTCGATCTGCTCGACCTGGAGCGGATCGAGCGGGACATCTTCCGCGGGGAGTCCCGCTCCGCGCTCGTCCCCCGCGTCTTCGGCGGCCAGGTGGCCGCCCAGGCGCTGGTGGCGGCGGGCCGCACCGTGCCCGAGGACCGGCTCGCACACTCCCTGCACGCGTACTTCCTGCGCCCCGGGGACCCGGGCGCGCCGATCGTCTACACGGTCGACCGCATCCGCGACGGCCGCTCCTTCACCACCCGCCGGGTCGTCGCCGTCCAGCACGGCCAGCCGATCTTCCACCTCTCCGCCTCCTTCCAGGCGTACGAGGAGGGGCTCGACCACCAGGCGGACATGCCGGCCGCGCCGGACCCGGAGTCGCTGCCGACGGCCGCCGAGATGCTTCCCCGGCACCTGCCGGCGGAGGTCGCGGAACGGCTGGTCGAGGCGCGGGCGGCGGTGGACCTGCGGTACGCCGACACCCCGCCCTGGGGCTCCGTCGGGGAACCGCGCGAGCCGCGCTCGCAGGTGTGGTTCCGTACGAACGGCAAGCTGGCCGACGACCACCTGCTGCACGTCTGCCTGGCGACGTACGTCTCCGACATGACGCTGCTCGACTCCGTCCTGCTCGCGCACGGGCGGGGCGGCTGGGCCGTCGGGGACGTGGTCGGGGCCTCCCTCGACCACGCCATGTGGTTCCACCGGCCCTTCCGGGCCGACGAATGGCTGCTCTACGACCAGGAGTCGCCCTCCGCCTCCGGCGGACGCGGACTCGGCCAGGCCCGGATCTGGACGCAGGACGGGAAGCTGGCCATCTCCGTCATCCAGGAGGGTGTCGTTCGCGTTCCGCGCTGATGATCGGACATACCGTCCGGTCATGGCGGATAACGGCGAAAGCACGGGGACCGGCGAGCGCGCGGGAAACGGCGAGCACGCGGGCACCGGCGAGAGCCCGGGGAACGGCGAGAGCACCGTCACGGTGATCGTGGCGGCGGCGGCGAACCTCGGGATCGCCGTCGCCAAGGCCGTCGCCGGCATCATCAGCGGATCGAGCGCGATGCTGTCGGAGGCGGCCCACTCGGTCGCCGACACCGTCACCGAGGGCATGCTGCTCACCGCGCTCAAGCGGAGCGACAAACCGGCCGACGAGGAGCATCCCGTCGGATACGCGGGCGAACGGTACGTGTGGGCGATGCTGGCGGCCGTCGCGACCTTCGTCGGCGGCGCGGTCTTCTCCATCTACGACGGCATCCACACCCTCGTCCACGGCGAGGAGCTCGGCGACCCGCTCGTCTCCTACATCGTCCTCGGCGTCGCCTTCCTCCTGGAGGGCTACTCCCTGCGGACCGGGATCAAGCAGGTCCAGGCCGAGGCGGAGCGGATGAAGACCCCGCTCGGCCGCTACCTCCGGTACACCGCGGACACCACCGTCAAGGCGGTGGTCATGGAGGACTCCGCCGCCCTCGCCGGACTGATGCTGGCGGCGGGCGGCCTCCTCGGCGGCCAGATCACCGGCTCCGGCGTCTGGGACGGCGTCGCCTCGATCCTCATCGGCTTCCTGCTCGTGTACGTGGCCTGGGTCCTCGGCCGCTCCAACGCCGAACTCCTCATCGGCCGCCCGCTCCCCCGGTCCCTGCGGGACGCGGTCCGCGAGGAACTGCTCACCGTCCCGCACATCGTGGACGTCGTCGAGCTGACGACCCTCATCCAGGGGCCCTCCGAGGTTCTGATCGCCGCGAAGATCGACTTCCGGGACGTGGCCTCGGCGGAACAGATCGAATGGACCTGCGAGGACGCCGAGGCCCAGCTCCGCGAGCGCTTCCCGTCGATCCGCCGGGTGTACCTGGACCCGACGCCGGGCCTGGGCCAGCTCCGGGCCAGGCCCTCGGATCCCTCAGAGCAGGCCTGAGGCGTCCAGCGTGTACGCCGTCATCGGCTCGTAGAAGCGGGGGTCGACGACGTGGTCGTCGAGCGGGATCGTGACCTGCATCGTGCCCTCGGCCTCCCCGATGAAGAGGGCGGGGTCGTTGCAGTCCGCGTAACCGACGGAGTCGATGCCACGCTGGCCCGCACGCCCGGCCCAGCCGTGGTCCGCGATGACCAGGTCGGGGCGGCCCTCCTCGCCGAGCGCGTCGAGGATCGCGTTCATCGGCTCCGGGGAGTGGGTGTGCCAGAGGGTGGCACCGCGCTCGAAGACGGCGACGTCGGCGAACTGCACGACGTACCCCTCGTCGGCGATCAGCCCGCCGGGGATGCGGACGATGTCGCAGCCCTGGGCGCGCAGCGCGGCGGCGACCCGGCTGTGGACGTCGATGAGCGCGCCCGGGTGACCGGTCGCGAAGAGGACCCGCTCCTTGCCGGCGGCGGCCTTGCGGAGGCGGGCGGCCATCCGGTCGAGGCCGTCGACGGTCAGCTCGGGGTCGATGGTGTCCTGGCCGGTCCGGTGGGCCGGGTCGTCGACGACCCCGCACCGCTCGGCCATCACGGCGAGCACGTCCTGCTCGTCGGCCCAGCGGTCGCCCAGCTCCAGACCGAGCCAGTAGTGCCGGTCGCCGTTGGCGAGCTTTCTGTAGTGGGACAGGTTGTTGTCGCGCGGCGTGGCCACGTCTCCGGCGATCCGGGTGCGGACGAGGTGCTCGACAAGGGCGGGGCGGCTGAGTATCGGCATGGGGTTCATTCTGTCCGAGTGCGCTCTGTGACGAGCAGCCCGTCCCGGACTACGGACCCCGGACCCCGTCGCGCCCTACTCGGCCCCCAGCGCTCCGAACGCCCCGTGCGCCAGCCGGCGCAGCAGCGCCTCCATCGGTTCGCGCCCGAGTGCGGCCAGGTGCGGGGTCGAGTTCAGGAGCCCGAAGACGGCGTGGACGGTGGTCCGCACCTCGGCCTCGCCGACGGCCGGGTACAGCTCCCGCACCACCGGCACCCACAGCTCCACGTACTGGCGCTGGAGCTGCCGCACCCGCTTGCGGTCCTCGTCCTTGAGCCGGTCGAGCTCCCGGTCGTGGAGCGTGATCAGCGGCCGGTCGTCGAGGGCGAAGTCGATGTGCCCGTCGACGAGGGAGGCGAGGACGGCCTCCGGGTCGCCGGTGGTCTCGCCGACCCGGATGCGCCCGCCGGTGAGGAGCCGCTCGCTGATCCCGACGAGCAGCTCGGCGAGCATCGCGTCCTTGCCGGGGAAGTGGCGGTAGAGCCCGGGGCCGCTGATGCCGACGGCCGCTCCTATCTCGTCCACGCCCACGCCGTGGAAGCCGCGCTCGGCGAACAGGCGGGCGGCCTCTTTGAGGATCTGCTCGCGTCGCGTCGGTGCGGTGGTCCTGGCGGTCGTGGTCATGCGATCGATTCTAGACAACCCGGTTAGCGGTCGTTAACCTGAGCGGCATACGTTAACGCTCATTAACCGAGCAAGGGAGCTCGAGGGATGCAGCAGGCACCTGTGCTGACGAGCGCGGCGGATCCCGCGTCCGCGGCCTGGCAGGCCAACGAGGCAGCGCACCACGAGCTGGCCGCGACCCTGCGCGCCAAGCTCGCCGCCGCCGCGCTGGGGGGCGGTGAGAAGTCCCGCGCCCGGCACACGGCGCGCGGGAAGCTGCTGCCGCGGGACCGCGTGGACACGCTCCTCGACCCGGGCTCTCCGTTCCTGGAGCTGGCCCCGCTCGCGGCGAACGGGATGTACGGCGACCAGGCCCCGGCCGCCGGCGTCATCGCCGGCATCGGCCGGGTCTCGGGCCGCGAGTGCGTGATCGTCGCGAACGACGCCACGGTCAAGGGCGGCACGTACTACCCGATGACCGTGAAGAAGCACCTGCGCGCCCAGGAGGTGGCGCTGGAGAACCGTCTCCCCTGCCTCTACCTGGTCGACTCGGGCGGCGCGTTCCTGCCCATGCAGGACGAGGTCTTCCCCGACCGGGAGCACTTCGGGCGGATCTTCTACAACCAGGCCCGGATGTCGGGCGCCGGCATCCCGCAGATCGCGGCGGTCCTCGGCTCGTGCACGGCGGGCGGCGCGTACGTCCCGGCGATGAGCGACGAGGCCGTGATCGTACGGAACCAGGGCACGATCTTCCTGGGCGGTCCGCCGCTGGTGAAGGCGGCGACCGGCGAGGTCGTCACGGCGGAGGAGCTCGGCGGCGGCGAGGTCCACTCGCGGATCTCCGGCGTCACCGACCACCTCGCGGAGGACGACGCGCACGCCCTGCGGATCGTCCGGAACATCGTCGCGACGCTCCCCGAGCGCGGCCCGCTCCCCTGGTCGGTCGAGCGGCCCGAGGAGCCGAAGGTCGACCCCGCCGGGCTGTACGGCGCGGTGCCGGTGGACTCCCGCACCCCGTACGACGTGCGCGAGGTGATCGCCCGGGTCGTGGACGGCTCCCGCTTCCAGGAGTTCAAGTCCGAGTACGGGCAGACGCTGATCACCGGCTTCGCCCGCATCCACGGCCACCCGGTCGGGATCGTCGCCAACAACGGCATCCTGTTCGCCGAGTCCGCCCAGAAGGGCGCGCACTTCATCGAGCTGTGCGACCAGCGCGGGATCCCGCTCGTCTTCCTCCAGAACATCACCGGCTTCATGGTCGGCAAGGCGTACGAGCACGGCGGCATCGCCAAGCACGGCGCCAAGATGGTCACGGCCGTGGCCACCACCCGGGTCCCGAAGCTGACGGTCGTCGTCGGCGGTTCGTACGGCGCGGGCAACTACTCGATGTGCGGCCGGGCGTACTCGCCGCGCTTCCTGTGGATGTGGCCCAACGCCAAGATCTCCGTCATGGGCGGCGAGCAGGCCGCGTCCGTCCTCGCGACGGTCAAGCGGGACCAGCTCGGCGACGAGTGGAGCGCGGAGGACGAGGAGGCCTTCAAGGCTCCGATCCGCGAGCAGTACGAGACCCAGGGCAGCGCCTACTACGCGAGCGCCCGGCTCTGGGACGACGGGGTCATCGACCCGCTGGAGACCCGGCAGGTCCTCGGCCTCGCCCTGACCGCCTGTGCCAACGCGCCGCTGGGTGACCCCCAGTTCGGCGTCTTCCGGATGTGAAGGGCTCCCAAGAGATGCGCAGCATGTTCGACACCGTGCTGGTGGCCAACCGAGGAGAGATCGCCGTCCGCGTCATCCGCACCCTGCGGGAGATGGGCGTGCGGTCGGTGGCCGTCTACAGCGACGCGGACGCCGACGCCCGGCACGTACGGGAGGCGGACACGGCGGTACGGATCGGTCCGCCGCCGGCCGCCGAGTCGTACCTGTCCGTCCCGGCCCTCCTCGACGCCGCCGCCCGCACCGGGGCGCAGGCCGTGCACCCGGGGTACGGCTTCCTCGCGGAGAACGCCGGCTTCGCGCGGGCGTGCGCCGACGCGGGTCTGGTCTTCATCGGCCCGACCGCCGAGGCGATCGCCCTGATGGGCGACAAGATCCGGGCGAAGGAGACCGTGAAGGCGGCGGGCGTGCCCGTCGTCCCCGGCGCGGCCGACCCCGAACTGGTCGAGGCGGCCCGCGAGCTGGGCGCACCCGTCCTCCTCAAGCCGTCCGCCGGCGGCGGCGGCAAGGGCATGCGGCTCGTCCGGGACCTGGCGGTCCTGGAGGAGGAGATCGCGGCGGCCCGCCGGGAGGCGCGGGCCTCGTTCGGTGACGACACGCTGCTCGTGGAGCGGTGGATCGACCGGCCGCGGCACATCGAGATCCAGGTCCTCGCGGACACCCACGGGAACGTGATCCACCTGGGCGAGCGCGAGTGCTCGCTCCAGCGCCGCCACCAGAAGATCATCGAAGAGGCGCCGTCCGTGCTCCTCACCCCGGAGGTCCGGGCGTCGATGGGCGCGGCGGCCGTCGAGGCGGCGCGCTCCTGCGGCTATGTGGGCGCGGGCACGGTCGAGTTCATCGTCCCGGGCGTCGACCCGTCGGCGTACTACTTCATGGAGATGAACACCCGCCTCCAGGTCGAGCACCCGGTGACGGAGCTGATCACCGGCGTCGACCTGGTGGAGTGGCAGCTGCGGGTCGCCGCGGGCGAGCCGCTCCCGTTCGCGCAGTCGGACATCACGCTGACCGGCTGGGCGATCGAGGCCCGCATCTGCGCGGAGGACCCCTCGCGGGGCTTCCTCCCCTCGGGTGGCACGGTGCTCGCCCTGAACGAACCGCAGGGGCAGGGCGTCCGTACGGACTCGGGCCTGTCGCAGGGCACGGAGGTCTCGTCCCTGTACGACCCGATGCTGTCGAAGGTCATCGTCCACGCCCCGGACCGCCCCACGGCCCTGCGCCGGCTGCGCGCTGCCCTCGCCGACACGGTCACCCTCGGCGTCCCCACGAACGCGGGCTTCCTGCGGAGGCTGCTGGCCCACCCGGACGTCGTCTCCGGTGCCCTGGACACGGGCTTGGTGGAACGGGAAGCGGAAAGCCTGGTCCCGTCGGGCGTCCCGGAAGAGGTGTACGCGGCGGCGGCGGCCGTACGGCTGGCGGAGCTGACCCCGGCGCCCCGGGACGGCTGGGCGGACCCCTTCTCGGTCCCGAGCGGCTGGCGGCTCGGCGGGCGTCCGGCCCCGCTGCCCTTCCCCGTACGCGTCCCGGGACTCGAACCCGTGACGGTCGAGGCGCCGGGCGGCGCCCGGGTCACGGACACCGCCGTGACGGTCACGCTCGACGGGCTCACCCATCACTTCCACCGCAGCGGCAACTGGCTCGGCCGGGACGGCGATTCCTGGCACGTGCTCGACCACGACCCCGTCGAGGCCGCGCTCAGCGGGGCCCGGCACGGTGGGGCGGACACGCTCGCCGCGCCGATGCCCGGCACCGTCACCGTCGTCAAGGTGGCCGTCGGGGACGAGGTCGAGGCCGGGCAGAGCCTGCTCGTCGTCGAGGCGATGAAGATGGAGCACGTCATCTCCGCCCCGCACGCCGGCACCGTCACCGAGCTCGACGTCACGCCCGGTTCCACCGTCGCCATGGACCAGATCCTGGCCGTCGTCGCCCCCCGGGAGGAATCATGACCACGGGCCTGGGTCTGCCCATGACCGTGCGCGACCCCGCTCTGCCCGCCCGGGTGCGGATCCACGAGGTCGGGGCCCGCGACGGGCTGCAGAACGAGAAGTCGGCCGTCCCGACCGCCGTGAAGGCCGAGTTCATCCGGCGGCTCGCCGCCGCCGGCCTGGACACGGTCGAGGCGACCAGCTTCGTGCACCCGAAGTGGGTGCCCCAACTGGCGGACGCCGAGGAGCTGTTCCCGCTCGTCCGCGACCTGCCCGTCCGCCTCCCGGTCCTCGTGCCGAACGAGCGCGGTCTCGACCGGGCCCTCGCGCTCGGGGCGCGGGAGATCGCGGTCTTCGCCTCCGCGACGGAGTCCTTCGCGAAGGCCAACCTCAACCGGACCGTCGACGAGGCGCTCGCGCTCTTCGCGCCGACGGTCACCCGCGCCATAGAGGCGGGGCTCAAGGTCCGCGGCTATCTGTCGATGTGCTTCGGCGACCCCTGGGAGGGCGCCGTCCCGATCGAGCAGGTCGTCCGCGTCACGAAGGCCCTCGCCGAGATGGGCTGCGACGAGCTGAGCCTGGGCGACACCATCGGTGTCGCCACCCCGGGCCACGTCCAGGCGCTCCTGGCCGCGCTCGACGAGGCCGGGGTCCCCGCCTCCCGTATCGCCGTGCACTTCCACGACACCTACGGACAGGCCCTGTCCAACACCCTCACCGCGCTGCGGCACGGGGTGACCACGGTCGACGCCTCCGCCGGCGGCCTCGGCGGCTGCCCGTACGCGAAGAGCGCGACCGGCAATCTCGCCACCGAGGACCTCGTGTGGATGCTCGACGGTCTCGGCATCGAGACCGGGGTCGATCTGGCCGCCCTCACCGCCACGAGCGGGTGGATGGCCGAACAGCTGGGCCGGCCCAGCCCTTCCCGTACCGTCCGCGCCCTCTCCCACAAGGAGTGACGAAACCCATGTCCCTCGACCACCGGCTCACCGAAGAGCACGAGGAACTCCGCCGTACCGTCGAGGCCTTCGCGCACGACGTCGTCGCCCCGAAGATCGGCGACTACTACGAGCGGCACGAGTTCCCGTACGAGATCGTCGCCGAGATGGGCCGCATGGGCCTGTTCGGGCTGCCGTTCCCCGAGGAGTACGGCGGCATGGGCGGTGACTACCTCGCGCTCGGCATCGCCCTGGAGGAGCTCGCCCGGGTCGACTCCTCCGTCGCCATCACGCTGGAGGCGGGCGTCTCCCTCGGCGCCATGCCGGTCTTCCGTTTCGGCACGGAGGAGCAGAAGCGGGAGTGGCTGCCGAAGCTGACCAGCGGCGAGATGCTGGGCGCCTTCGGTCTGACGGAGCCGGGCGCGGGCAGCGACGCCGGCGGCACCCGCACCACCGCCGTCCGGGACGGCGACCACTGGGTCATCAACGGCTCGAAGTGCTTCATCACCAACTCCGGTACGGACATCACGGGTCTGGTGACGGTCACGGCGGTCACCGGCCGCAAGCCCGACGGCCGCCCGCTGATCTCCTCGATCATCGTCCCGTCCGGCACGCCGGGCTTCACGGTCGCCGCCCCGTACTCGAAGGTCGGCTGGAACGCCTCGGACACCCGGGAGCTCTCCTTCTCCGACGTCCGCGTCCCCGTGGAGAACCTGCTCGGCGAAGAGGGCCGCGGTTACGCGCAGTTCCTGCGGATCCTGGACGAGGGCCGGGTCGCGATCGCAGCGCTCGCCACCGGGCTCGCGCAGGGCTGTGTGGACGAGTCGGTGAAGTACGCGCACGAGCGCCACGCCTTCGGCCGGCCGATCGCCGACAACCAGGCGATCCAGTTCAAGATCGCCGACATGGAGACGAAGGCTCACATGTCCCGGATCGGCTGGCGGGACGCGGCCTCACGGCTCGTCCTCGGCGAGCCGTTCAAGAAGGAGGCGGCGATCGCGAAGCTGTACTCCTCCACGGTGGCGGTGGACAACGCCCGTGAGGCGACCCAGATCCACGGCGGCTACGGCTTCATGAACGAGTACCCGGTGGCCCGCATGTGGCGCGACTCGAAGATCCTGGAGATCGGCGAGGGCACGAGCGAGGTCCAGCGCATGCTGATCGCGCGGGAGTTGGGCCTTCCGGCCTGATCCACCGACGCACCGAAGGAGCCCGTCACCCCCACCCGGGGCGGCGGGCTCCTTCGCGTGATCCACGCCTCACGCCCCCACCCCTACTGATCGACGTTTGGTTAGGCTAACCTACCTTCGACTTACCTTGGCCCAGCATTTCGGCCCCACTTCGGCCGACCCCTGCTCGTACCGAAAGCGACTCCGCCATGCCCAGCACCGCCCGCGCCACCCGTCTCACCCGTCGCGGCCTGCTGGCCGCGGGCGGTGCCCTCGGGCTCGGCGCCGCGCTCGCCGCCTGCGGCAGCGACACGAAGAAGGACGGCGGCGCGACGGCCCCCTCCGCCTCGGCCAAGTCCGGTTCCTGGGAGTTCAAGGACGACCGTGGCCTGACCGTGAAGGCGAAGACCACCCCGAAGCGGATCGTCGCCTTCACCGGCACCGCCGCCGCCCTGCACGACTTCGGCGTCGAGGTCGTCGGCGTCTTCGGCCCGACCTACGTCGAGGACCCGAAGACCAAGGCGAGGAAGCCGGACGTCCAGGCGGGCGACCTCGACATCGACAAGGTCGCGGTCATCGGCAACGTCTGGGGCGAGTTCAAGATCGAGGAGTACCTCAAGCTGAACCCCGAGGTCCTCGTCACGGACATGTGGGAGAAGAACGACCTCTGGTACGTCCCGGCGGAGCAGAAGGACAAGATCCTCAAGATCGCCCCGAGCGTCGCCCTGTGGGCCTCGGACCTGTCGATGCCGGCCGTCCTCCAGCGCCATGCCGACCTGGCCGCCTCGCTCGGCGCCGACGTGCAGACCGCGCAGATCAAGGCCGACAAGGCCCGCTTCGAGGCCGCCGCCGAGCGCGTCCGCAAGGCCGCCAAGAGCAAGAAGGACATCAAGGTCCTGATCGGCTCCGGCTCCCCCGACCTCTTCTACGTCTCCACCCCGGCCCGCCCGACCGACACGCTCTTCTTCAAGGAGCTCGGCGTCAACCTGGTCGTCCCGACCAAGCTGGACCAGGGCGGCTGGTTCGAGGGCCTCAGCTGGGAGAACGTCGACAAGTACCAGGCCGACGTCATCATGCTCGACAACCGCACCGGCACCCTCCAGCCCGAGCAGCTGAAGGCCAAGCCGACCTGGGGCGCGCTGCCCGCCGTCAAGGCCGGCCAGGTGATCCCGCGCGTGACCGAGCCCGTCTACTCCTACGCCAAGTGCGCCCCGCTCCTGGAGGACCTGGCGAAGGCCCTGGAGAACGCGAAGAAGGTGTCCTGACCCGTGACGACCGCCGAGACCGCCCCCTTCCAGTTCTTCTCCCTCCAGGTCGACCGGACCCGGCGGCTCGGCCCGTCGCTGGTCCGCGTCACCTTCACCGGCGAGGACCTGAAGAGGTTCGCCGCCGGGGGCCGCGACCAGTCGCTCTCCCTCTTCCTGCCGCACCCCGGCCAGGAGGCGCCCGTCCTGCCGCCGCTGGACGACCCGGACATGTACGCGATCCTGGGCGCGTGGCGGGCGATGCCCGACGGCGAGCGGGCCGTGATGCGCTCGTACACGGTCCGCGAGCAGCGCACGGACCCGAACGAGATGGACATCGACTTCGCGATCCACGAGGACGGCGGACCGGCCTGCCGCTGGGCCGCGCAGGCCACGCCGGGCGACCGCGTGGTCGTCCTCGGCCCGGCGGTCGCCGCGAACACGGGCGTCCGCTTCCAGCTGCCCGAGGACGCCGACTCCGTACTGATCTGGGCGGACGAGACGGCCCTGCCGGCCGCCTCGGCGATCCTGGAGTGGCTCCCGGCCGAGACCCGCGCGCAGGTGTTCCTCGAAGTGCCGTACTCCGGCGACCGCATGGACCTCGCGACCGAGGCGGACGCCACGGTCACCTGGCTCGTACAGGAGGAGGGGGCGCCGTCCGCCGTGGACGCGGTGCGCGGGGTCGAACTCCCCGGTGAGGCCCCGTACGTGTGGATCGCGGGCGAGTCCGGCGCGGTGAAGGCGCTGCGCCGCCACTTCGTGCGCGAGCGCGAACTCGACCGCCGCCGGGTGACGTTCGTCGGCTACTGGCGCAAGGGCCTGTCCGAGGACGCGCTGCGCGAGGTGCCGGACGAGACGCAGGAAGACGCGTAACCCCTCCCTCCCCCGCCCTCCCGTAACCCCTCCCCCCCCGCTCCCCCCGTTTCCCCAAATGACCCCCAACCCTTCCCGGTTGGGGGTCATTTGGCTTTCAAAATTAGGTTAGGCTAACCTTACTTTTGCACGGCTTCCCTCAGCGTTCCTCCCGAAAGGGCCCCCACATGCGCTCCCACCTGCTCAACGACGCCACGGCGGAGAGCTACCGGCGCTCCGTCACCGAAGGAGTCGAGCGGGTGGCGGACAAACTCGCCGCGACGCGCCGCCCGTTCACCGGTGTCACGCCCGCCGAACTGGCCCCCGTCATCGACGCCGTGGACCTCGACCGGCCGCTCGGTGACTCCTCCGCCGCCCTCGACGAGCTGGAGAGCGTCTACCTCCGCGACGCCGTCTACTTCCACCACCCCCGCTACCTGGGCCACCTCAACTGCCCGGTCGTCATCCCCGCCGTCCTCGGCGAGGCCGTCCTCTCGGCCGTCAACTCCTCGCTCGACACCTGGGACCAGAGCGCCGGCGGCACCCTCATCGAGCGGAAGCTGATCGACTGGACGACCGGCCGGATCGGCCTCGGCCCCGCCGCCGACGGCGTGTTCACCAGCGGCGGTACGCAGTCCAACCTCCAGGCCCTGCTCCTCGCCCGCGAGGAGGCCAAGACGACGGACCTCTCCAGGCTCCGCGTCTTCTCCTCCGAGTGCAGCCACTTCAGCGTCCAGAAGTCGGCCACCCTCCTCGGCCTCGGCGCCGACGCCGTCATCTCCATCCCGGTCGACCGGACCAAGCGCATGCAGTCCGTCGTCCTCGCCGCCGAGCTGGAGGCCTGCCGCGCCGAGGGCCTCGTCCCGATGGCGATCGTCGCCACCGCCGGCACCACCGACTTCGGCTCCATCGACCCGCTGCCCGAGATCGCCGCCCTCGCCGACGAGTACGGCGCCTGGATGCACGTCGACGCGGCCTACGGCTGCGGACTGCTCGCCTCCCGCACCCGCCGCCACCTCCTGGACGGCATCGAGCGGGCCGACTCGGTCACCGTCGACTACCACAAGTCCTTCTTCCAGCCGGTGAGTTCCTCCGCCCTCCTGGTCCGCGACGGCGCCACCCTGCGCCACGCGACGTACCACGCGGACTACCTCAACCCGCGCCGCACGATCGCCGAGCAGATACCGAACCAGGTCGACAAGTCGCTCCAGACGACCCGCCGCTTCGACGCGCTCAAGCTCTGGATGACGCTGCGTGTGATGGGCGCCGACGGCGTCGGCGAACTCTTCGACGAGGTCTGCGACCTGGCCCGGGAGGGCTTCGCGCTGCTCGCCGCCGACCCGCGCTACGACGTCGTGGTCGAGCCGCAGCTCTCCACCCTCGTCTACCGCTACGTCCCCGAGGCCGTGACCTCGCCCGACGAGATCGACCGGGCGAACCTCTACGCCCGCAAGGCCCTCTTCGCCTCCGGCGAGGCCGTCGTCGCCGGCACCAAGGTCGACGGCCGCCAGTACCTGAAGTTCACCCTGCTCAACCCCGAGACGACCGCGGCCGACATCGCCGCCGTCCTCGACCTGATCGCCGGCCACGCCGAGCAGTACCTGGGAGAGACCCTTGTCCACGCCTGAGACGCCCGAGACGTACGACTTCATCGGCATCGGGCTCGGCCCGTTCAACCTCGGACTCGCCTGCCTGGCCGAGCCCATCGACCACCTGAACGGTCTCTTCCTGGAGTCCAAGCCGGACTTCGAGTGGCACTCGGGCATGTTCCTCGAAGGCGCCCACCTCCAGACGCCGTTCATGTCGGACCTGGTCACCATGGCCGACCCGACGTCCCCGTACTCCTTCCTCAACTACCTGAAGGAGAAGGGCCGGCTGTACTCGTTCTACATCCGCGAGAACTTCTACCCGCTGCGGACCGAGTACAACGACTACTGCCGCTGGGCCGCCGGAAAGCTGACCTCGGTCCGCTGGTCGACGACCGTCGCCGAGGTGACCTTCGACGCCGCCGACGACGTCTACGTCGTCGCCACCGAGACCGGGGAGACCTTCCGCGCCCGCCGGATCGTCCTCGGCACCGGCACCCCGCCGTACGTCCCCGAGACCTGCCAGGACCTCGGCGGCGACCTCATCCACAACTCGCGCTACCTCCCGAACAAGGAGGAGCTCCAGAAGAAGAAGTCGATCACCCTGGTCGGCAGCGGCCAGAGCGCGGCGGAGATCTACTACGACCTCCTCTCGGAGATCGACGTCCACGGCTACAAGCTGAACTGGGTGACCCGCTCCCCCCGCTTCTTCCCGCTGGAGTACACGAAGCTCACCCTGGAGATGACCTCCCCGGAGTACGTGGACTACTTCCACGCGCTCCCCGAGCAGACCCGGTACCGCCTGGAGACCCAGCAGAAGGGCCTCTTCAAGGGCATCGACGGCGAGCTCATCGACGCCGTCTTCGACCTGCTCTACCAGAAGAACCTGAACGGCCCCGTCCCCACCCGCCTCCTGACCAACTCCGCGCTGCACGCCGCCGCGTACGACGACACCAGCGGCACGTACACGCTCGGCTTCCGCCAGGAGGAGCAGGAGAAGGACTTCACCCTGGAGACCGAGGGCCTGATCCTCGCCACCGGGTACAAGTACACCGTCCCCGCCTTCCTCGAACCGGTCCGCGACCGCATCAACTGGGACGCCCAGGGCCGCTTCGACGTGGCCCGCAACTACGCGATCGACACGACCGGCCGCGGGATCTTCCTGCAGAACTCGGCCGTGCACACCCACTCGATCACCTCGCCCGACCTGGGCATGGGGGCGTATCGCAACGCGTACATCATCGGGGAGATGCTGGGCTCCCAGTACTACCCCGTAGAGAAGACCATCGCTTTCCAGGAGTTCGCGATATGACCGTCCGCTTCCGCCCGCTCGATCCCCTCAAGGACGCGGAGCTGATCCACGCCTGGGTCACCCACCCCAAGGCCGCCTTCTGGATGATGCAGGACGCGAGCCTGGAGGACGTCGAGCGCGAGTACGCGGCGTTCGCCGCCCACCCGCACCACCAGGCCTTCATCGGCCTGGTCGACGAGGTGCCCGCCGTCCTCATGGAGCGCTACGACCCCGCCCACCTGGAGCTGGTCGGCCTCTATGACCCGCTGCCCGGCGACGTCGGCATGCACTTCCTCGTGGCCCCGACCGACACCCCCGTCCACGGCTTCACCCGCAAGGTGATCACCGCCGTGATGGCGGAGCTGTTCGCCGACCCGGCGACGGCCCGCGTGGTCGTCGAGCCCGACGTCTCCAACAAGGCCGTCCACGCCCTCAACGAGATCGTCGGCTTCGTGCCGGAGCGCGAGATCCAGAAGCCGGAGAAGAAGGCACTGCTGAGCTTCTGCACCCGGGAACAGTTCGAGGCGGCCGTGGCGGTGTCGATATGAGCACGATCAACCACTCCCCCGACCCGGTGGCCCACCTCACCCCCGACCGCTGGGCGACCGCCAACCGCGCGCTGATCCGCAAGGGCCTCGCCGAGTTCGCCCACGAGCGGCTCCTCAACCCGCAGGAGCTGGGCGAGAGCCGCTACAAGGTCCTCGGCGACGACGGCACGACCGAGTACCGCTTCACGGCGGACCGGTTCGCGCTCGACCACTGGCAGGTCTACCCCGACTCGATCAGCCGCCACCGGGGCGACGAGCAGCTCCCCCTGGACGCGCTCCAGTTCATCACCGAACTGCGCGGCGCCCTCGGCCTCAGCGACGAGATCCTGCCGGTCTACCTGGAGGAGATCTCCTCCACCCTCGCCGGCACGGCGTACAAGTCGGCCAAACCTCAGATCACCTCCGCCGAACTGGCCCACGCCGGCTTCCAGGCGATCGAGACCGGGATGACCGAGGGCCACCCCTGCTTCGTCGCCAACAACGGCCGGCTCGGCTTCGGCGTCGACGAGTTCCGCGCGTACGCCCCCGAGGCCGCGAGCGACATCCACCTGATCTGGCTGGCGGCGCGGCGCGACCGCACGACCTTCACGGCCGGCGCGGACATCGCGTACGAGACGTTCATCCGCGCCGAGCTCGGCGACGCGACGGTGGACGCCTTCGCCGCGACCCTCGCCGCCCGCGGCCTGAACCCGGCCGACTACCTCCTCATGCCCTGCCACCCCTGGCAGTGGTGGAACAAGCTGTCCGTCACCTTCGCGGCCGAGGTGGCGCAGCAGCGCCTCGTCTACCTGGGCGAGGGCGACGACACGTACCTGGCGCAGCAGTCCATCCGTACGTTCTTCAACACGTCGGACCCGACGAAGCACTACGTGAAGACGGCCCTCTCGGTCCTCAACATGGGCTTCATGCGGGGCCTGTCGGCCGCGTACATGGAGGCGACCCCGGCGATCAACGACTGGCTGCACACGCTGATCGAGTCGGACGCGACCTTCCGGGCGGCCGACTTCTCGATCATCCGCGAGCGGGCGGCCGTCGGCTACCGGCACATGGAGTACGAGGCCGCGACCGACCGCTACTCCCCGTACCGCAAGATGCTGGCCGCGCTGTGGCGCGAGTCCCCGGTCCCGACGCTGGCCGAAGGCGAGCGCCTGGCGACGATGGCCTCGCTCCTCCACGTGGACCACGCGGGCGCGTCGTTCGCGGGCGCCCTGATCAAGGAGTCGGGCGTCGCGCCGACGGCCTGGCTCCGCCGCTACCTGGACGCCTACCTCCTCCCGATCCTCCACAGCTTCTACGCCTACGACCTGGCGTTCATGCCGCACGGCGAGAACGTGATCCTGGTCCTGGACGAGCAGGGCGGGGTGTCCCGCGCGATCTTCAAGGACATCGCCGAGGAGATCGTCGTGATGGACCCGACGGCGGTCCTCCCGCCGGCGGTGGAGCGCGTCCGCGCCGAGATCCCCGAGGACATGAAGCTCCTCTCGGTCTTCACGGACGTCTTCGACTGCTTCTTCCGCTTCCTGGCGGCGACGCTGGCGACGGAGGGCGTCCTGGACGAGGAGAGCTTCTGGCGGACGGTCGCGGAGTGCACCCACGCCTACCAGGCGTCGAAGCCGGAACTGGCGGACCGCTTCGCGCAGTACGACATGTTCGAGGAGACCTTCGCCCTGTCGGCCCTCAACCGCCTCCAGCTCCGCAACAACAAGCAGATGGTCGACCTCTCGGACCCGTCGGCGGCCCTCCAGCTCGTCGGCGACCTGGTCAACCCGATAGCCCGCTTCGCCTGACCCACCCCTGAACCGACGCGAGCCCCACCGGAGTACGGTCCTCCGGCGGGGCTAGCGTCTGTGAGCGGTACCGCTACTCGCCCGGCCAGGGCACCTGCGGCGAGCGGTAGTAGTCGATGCCCAGTGCGTCGAAGCGGAAGGACTGTTCCGCGAGGCGGACCTTGTACGTGTCCCAGTCGTGGGTCTCCGCCGGGGACCAGCCCAGTTCCGCGAGGCCCGGGAGGCGGGGGAAGGCCATCACGTCGAGGTCGTCCGTCGTCGCCAGGGTCTCCGTCCAGAGCGGGGCCTCGACGCCGCGGACGGCGCTCTCCGGGGCGCCCGGCAGGTAGGTCGCCGGGTCCCAGTCGTAGGAGCGCTGAACCTCGACCGTGCCGGCCCAGGCGAGGCCGAGTGGGGTGTCCTTCGTGTACTTCATGTCGAGGTAGGAGCGGTCGGCGGGCGAGAGGATCAGTCCGGCGCCGTTCCGCGCGGCCGCCGCGACCCGCTCCTTCTCGGCTGCGGGGGTGCGGTCGAGGCCCCAGTACTGGACGAGGGCGCCGTCGACGGGCTTCGTTCCGGTCAGCTGGTGCCAGCCGACGACCGTCTTGCCGTACTTGGCGACGACGGGCTGCACCTTGTCCATGAAGGTCACGTAGTCGGCGTGGCTGGTGGAGTGGGCCTCGTCGCCGCCGATGTGGAGGTAGCGGCCGGGGGTGAGGGCGGCGATCTCGCGGATCACGTCGTCGACGAAGTCGTACGTGACGTCCTTGGGCACGCAGAGGGAGCTGAGGCCGACCTTGACGCCGGTGTAGAGGGGCGGGGCGACGCCGTCGCAGTTCAGCTCGGCGTAGGAGGAGAGGGCCGCGAAGGTGTGGCCCGGCATGTCGATCTCGGGGATGACCTCCTGGTACCGGGAGGCCGCGTACCGCACGATCTCCTGGTACTCCTCCTTCGTGTAGAAGCCGCCGGGGCCGCCGCCGACCTCGGTGGAGCCGCCGTGGGTGGTGAGGCGGGGCCAGGAGTCGACGGCGATGCGCCAGCCCTGGTCGTCGGAGAGGTGCAGGTGCAGGGTGTTGATCTTGTAGAGGGCGAGCTGGTCGATGAACCGCTTCACCTCGTCGACGGTGAAGAAGTGACGGGCGACGTCGAGCATGGCGCCGCGGTAGGCGTAGCGCGGGGTGTCGGTGATCGTGCCGCCCGCGATCTTCCAGGGGCCGGTCTGGACGGAGTCGCGCTCGACGGCGGCGGGCAGCTGCTGGCGGAGGGTCTGGACGCCGCGGAAGAGGCCGGCGGGCTCGCGGGCCGTGAGGGTGACGCCGTCGGGGCCGGAGTGCAGGCGGTAGCCCTCCTCGCCGAGCTCGGTGTCGTCGGGGTCGAGACGGAGGCGGATGCCGTCGTGGGCGGAAGCCTCGTCCACGATGTGGAGCGGGAAGCCGGTGGCGGGGCGGAGCAGCCCGGCGAGGTAGCGGCCGACGGCCCGGGAGTCGCGGGAGCTCTCGTCGACGCCGATGCGGGTGGCGGGGGTGAGGGTGTACGGCTCGCCCTCGGGGGCGACGGAGGCGGGTACGGGCACGATGCGGCCGAGCGGGCGGACCTCGGGGTCGGCGGCGGCGGCCTTGCCGTCGGCGCTTCCGGTGTCGGCGGTGGCCTCGCCGCAGCCCACCCCGGCGGTGGCGACCAGGAGGAGTGATCCGATGAGGCGAGGGATCCTTCGGCGCTGACTCACGGGCATGGTCCCCTTCGGGTGATCGACACGTCTTCGGGTGATCGGCACGGCTCCGACGCCTGCTCTTCCGACGTCCTGTTGTTCTTCAGTTCTCTATATCCCGTCGGCAACCATGCGTACCGCCACCCCCACTCCGGGTCAAGGTCTGGACCAATCTCCTCGTTTCCGCTCCCGAACAGGACACGCCTGCCCGATTTCGGGCAGGATTCTTGCATAGGGGTCGCGGTACCCCTCAGTATTCACGGGTGCTCGAACGCCGCCCGTCGCATGACGACCTCGTCGACCATCTGGTCCGCAGCACCGCGCTCCAGCGCGGTGAGGCCGCCCGGGTGGTGCTCGACGTGCTGGCGTACTTCGACGAGACGACCGAGGAGTTCGTCCGCCGCCGCCACCGCGAACTGCAGTCCGGCGGGGCCGTGAACGCCGAGATCTTCGAACGGATCGCGGCGGAGCTGCCGCACCGGGCCGTGGCGCCACCGGAGCTCTCGCTCCGGCAACTGCGCCGCATCGTCTACGGCTGAACCGCCTACGGCCGAGCAGCAGCACCTGTCACCAACCTGGAGGGGTTTCACCTTTATGTGCGGAATTGTCGGTTACATCGGAAAGCGCGACGTCGCCCCCCTGCTCCTTGAGGGCCTGGCACGTCTGGAGTACCGCGGCTACGACTCCGCGGGCATGGTCATCACCAGCCCGAAGGCCACCGGCCTGAAGATGGTCAAGGCCAAGGGCCGGGTCCGCGACCTGGAAGCCCGCGTCCCCAAGCGCTTCTCCGGCACCACCGGCATCGCCCACACCCGCTGGGCCACCCACGGCGCCCCCAGCGACGTGAACTCGCACCCGCACCTGGACCCCGAGAACAAGGTCGCGGTCGTCCACAACGGCATCGTCGACAACGCCCAGGAGCTGCGCGCGAAGCTGGAGGCGGACGGCGTCGTCTTCGCCTCCGAGACCGACACCGAGGTCATCACCCACCTCATCGCCCGCTCCCAGGCCACCACCCTGGAGGAGAAGGTCCGCGAGGCGCTCAAGGTCATCGAGGGCACCTACGGCATCGCCGTGATGCACGCCGACTTCAACGACCGCATCGTCGTCGCCCGCAACGGCTCCCCGGTCATCCTCGGCATCGGCGAGAAGGAGATGCTCGTCGCCTCCGACGTCGCCGCCCTGATCGCCCACACCCGCCAGGTCGTCACCCTCGGCGACGGCGAGATGGCCACCCTCAAGGCCGACGACTTCCGTACGTACACGACCTCGGGCACCACCACCACGGCCACCCCCGAGACCGTCGAGTGGGAGGCCGCCTCCTACGACATGGGCGGCCACGACACGTACATGCACAAGGAGATCTCCGAGCAGCCCGACGCGGTCGACCGCGTGCTGCGCGGCCGGATCGACGACCGCTTCTCCACCGTGCACCTCGGCGGCCTGAACCTCGACGCCCGCGAGGCCCGCACCATCCGCCGCATCAAGATCCTCGGCTGCGGCACCTCGTACCACGCCGGCCTCATCGGCGCCGGGCTCATCGAGTCCCTGGCCCGCATCCCCGCCGACGCCGAGCCGGCCTCGGAGTTCCGCTACCGCAACCCGGTCGTGGACCCCGACACCCTCTACATCGCCGTCTCCCAGTCCGGTGAGACGTACGACGTCCTCGCGGCCGTCCAGGAGCTCAAGCGCAAGGGCGCCCGCGTCCTCGGCGTCGTGAACGTCGTCGGCTCCGCCATCGCCCGCGAGGCCGACGGCGGCGTGTACGTCCACGCGGGCCCCGAGGTCTGCGTCGTCTCCACCAAGTGCTTCACCAACACGGTGACCGCCTTCGCGCTGCTCGCCCTGCACCTGGGCCGCATCCGCGACCTGTCCGTCACCGACGGCAAGCGGATCATCGAGGGCCTGCGCAAGCTGCCCGCGCAGATCAGCGAGATCCTCGAGACCGAGGACGAGATCAAGAAGATCGCCGCGGAGTACGCGGGCGCCCAGTCGATGATGTTCATCGGCCGTGTGCGCGGCTACCCCGTCGCCCTGGAGGCCTCCCTCAAGCTGAAGGAGATCTCCTACATCCACGCCGAGGCGTACCCGGCCTCCGAGCTGAAGCACGGCCCGCTCGCCCTCATCGAGCCGGCCCTGCCGACGGTCGCGATCGTCCCCGACGACGACCTGCTGGAGAAGAACCGCGCCGCCCTGGAGGAGATCAAGGCCCGCAGCGGCCGCATCCTCGCGGTCGCGCACCAGCCGCAGGCGAAGGCCGACCACACCATCGTCGTGCCGAAGAACGAGGACGAGCTGGACCCGATCCTGATGGGCATCCCGCTCCAGCTCCTCGCCTACCACACGGCGCTCGCCATGGGCCGCGACATCGACAAGCCGCGCAACCTGGCCAAGTCCGTCACGGTCGAGTAGCAGCCGGTCGGGGCCTGTCCCCCCGACCCGCACCGCACCGCCGGGCCTGTCCCCCGGCGGTTCGACCGGACACGAGAACGGTCCCTGTCGCACACCCAGGTGCGACAGGGACCGTTCTCATTTTTTCGGGGCTCGGTTCGCCTCCGGGGCGCTGGTGCGACTGCCGACGGTCGACCGTGCTCGATCCCTCGTTCCTCGGGACCTCCGCGCGCTCTCCCTTTCGACAGCCGCGCGCCCCTTCGGCTCACTCGCCGGCGCTCGTGGTCACCCCGCGGCCGGGGCGCTCGTGCCCGCCGAGCGCCGGAGGGCCGTCGGCCAGCCCGCCACCGCGGCCGTGGCGCCGTACCAGGCGGCGAAGCCCGCGACGGCCGCGACCCAGCCGCCCGCCTTCGCGAGGCCGCCGTTGTCGGCCAGCGCGCCGATGCCGATCAGCAGCAGCGCGACGAACAGCAGCCCGTACACGCCCTGTCCGAACAGACCGCTCCCCGCGGCCGCCATCGTCAGCGTGAGCGCGAGAAGCGCCCACAGGAGCATGAAGAGCCCCACGGCGTCCGCCGAGGCCCCGCCGCCGACGGCGGTCCCCCAGGTGAACCAGAAGGCGCCGAGCGCCGCGTACGCCGTGCCCTCACCGGTGCTGCCGCCGCGCAGGGCGAGCAGTCCGACGAGGAAGAGCGCCACCCCGCCGACCCAGGTGGCGAGGCCCGCGGCATCCGCTGCCGCGACGTTGTCGATGACACCCGTCCCGCCCAGCCCGAAGGCCAGCAGGGTCAGTCCGAGTGCGAGGTTGCCGAGAGTGGAGGTGCTGTTCCCCGCGGCGACTTCGTTGTCCACGGCGGGCTCCCTTCAGGAGTGCAGACGTGCTGCGTGAGCTGCTGTGATCCGGTGACCCTTATCTACCCTTCACAAGCGCACAATTCACCTGCGGAAGGCCGAATTATTGTCCGGTGCACGCCAGTTGGGGATCGGAGCACGGGAGCGAGCCGCCGCGAAGGGGCCCTACGGGATGACGATCACGGGCCGCTGGGCGCGGCGCGCGAGGCGGCCGGCCACCGAGCCGAAGATCCGCCCGACGATCCCGTGGGTGGAGCCGACGACGATCGCGTCGGCCGAGTACTCGCGGCCGACCTCCTCCAGCTCGTGACAGATGTCGCCACCGCGCTCGACGAGGATCCACGGCACCTCGGAGAGGTGCTCGGCGCAGGCCAGCTCCAGACCGAGGACCTCGGTGCGGTGATCCGGTACGTCGACGAAGACCGGCGGCTCGCAGCCGGCCCACACCGTGGTGGGCAGCCGATTGGCCACATGCACGATGATCAGGCCGGACCCGGAGCGGCGGGCCATGCCGATGGCGTACGCGAGGGCTCTCTCACTGGACGTGGAGCCGTCGAAACCGACGACCACCCCGTGCCGGAAGGCCGGGTCGCAGGAGTGGCGTGGCTGTTCTACCGCGAGGGGGTCGACCGTGGAGTCGGCGACGCGCTTGCGGTCCGCGGGTTCGGGGAATTCGTGACCGGCCATCGGTGTCTCGGCGAAGAGAGTCCTCGTGGGAAGGGACGGGGAAAGGAGGGGGCGGAACAACGGGTGGCGGCGGAGCTGTGTCCGGGAATCATCTTCCCAAGCCCATACCCCCAAGGGTACGGCGACACTCCTCTCCTGCCCAGAGCCCGCCGTGCCACTCCCCGGCGCACGCCCCGCTCGCGCACGGCGTCCCAGGGAGCATGCCCGAGGGGTTCGCGATCTGGCAATGCCGGTTGTGCCCTACAGGCGTCCGTACGGGGGCCAAACGGACGTCGCCCACAGTGACCGGAACGTTCCACTCCTCGTTCCCCACAGGTCCAGCCCACCGTCGTAGGGAGACCGCCCGTGCCCGCACCATCGACCGCCGCAGGCCAGACCTCCACCGGATCCGTCCCCGCCGCCGCGACCGCGACCGTGATCGCGCCCGCGACCGCGTCGGCGGGTCCGGGCAGGGAGCGGGACACGGGCGCCGGGACAGGAACCTCGGACGCGGCCGGTGACGTCGTCCGGTGGGCGGTCTTCTGTTGCGTCCTCGTGCCCGTGGTGCTCGTCGTCTACGGCACCTCGATCGGCGGAGCCGCCGGGACCGCGCTGGGACTCGTCTCGGTGACGGCGGCGTGCCGGCTGCTGCTGCGCCGCTCGGAGCGCGGACTACGGGCCGAAACGGTACGAACCAGGCACCGAAACTGAGCCGGGGACGCGTCCGACCCCCTTCGAGTTGACAGGTTCGCACACCCGAACCCATATGTTTTCAGCCAACTTCCATTCCCCGGCGAGTCCTTGGCGGAACGGTTGGCCAACCCCGGCGCCGACAGCCCCCGAAGCCCCGGAATACGGCCCCACCCCCTACGCCCACCGGGCGTTCACGGCGCCGCCCCTTCCCTTGGCGGCCGCCAGGTGGAACGCTTCGCGATCGATCGCTTCGCGCCAAGTGGCCTTGTCGACAATCCACCGGATGGAGAACTTGTCACGCCGGTGCCACGGGACACAGTAGATTCGATCATGGGTACCGAAGACTGGGGTCTCGTGCAAAACCGAGGGGAAACGTGCAGGAGCGACACGACCAGGGAGACGCGAACACCGAGGGGGGCTTAGCGTCATGAGCCAGGACTCCACCGCACCGGAGGTCGCACGGAAGCTGTCCGGGCGCCGCCGTCGCGAAGTCGTCGCGGTGCTGCTGTTCAGCGGCGGCCCCATCTTCGAGAGCTCCATCCCGCTCTCTGTTTTCGGCATCGACCGGCAGGACGCCGGCGTGCCCCGCTACCGGCTGCTCGTCTGCGCCGGCGAGGACGGACCGCTGCGGACCACCGGCGGGCTCGAACTCACCGCGCCGTACGGCCTGGAGGCCATCGGCCGCGCCGGGACCGTCGTCGTGCCGGCCTGGCGGTCGATCACCTCGCCGCCACCGCCGGAGGCGCTCGAAGCGCTGCGCCGCGCCCACGAGGAGGGCGCGCGGATCGTCGGCCTCTGCACGGGGGCCTTCGTCCTCGCCGCGGCGGGCCTGCTCGACGGCCGGCCGGCGACCACGCACTGGATGTACGCGCCGACGCTCGCCAAGCGCTACCCGTCGGTCCACGTGGACCCGCGGGAGCTCTTCGTCGACGACGGCGACGTCCTCACCTCCGCCGGCACCGCGGCCGGAATCGATCTGTGTCTGCACATCGTGCGGACCGACCACGGCACCGAGGCCGCGGGCGCGCTGGCGCGCCGGCTGGTCGTCCCGCCGCGGCGCAGCGGCGGTCAGGAGCGCTACCTCGACAGGTCTTTACCAGAGGAGATCGGCGCCGACCCGCTGGCCGAGGTCGTCGCCTGGGCGCTGGAGCACCTCCACGAGCAGTTCGACGTGGAGACCCTGGCCGCGCGCGCGTACATGTCACGGCGGACCTTCGACCGCCGGTTCCGCTCGCTGACGGGCTCCGCCCCGCTCCAGTGGCTGATCACGCAGCGAGTGCTCCAGGCGCAGCGGCTGCTCGAGACCTCCGACTACTCGGTCGACGAGGTCGCGGGCAGGTGCGGCTTCCGCTCGCCGGTGGCGCTGCGCGGCCACTTCCGGCGCCAGCTCGGCTCCTCGCCGGCGGCCTACCGGGCCGCGTACCGGGCCAGGCGACCGCAGGGTGAGGTCGGCACGGTGGTGCTCGATTCCGCCGTGCCCGCCCAGGTCGCCGCCGGCATGCGGCGCCCGGTCTCCCCGCTGGACCAGGGGAAGCCGCACGCGGACGCCTACGCTCCCGGCCGCCCCTCCTTGCCGGGCCAGCGCAGCGCGCCGTAACGATGACCCGCGCGGCCACAAGCGGCGCACCGCAGGACCGACGGGCGCCCGGGGACACCTCCCCCGGGCGCCCGTCGGCCGCTCCCCCGGGGGAAAGGCACCTGGGGGTGACACCCCCTAAGGTGGACGCATGAACGATCGCATGGTGTGGATCGACTGCGAGATGACCGGGCTCTCGCTGACGGACGACGCACTCATCGAGGTGGCCGCACTGGTCACCGACTCGGAACTGAACGTGCTCGGCGACGGGGTGGACATCGTGATCCGCCCGCCGGACGCGGCCCTGGAGACCATGCCCGAGATCGTGCGCCAGATGCACACGGCCTCGGGACTGCTCGACGAGCTCGCCGGCGGCACCACGCTCGCCGACGCGGAGGCCCAGGTCCTCGCGTACATCCGCGAGCACGTCAAGGAAGCCGGCAAGGCGCCGCTGTGCGGGAACTCGGTCTCCACGGACCGCGGCTTCCTCGCTCGGGACATGCCTGCCCTGGAGGGCCACCTGCACTACCGGATCGTCGATGTCTCCTCGGTCAAGGAGCTGGCCCGCCGCTGGTACCCGAGGGCGTACTTCAACAGTCCGGAGAAGAACGGCAACCACCGGGCGCTCGCCGACATCCGCGACTCCATCACGGAGCTGCGCTACTACCGGGAGGCGGTCTTCGTCCCGCAGCCCGGACCGGACTCGGAGACCGCGAAGCGGATCGCCGCGCGCCACTCCGCGCCGACGGAGTAGACCCGTCCGAACGGGGTCGCTCGCGTCCGGAATCAATGCGGGCGCGAGCACCCCCCAGGACCCTGTAGACTTCTTCTCGGCCGGTCGGGGAAACCCGAGAAAATCGCCGGTCATGGTGGGTATAGCTCAGACGGTAGAGCACCTGGTTGTGGTCCAGGATGTCGCGGGTTCGAGTCCCGTTACTCACCCTGAAGGACGAGGCCCCGGTTCGAAAGAACCGGGGCCTCGGTCGTTTTCGTGTGCCGCTAGCCGCAGGCGAAGACCGTCGGGGGCGGGTTGGTGCCGGTCCAGGTGCCCGTGAAGCCGAAGGAGACCGAGGCGCCGACGGCGACGGGGCCGTTCCAGCCGACGTTCCGGGCGGTGACGGTGGTCACACCGGTGCTGCCGGTGCCCGTCTGTGTCGGGGTCGCGTTCCACATCTGGCCGATGCGCTGTCCCGCGCGGTACTCCCAGCCCAGCGCCCAGCCGGTCCAGGCCGTGGTGGAGGTGTTGGTCAGGGTGACGTCGGCCTGGAAGCCGCCCTGCCACTGGTTGGTGACCTTGTAGGCGACCTCGCAGGCACCGGAGGGGGCGGGCGGGTCGGTGGGGTCTGTGGGGTCCGTGGGGTCGGTGGGGTCGGTGCCGCCGCCGGTCTCCGCGGTGTCGCCGTAGATGATGCCGCGTCCGTTGGTGGAGACATAGACCCGGCCGTAGACCCGGGGGTCGCCGGTGATCGCGCCGCCGGTCCAGCCCCACTGGTGGGCGTCGTCGTTGATCCGGACCCAGCTCGCGCCCGCGTCGGTGGAGCGGAAGACGCCCCGTACGCCGCCGATCTTCGCGCTCGTGTAGAGCGCGGGGTACGTGGCGCCGGGTGCGGCCTTGCCGAAGCCGACGGTGTCGGCCTGGTCGACGCCGGAGACCCGGGTGAAGGTCGCGCCGCCGTCGGTGGAGTGCCAGAGGCCGTAGGCGGAGTCGGCGGCGCCGCCGGCGAACCAGATGTCGCCCTTCCTGCCGGGGACGGCCTTGAAGCGGGCGTTGCCCTTGGCCGGGAGGCCGGTGGCCCGGGCGGTGAAGGTCGCGCCGCCGTCCGTACTGGCGTAGAAGGTGCCGTCCTTGACGCCGTAGAAGGTCTTCGGGTCGACGCGGTCGGACTCGACGGTCGCGCCGGCGGGGATGCCGGTGGAGGCGGTCCAGGCGCCTCCGGTGCCCGTGTGGACGCCGGTGCCGTCCGGGCTCCACACGTACCGGCCGCCGTCGGCGGACGCGGCGACCGTGCCGCCGCCGGTGACGCCGGAAGGGTCCTGTCCCGGGGACCAGTCGGCGCCGTTGTCGGCGGAGAAGGCGATGTGCGGCCCGCCGTCGAGGTTGCCGGAGCGGACGACCGCGTTCGGGTTCGTCTCGGCGTAGTCGAGGCTGGTCGTGGAGGTGAAGTTCGGGGAGGTGAACATCATCGACGGGACGGTGGCGAGGTCCGTGTGGCGGAACCCGCCGATGTCGCCGAGGGCGCTGATGAGCGGGGCGCCGGAGGGCGGGGAGACGAGGTCGAGGACGGCGGTCTCCTCAAGCCCCCTCACCATGGGCCTGATGGTGAAGTTCGTCCCCGTGTCCCAGTGGGTGAGTTCCTGGGTGCCGTAGATGGTGGCGCCCGTGCCGTACATCATGCGGTTCGAGTCGAAGGGGTCGATCTCCAGGGCCTCGGTCATCCAGCCGAGCTTCGGGGTCTGTTCGGGCGCGGCCGGGGTGGCGCCCCAGGTCAGCCAGGGGACGGAGGAGACGTCCATCGTGTAGCGGTCGGCGCGGGTCGGGTACGAGGTGTAGTCCCAGGCCCTGGTCCAGGTGGCGCCGGAGTCGGTGGAGCGGAAGATCTGGGTGTCGGGCCACCAGGCGCTGTAGGCGGAGACCATGACCGTGCCGGGCTTCCGGCGGTCGACGGTGAGGCCGCTGAAGCCGTGGAAGGTGTCGGCCTCGGCGACGGGGCTGATGTTCTTCCACTCGCCGGTGGCGGTGGCGTACCGCCACACCTGGCCCTTGCCGCCGTCGTACGGGCCGGCTTTGTCGCTGTACGCGAGGTAGAGGTGGCCGTTCCGCGCGTCGAGGACGCCCTTGTGGGCGAGGTATCCGGTGGGCTGGCCGGGCAGCCGGGTCCAGGTGGCGCCGGCGTCGGTGGAGCGGTAGACGGCGTTGTCCTTGTCGCCCACGCCGACGTAGATCGTCTTCGTCGCGGTGCCGGCGGTGCCGGTGGACTCGTCGAAGGTGACCCAGACGATGCCCTGCTCGTCGGAGTCGTAGCCGCTGGTGTCGGTCGGGTCCTGCTGGTATCCGCCGGGGTTGGTGAAGGTGGTGACCTTCGACCAGGTGACGCCGGAGTCGGTGGAGCGCCACAGGCCGTTGCCGCTGGGCGCGCCGAGGTAGAGCACGCTGTTCCTGTGCGGGTCGACGGCGAGGCGCTCGCCCATGCCGCGGCCCGGCATGTTGCCGCCGAGCTTGAAGGGGAGGTCGGTGCGCTGCCAGGTGGCGCCCCGGTCGGCGGAGCGGAGGACGGCGCCGTTGCCGGGGTCCCAGTCGTTCGTGTACGTGCCGACCGCCGCGTACAGCCGGTCGGGGTCGACGGTGTCGGAGGCGAGGCCGACGACTCCGGTGTGGCCCCAGTGGTCCCAGTCGACGGAGTCGAGGAGCGGGGTCCAGGAGGCGCCGGCCTGGTTCCAGCGGTAGACGCCGCCGATGTCGGTGCGGGCGTAGACGAGGTCCTTCTCGGTCCGGTTGAAGACGATGCCGGGGACGAAGCCGCCGCCGTCGACACGGACGTTCTTCCAGGTGTACGAGGCGCTGGGGGCGGCGGAGGCGGGTGCGGCGGAGGCGGGCTCGGGGGAGGTGGGCTTGGCGGAGGCGGACGCCGCTGTGACGTTCGGCGCCGCTGCCGTGAGGAGGCCCGCGGTCAGGGCGAGGCCCGCGAGGAGGTGGCGTGTTCTGCGCATGGGTATCCCGTCGAAGATGAGTGGGAGCGCTCCCACTATTGAGTCGGGGTCAGAACACGGTCAAGGTCCGGGAGTCGTCGAAGACGTTCGACGACGCGCCCGCCGCGTACGGCCGGGAGGGTGGTGCGGGCGGGTGGATTCCGCGCGGCCCGGCGAGCTGTCCCCCGCCGCCCGGACGGGGCCGCACTACGGTCGGGGCCCATGGGGAGCAGGAGGAGGAACGGGCCCGTCGCCGTGCTCGCCCTCGCCCTCCTCCTGGGCGCGGCGCTCGCCGGCGGCTGCGCGACCGACCCCGCCGCGCCGCCCGCGGCGGGCGTCCCGGTGCGGGAGCCGGTGGACGGGAGCGGGCGGCGGATCACGCTCACCGTCGGGGTGTTCGGCACGTTCGGCCTCCAGGAGGCCGGTCTTTACGACACGTACATGCGGCTGAACCCGGACGTCGCGGTCCGGCAGACCTCCCTCACCCGCAACGACGTCTACTACCCGCAGCTGCTCACCCACCTCACCGCCGGCTCCGGCCTCGCCGACGTGCAGGCCGTCGAGGTCGGCAACATCGCGGAGGTCCTCGCCACGCAGGCGGGCCGGCTGGACGCGCTCGGCTCGGCGCCGGGCGTCGACCGGGATGCCTTCCTGCCGTGGAAGTGGGCGCAGGGCACGGCCCCCGACGGGCGCACGCTCGCGCTCGGCACCGACATCGGGCCGCAGGCCGTCTGCTACCGCAAGGACCTCTTCGCCCGCGCCGGACTGCCGACCGAGCGGGGCGCGGTGGGGCGGCTGTGGGCCGGGGACTGGCGCAAGTACCTGGCGGCCGGGGTCCGTTACCGCGAGCGGGCCCCGGAGGGCACGGCGTTCACGGACTCCGCCTCCGGGGTGATGGCGGCGGTCACGGGCAGCGCGGCGCTCCGGTACTACGACGAGCGGGGCGACCTGATCGTGGCGGTCAACCCGGCCGTACGGGAGGCGTGGGACCTCGGCGCCGCGTTCGCCCGGCAGGGGCTGACGGCCCGGCTCCAGCAGTTCACGCCCGGCTGGGACCAGGCCTTCGCGAACGGCGCGTTCGCCACGGTCGCCTGTCCCGCCTGGATGCTCGGCTACATCCAGGACAAGGCGGGCCCGGCCGGGCGGGGCCGGTGGGACGTGGCGGCGGCGCCCCGGCCGGGCAGCTGGGGCGGCTCGTTCCTCGTCGTGCCGTCCGCCGGGCGGCACCGCGCCGAGGCGGCGCGGCTCGCGGCCTGGCTGACGGCTCCCGCCCAGCAGGCGGTGCTCTTCGAGCGGCGCGGCAGCTTCCCGAGCGCCTCGGCCTCGTACGCGCTCCCGGCGGTCGCGGAGGCGCGGCACCCGTACTTCGGCGACGCCCCGGTCGGCGCGGTCTTCGCCGCGGCGGCCCGGGGCGTCCCCCGGGCCCCGGTCGGCCCGAAGGACGCCCTCGTCGCCCAGACCCTGGCGGACGTCGGCATGCTCCAGGTCGACCAGACGGGCCGCCCGCCGGAGTCGGCCTGGCGGGCCGCGATGAAGGCGATCGACAACGCGCTGGACCGGTGAGGGCGCGGTGACGGAGACACAGACGCCCACGGACCCGCCGGAACCGACCGACCCACCGGAGCCCCGACGACCGGCCGACCCGCCACCGCCGACACCCGGCCCGGGGCCCGCCGGACCCGGGGCCGGAACCGGAGACCAGGCCGGGGCCGGAACCGGAGACCGGGCCGGGGCCGGAGACCGGGCCGAGGCCGGACCCGGAGACCGGGCCGGAGCCGGACCCGGGGCCGCCGCCGCCGCCCCCTCCCGGGGTCTCGGGGTGCGCGGTCGCCCCCGGCGTACCCCCGTCGGCTCGCGCTGGGCGCCGTACGTGCTCGTCGCGCCGTTCTTTCTCTTCTTCGGGGCCTTCGGGGCGTTCCCGCTGCTCGCCACCGCCTGGACCTCGCTGCACCGGGTCGAGCTGACGGCGCCCGCCGAGGCGGAGTGGGTGGGGCTGCACAACTACGCGCGGCTGCTCGACGACGCGTTCTTCTGGAACGCCCTCGTGAACACCGTCGTCATCGGCGTCCTCTCCACCGTCCCGCAGCTGCTGCTCGCCCTCGGCGTCGCGCACCTCCTCGACGTGCGGCTGCGGGGCCGGGGGGTCTTCCGGGTCGTGGCGCTCGCCCCGTACGCCACCTCGGTCGCCGCCGCGACCCTCGTCTTCGCGCTGTTCTACGGGCGGGACCACGGGATGGCCAACTGGGCCCTGGGGGCGGCCGGGCTGCCCCCGGTGGACTGGCAGAACGGCCCGTGGGCGTCGAAGCTCGCGGTGTCGTCGATCGTGGTCTGGCGTTGGACCGGCTACAACGCGCTGATCTATCTGGCGGCGATGCAGACGGTCCCGCGCGAGCTGTACGAGGCGGCGGCGCTCGACGGGGCGTCGCGGTGGCGCCAGTTCCTGCACGTGACGCTGCCCGGGCTCCGGCCCGCGCTCCTCTTCACGGCGCTGGTCTCGACGATCGGCGCGACCCAGCTCTTCGGCGAGCCGCTGCTGTTCGGGAGCGGGGCCGGTGCGTCCGGTGGCGCGGATCACCAGTTCCAGACCCTCGGGCTCTATCTGTACGAGCAGGGCTGGGTGAACCTCCATCTGGGGCGGGCCGCGGCCATCGCCTGGGCCATGCTGCTCGTCCTGGTGGCGCTGTTCGGGGCCGTACGGCTGCTGCGCGGCGGTCTCGGGCGGCGCCGGGGGCGGGTCTCGTGAGGACGGAGCGGGCCGGCTGGGGCACGTACGCGCTGCTCGCGCTCTTCACCGCCGTCTCGGTCTTCCCGCTGCTGTGGACGGCGGTCGCCGCCTCGCGGACCGGTACGCGGCTCGCGGCCACGCCGCCGCCCTTCCGGTTCGGGCGGAACCTGCCCCGGAACCTGGAGCTCGCCTGGACCGACGCCCGGCTGGGCGAGGCGCTGGCGAACACCGCACTGGTCGCCGGGGCGGTCGCGGCGGGGACGGTGCTCTTCTCGACGCTCGCCGGGTTCGCCTTCGCCAAGCTGCGGTTCCGCTTCAGGGGCACGCTGCTCGTGCTCGTGGCGGGGACGATGCTGATCCCGCCCCAACTGGGGGTCGTCCCGCTCTATCTGCTGATCGCGCGGCTGCGCTGGACGGACGAGCTCCAGGCGGTGATCCTGCCCTCGCTCGTCTCCGCCTTCGGGGTCTTCTTCATGCTCCAGCACCTGCGGCGGGCGCTGCCGTCCGAGGTCCTGGAGGCCGCCCGGATGGACGGGGCGGGGACCCTGCGGACGGTGTGGCACGTGGTGCTGCCGGCGGCGCGTCCGGCGATGGCGGTCCTCGGGATGCTGTCGTTCGTGGCGGCCTGGAACGACTTCTTCTGGCCGGTCCTCGCCCTGACGCAGACGGGGAACCCGACGGTGCAGGTGGCGCTCACGGGCCTGGGGCGGGGGACGGTGCCCGACCAGTCGGTGGTGATGGCGGGGGCGCTGCTCGGGACGCTGCCGCTGCTCGTCGTCCTCGCGCTGTTCGGGCGGCACATCGTGGGCGGGGTGATGCGGGGTGCGGTGAAGGGATAGGGCGCTCGCGAAGGGGCGGGCCGCTCACGTCACGTCACCCGTACGGGCGAGGCGTTGATCCATAAACCCCCACCCGCTGTTAACTTCCCCTTATGTCCGATCTTCTTACCTTTTCTCCCCCTCGGGCGAGGTGACGGCGGATGGGAGTCCTGCGTGACAATCCCGAACTCGCCCTCTTCCTCTGCCTCTCGGCCGGCTACCTCGTCGGCAAGCTCCGGGTCGGTCCCATCACGCTCGGCGGCATCTGCGGCACCCTGATCGTCTCGCTGCTCGTGGGCGCCTGGACGAAGGTCACCGTCTCCGACGACGTGAAGACGATCTTCTTCGCGCTCTTCATCTTCTCACTCGGCTACATGGCGGGGCCGCAGTTCTTCTCCAACCTCAACAAGAAGAGCCTGCGCTTCTTCGCCCTCTGCCTCATCGAGGTCGTCTGCGTCGTCGGCATCGCCCTCGGCCTCGCCGAGGCCTTCGACCTCGACGTCGGCACCGCCGCCGGCATCCTCGCCGGGGCCGCCACCGAGTCCGCGGTCGTCGGTACGGCCACGGAGGCCATCGGCAACCTCTCCGACCTGACGCAGGCGCAGATCAGCGAGTACCAGGGCCATGTGGCCACCGCGTACACGGTCTGCTACCTCTTCGGCCTCGTCACCATCGTCATCTACACCAGCCAGATCATGCCGATGATGCTGCGGATCAACCTCCGCGACGCCTCGCGCGAGCTGTGGGAGAAGATGCGCGGCTCCGGCGGCGGCCTGGAGTCCGACGAGCGCGAGGCGCTCCCGGGCATGGTCGGCCGGACGTTCCTGGTCACCCTCGCGGACGGCGCCAAGGTCGGCGACCTGGAGCGGCGGCTCGGCGACCGGGTCACGATCGAGGCGGTGAAGCGGGGCAGCAAGGTCCTCACCCCTCCCCCGCCCGACTTCGAGCTGACCCTCTCCGACCTCGTGCTGACGGTCGGCCGGCGGGCGAACATCATCGAGGCGGGGCGGGTCATCGGACCGGAGACCCCGGCCGTCCCCGGCCTGGACACCCCGCTCGCCACCACCGAGGTCTCGCTGACCGACAAGAGCATCGTCGACAAGTCCCTGGACACCCTCTTCAAGGAGCACCCGGAGTTCTCCTCCGGCGGGGTGTACGTGACGGACGTGGTGCGCAACGAACAGCATCTGCCGGCGACCCCGGAGACCGTCGTCGGCCGCGGTGACGTGCTCACCCTGGTCGGCTCCCGCTCGGGCCTCGGGAAGCTGGCGTCCAAGGTCGGCGCGGTCGTCAAGAACGACGCCACGGACTTCATCTACCTGGGCCTCGGCATCGTCTGCGGTTCGCTCCTCGGGCAGGTCGTGGTCGAGTTCGGCGACGTCCCGCTGTCGCTCGGCACGGGCGGCGGCTGCCTCATCTCCGGCCTGCTCTTCGGCTGGTTCCGCTCCCGCACGCAGACCTTCGGCGCCTTCCCGCCGCAGGCCGCCACCACCCTCAAGGACATGGGCCTCGCGATCTTCATCGCCTGTACGGGTCTGATCTCCGGCCCGCAGGCCTGGCCGCTGCTCAAGGAGTACGGGGCGCTGCTGCCGTTCGCCGGGATCGCGATGGTCCTGGTGCCGGCGACGATCTCGCTGATCGTCGGCCGCAAGTTCCTGAAGATCGAGAAGCCGCTGCTCATCGGCGCCATCGCGGGCCAGCAGTGCTCGACGCCCGCGATCACCTCGATCACCCAGGTCGCCCAGAGCTCGGTACCGATGCTCGGCTACACGGTCACGTACACGCTCTCCAACTTCCTGCTTCCGCTGACCGGCCCCCTGCTCGTCGGCATCCTCGGAGCGTGAGAGGAACCCATGATCGATTTCCTCAACCGGAACATCTTCCAGCCCCACCCCGAGCTGCTGATCTTCATCACGGTCGCGCTCGGCTTCCTCTTCGGCAAGCTCCGCTACAAGGCGATCGCGCTGGGCGCCGTCACCGGCTGTCTGGTCGCCGGTCTGCTGCTCGGCGCGCAGTTCAAGGTCACGATCGACGGCACGGTGAAGAACCTCTTCTTCACGATGTTCCTCTTCGCCCTCGGCTACAAGGTCGGCCCGCAGTTCTTCCGCGGCCTGAAGAAGGACGGCCTGCCGCAGGTCCTCAACGCGGTCATCGTCTGTGTGACGGGTCTGCTCGTCTCCTGGGGCTTCGCCGTGATGCTCGGGTACGGCCCCGGGCTCTCGGCCGGTCTCCTCGGCGGCGCGCTCACCCAGTCCGCCGTCATCGGTGTCGCCCAGGACGCCATCGGCAACCTGCCGGGGCTCTCCGCCGGCCAGATGAAGAACGAGGAGAACCTGGTCGCGATCGGCTACGCCGTCACGTACCCGCTCGGCACGATCCTCTGCGCGATGCTCCTCGCCAACGTCCTGCCCAAGCTCTACAAGCGGGACCTGGCCGCCGAGTCGGCGCAGCTAGCCAAGGAGCTGGACGCGCCGGGCGACGACCCCGACCTGGCCGAGGGCTACTACGAGGTCGTCCTCCGCGCGTACCGCATCGACCGCCCCGACCTCGTCGGCCGGACGATCGACGACTTCGAGAACCAGCAGCGGGAGCTCGGCCACCGCATCTACCTCACGCGGGTGCGGCGCGACGGGAAGATCATCGACCACACGCAGTCGACGGTGCTCCGCGAGGGCGACGTCGTGGCCGTCAGCGCGCTGCGCGGCTCGCTCGTCGAGTTCGACGCCCGGACCCACATCGGCCCGGAGACCGACGACGTCGAGCTGCTCGGCTACCAGACCGAGTCGCTGCACGTCGTCGCCTCGGACAAGGCACAGCTCGGCAAGACGGTCGCCGACCTGCGGCGCGAGCCCTTCATGGTCGGCGTGTACATCGACAAGATCTACCGCTCGGGCGCGGAGTTCCCGTACCGGCTCTCCACGGCCCTGGAGCGCGGCGACACGGTCGTCCTGACGGGCCCGAAGCGGCTCGTGGACCCGGCGGGCAAGGCGATCGGCAAGCCCGTGCCGACCTCCTTCGCCACCGACATGCTCTGGGTGGGCCTCGGCATCTTCCTCGGCGGCTGCATCGGCATCCCGGCGCTCACCGTGTCGGGCGTGCCGATCTCGCTCTCCACCTCCGGCGGCGCGCTGATCATGGGCCTGGTCTTCGGCTGGATCCGCGGCAAGTACCCGACGTACGGCAACGTGCCGCCCGGCGCCCAGTGGTTCATGGACACCCTCGGCCTCTGCCTCTTCGTCGCGGTCGTCGGCATCAACGCCGGCCCCAGCTTCACCAGCGGCCTGTCGACGGCCGGCTGGGGACTGCTGGTCTGGGGCGCGGTGGCGACGGTGATCCCGCTGATCGTGGGCTTCCTGTACGGCCACTACGTCCAGAAGATCCGCTTCCCGATCCTGATGGGCGTCCTGGCCGGCGGCCAGACGACGACCGCGGCGATCGGCGCGATCAACGAACAGTCCAAGTCGCAGATCCCGACGCTCGGTTACACGATCCCCTACGCGGTGGGCAACGTCCTGCTGACCATCTGGGGTGCCGTGATCGTCATCCTCAACCACTGACGCGAACCCCTCACCAGTAAGGACGAGCCGTGCCCAAGACCACCTTCACCCGCGAGGAGATCCAGTCCTTCGCGCAGCTCTCGCCGTTCGAGCTGAAGGACAAGTTCATCCAGATCGCGCAGGCCGCGCAGGCCGACAAGCCCGGCCAGAAGGAGAAGTCGCAGGCCCAGATGCTCAACGCGGGCCGCGGCAACCCGAACTGGGTCGCCACCGGCCCCCGCGAGGCGTTCTACGCGCTCGGCTACTTCGCGCTCTCCGAGTCGCGCCGCGTGTGGACCGCCGACAACCTCGGCGGCATGCCCGAACTCGCCGGCTCCGGCACCCGCTTCGACACCTTCGTCCGGCAGCACCCGGACCTGCCCGGCGTCGAGATGCTCCAGGACTGCGTCGCGTACGCCGTCGAGCGCTTCGGCTTCGACAAGGACGCCTTCGTCCACGAGCTGACCGACAGCACGATCGGCGACAACTACCCGGTGCCGGACCGGATCCTGGCCCACACCGAGCAGATCGTCCGCGGCTACGTGCACGACGAGATGTTCGACAAGCGCCCGCCGGCCGGCAATCTGTCGCTCTTCGCGACCGAGGGCGGCACGGCCGCCATGTGCTACATCTTCGACTCCCTCATGAAGAACGGGATCCTGAAGAAGGGCGACAAGATCGCCCTGATGGTGCCGGTCTTCACCCCGTACATCGAGATCCCCGAGCTCGACACGTACGAGTTCGACGTCGTCAACGTCCACGCGAGCCTCTTCGCGGAGACCGGCGTGCGCGAGTGGCGCTACCCCGAGGAGGAGGTCGCCAAGCTGGCGGACCCGTCGGTGAAGCTGGTCTGCCTCGTCAACCCGTCCAACCCGCCGTCGCTCGCGCTGAGCCGGCGGGTCGCGGACCAGATCAAGGACATCGTCGCCACGCGGAACCCGAACCTGCTGCTCGTCACGGACGACGTGTACGGCACGTTCGTCGAGGGCTTCCGCTCGCTCGCCGCGGACCTCCCCCGCAACACGCTCCTCGTGTACTCGTACTCCAAGCACTACGGCTGCACCGGCCACCGGCTCGGCGTCATCGGCCTCCACGACGACAACGTCATCGACGGGATGATCGCGAACCTGCCGCAGGCGGAGAAGGACCGGCTGGACAAGCGGTACGGGACGCTGAGCCTGGAGCCCGGGAAGATCCGGTTCATCGACCGGCTCGTCGCCGACTCCCGGCAGGTCGCCCTCAACCACACCGCCGGGCTCTCGCTGCCCCAGCAGGTGATGATGTCGCTCTTCTCCCTCTTCGACATGCTGGACGAGGGCCAGGCGTACAAGGAGAAGATCCGGGCCATCGTGCGCCAGCGCCTCGACCTGCTCCTCGAAGGCGCCCAGATGAAGATCGCCGACGACCCGAAGCGGGCCGGGTACTACATCGAGCTCGACCTGATCGCGGAGGCCGAACGGGTCCACGGGAAGGACTTCGCGGCCTTCCTGGAGAAGAACTACGAGCCGGTGGACCCGCTGTTCCGGCTGGCCGAGCAGACCAGCGTCGTCCTCCTCAACGGCGGCGGCTTCGACGGCCCCGAGTGGTCCGTCCGCGTCTCCCTGGCCAACCTCGACGACCTGGACTACCTGAAGATCGGCCACCACCTGCGGGCGATCTTCAACGACTACGCGGAGGAGTGGAAGGCCTCCCGCGCCTGAGGCTCCGGGAAGGGAAGCGCGCCCCGGCCGGGGTGGGGTGTCTCGGCCGGGGCGCGCGCTGTGGGGGGACGGGGGCGGCTGACGGGGGTGGCCTTGCGGGGGCCTGCGGCCGGCGGCCTACTTGTAGGCGGCGAAGGCCTTCGTGAAGGCCAGGGGCTGCTGGAGGATCGACGAGCAGGTGGCGTCGGCGTAGTTCACGGCGCCGGCCGCGCACTGCTTGTCACGGGTCGAGGACCACATCGAGAGCCAGCCGATCCCCTTCGACCGCGCGAAGTCGACGAGCTGCGTGGCGTCGTCGACCCGGAAGACCTCGCTCGCGACGTCGTTCACGCCGATCATCGGGGTGACCGCGACGGCCTTCCATGCGGCCTCGTCCGAGAGCCCGAGGACGCCCTTGACCTGGGCCTGGGTGGCGGTGGCCGCCTGGATCGCGTACGTGCCCATGTCCGCGCTGTACGCCGGGCCGTAGTCCATCGCCATGATGTTGACGGCATCGACGCGGACCCCGTTCTTCTTCGCGTCGGCGAGCAGCGCCACGCCCGGCTGCGTCAGGCCCTCGGGCATGACCGGCAGGGTGAAGGAGACGTTCAGACCCGGGTGGGTCTGCTGGAGCTGGGCGATCGCCTGGGAGCGGCGGGTGTTGGCGGCGGTGTCCGGCAGGGCCGCGCCCTCGACGTCGAAGTCGACCTTGGTGAGCTTGTACTGGTCGATGACCTTGCCGTACGCGGCGGCCAGCGCCGAGGAGGACGAGCAGTTCAGGGCCAGCTCGTGGCCGGCGGCGCCGCCGAAGGAGACGCGGACGTCACCGCCCTTGGCGCGGAGGGCGCCGATCTGGGCCGCGACCTTGTCGTTCGCCAGGTCGGTGACCCCGCCCCAGAGCGGGGCGCAGGAGCCGCCGGAGGTGATGAAGGCGAGGTTGAACTCCTTCACGCCGGTGGCGTCGGCGGTCGCGAGCAGGTCGTACGTCGGGTAGAGCGAGGTGTCGACGTACGGGGCGTACTTGGCGGCCGTGGGCTCGGGGGCGGGGCCGCCCGTCGCGGTGGGGGTCGGGGTGGGCTTCACCGTGGCCGTGGCCGTGGCCGTGGGAGTCGGCGTCGGGGTCGGCTTCACGGTCGCCGTGGCGGTGGCGGTCGGCTTGGGGGAAGCGGTCGCCGTGGCAGTGGCCGTGGCCGTCGGCTGCGGGGAGGCGGTCGCGGTGGGCTGCTCGGTGGGGCGGCCGCTGGGCGTGGGGGCGGGGCCTCCGACGGAGCACGCGGCCTTGTTGATGAGGCAGTCGACCGGATCGCCCGCCGCGCCCGCGGCGGAGGTCACGAAGCCGACGGTGACGGACTGGCCGGGTGCCAGCTGCTTGTTCCAGCTCGCGGGCCGCACGGTGACGTGGCCGCCGGAGACGGTGTACTCGCCGTTCCAGAGGGAGCCGATGGCCGTCCCCGCCGGGAGGTCGAACTCCAGCGTCCAGTCGTTCTGGGTGGTGGTCGTCTCGTTGGTGACGACGTACTGGCCGGTGTAGCCGCCGGCCCAGGCGCTGGTCCGGGTGTACGCGGCGCCGACGGCGGCGGCCTGCGCGGTACCGCCGAGCGCGAAGGCGGTGCCGCCGGCGATCGCCGCCGCGACGACGGCTCCGACGACCTTGGTCCTGGTGCTCGCCCTGCGCCGGTGCGAACTGGTGCCCATCGCGTGCCTGCCTCTGTGTGCCGGGGTGTGGGGGTGGGGTGCGGCAGCACGCTAGCGACTGGGAAAGGGACAAATGACCACGATCGGCCAGGGGTTGGGATTCTTAGGCTCCGCTTAAGGAAGGCATCGGAACCACGAAAGGTTCGGCCCCGCGCACCCCGTTCCGCTCAGGCGTCGGCGGCCCGGCGGGTGCCCGTGCCGCCGCGGCGGCGGCGGGCCGGGCGGTGGCCGCGGCGGCCCGTCGTGGCGCCCGCGCGGCGCCCGTCGAGCCCGATCCAGACGCGGACCTCGGTGCCGCCGAGCACGGAGTGCCCGATGGCGACGTCTCCCCCGGTGGCCTCGGCCATCCGCCGCACGATGTCCAGGCCGAGGCCCGTCGAGCCGGGCCTGCCCCCGCTGTTGCCGCGGGCCAGGGCGGCGGCGGGGTCGGCGATGCCGGCGCCCGCGTCGGAGACCAGGACGATGACGGCGTCGTCGCCGTTGTGGACGTCGATGGAGAAGGCGGTGCCCTCGGCGGTGTGCCGGAAGACGTTGCCGAGGAGGGCGTCGAGGGCGGCGACGAGTTCGGGGCGGGCCACCGGGATGCGTACCGGACGCTCGACGCCCGCGACCCGTACCCGCCGTCCCTCGTCCTCCGCGAGCGCCGACCAGAAGTCCATCCGCTCGCGGACCACCTCGGCGGCGTCGCAGCCGGCGCCGGGACCCGTCGCCTGGGTCTGCGGCTTCGCCTCCCGGGCCGTACGGATGATGATGTCGACCTCGCGCTCCAGCTGCTCGACGGCGGCCCGGGTCTGCTCGGCGGCCGGACCCGAGCCGAGCGAGGCCGCGTTGAGCCGCAGCACCGTCAGCGGGGTGCGGAGCCGGTGGGAGAGGTCGGCGGCGAGCTCGCGCTCGTTGGCCAGGAGCTGGACGACCTGGTCGGCCATCGAGTTGAAGGCGACGGCCGCCGACTTGAGCTCCGGCGGGCCCTCCTCGGGCACGCGCGCGCCGAGCCGGCCCTCGCCGAGGTCGTGGGCGGCGCCCGCGAGCCGCTGGGCGGGCCGGACCATGCGGACGCCGAGCCGGTCGGCGACGGCGACGGAGCCGACGATCAGCGCGATGCCGACCCCCGCGAGGACCAGCCAGGCGGTGGCGACACCGTTGGTGACCTCGCCCTCGGGGACGAAGAGTTCGACGACGGCGACCTCTCCGCTGCTGAGCGCCGTGGGCTGGAGCAGCGCGAAGCCGCCCGGCACCTCGGCGATGGAGGCCCGGCCGAGCCGGCGGGTGGCGGCGAGCTCCTCCGCGTCGGCCCTGCGGGTGCCGATCTCCAGCGCGGTCCCGCCCGAGTCCTCGGCGGGCACGTGGACGGCGAGCCGCCCGGCGGCCCCGTCCTCGGTGGTGGCGACGGCCTTGTCGAGCTCCTGGCGGTCGGTGGTGATCGCGAGGACGGGGGCGAGCCCGGCGGCCCGCCGTTCGGCGTTGGAGAAGGCCCGGTCGCGGGCCATCTCCTTGACGACGAGCCCGAGGGGTACGGCGAAGGCGACGACGACCATGACGGTGACGGCCAGCGACACCTTGACGAGCGCCCACCTCACGGCTGCGGCTCCCGGGGCGGCTCCAGCTTCACGCCCACGCCGCGCAGGGTGTGCAGGTAGCGGGGCCTGGCGGCCGTCTCCCCCAACTTCCGGCGCAGCCACGACAGATGGACGTCGATGGTCTGGTCGTCGCCGTAGGACTGCTGCCACACCTCGGCGAGCAGCTCCTTGCGCGGGACGACCACACCGGGCCGCCCGGCGAGGAAGGCCAGCAGGTCGAACTCGCGCCGGGTGAGGTCCAACGGCGCCCCGTCCAGCTCCGCCTGACGGCGCAGCGGGTCGACGGTGAGCCCGCCGACCCGGATGGCCCGGGAGGGGGGCGCCTCGCCGGCGGCGGACCGCGCCCGGCGCAGGACGGCCGCCATGCGGGCCGAGAGGTGGTCCACCGAGAAGGGCTTCACGAGGTAGTCGTCCGCGCCGGCGTGCAGGAGCCGTACGATTTCGGCCTCGTCGTCCCGGGCGGTCGCGATGATCACCGGTACGTCGGTGATTCCGCGCAGCATCTTGAGCGCCTCGGACCCGTCCAGGTCGGGCAGTCCGAGGTCCAGGATGACCACGTCGAAACGGAAATGGGCGACCTCGCGCAACGCCTCCAGAGCCGTACCGACGCTCCGTACCGTGTGGGAGGCCTCGGAGAGCTGGCGGATGAGGGCGGAGCGCACGAACTGGTCGTCCTCGACCACGAGCACACTTGCCATGGGCCGCACCGTACGCCATTCGGGGGAACAGGTGAGCAGGGGCGACCCCGGTCATGATCCGCCGGGCACGCCCCAGGTCCACCCTCGCGTACGCCCCCTCACAGGGTGGTGCACTATGGGCCGGTGCGAAGAGGACTCGTTCACGCCCTGGCCTGGTCGCTCGCCACCGGCGCGGCGGTCACCCTGTCCTGGTGGGGAGTGCACACGGTGCTGTCCGGCACGGTGTACGACCCTCCGCGCGCGCTGCCGCTGCCGGTCGGCACCACCGAGGACGCGTCGGCCGTGTCCGGCGGTGATCCGCTGACCTCCTCGACGCACGGTTCCGAGACCCCCGGGGCCTCGGCGCCGCCGTCCCCGAAGTCCACGCCGAGCGAGCGGCGCACGACCTCCGCCACCCCCTCTTCGGCCCCCGCTTCGCCTCCTTCCGGCCGGCCGGAGACCACGGCCGCGGCGCCCGCCACCACCACGCCCGCGCCCGCCACCACCGGCGCGGCCGCCTCCGCCTCCTCGGTGAAGAGCTACACGGTCGACGGCGGCCGGGTCACGTTCGACCTCGGCGAGACGTCCGCCGAGCTGGTCTCGGCGACGCCCGCGTCCGGCTGGCAGATGCAGGTGTGGAAGCAGCCGACGTGGATCCGGGTCACCTTCACCCAGGGCGGCCGCGAGCTCTCGGTCTTCTGCCTGTGGCACGACAGCGCGCCCCGCGTGGAGATCGAGGACCGGCAGACCTGACCGGCCCCGGCCCCCGGCTCAGCGGAAGACAGACGCGGGCGGTACGGGCGAGGGCTTGGCGCTCGCGTCGGTGACGGGGGCCGCTCCGCCGGCGAAGTCGGCGAGCTCCCGGCCGTGCTCCACCCGGCCCGGGTGCGGATCGGTGGCGACCCGGCGGGTGAGCTCGGCCACCGGCAGCTCGCGGTCGGAGGCGAGCAGCACCGCGTTGCCGAAGCGGCGGCCGCGCAGCACCGTGGGGTCGGCGGTCAGCGCGAGTTCGGGGAAGACGGCGGCGGCCGTGGCGATCTGGCCGCGCAGATGGGTCAGGGGCGGGCCGTCGGCGAGGTTCGCCGCGTAGAAGCCGCCGGGCTTCAGGACCCGCCGCACCTCGCCGAGGAACTCGGTGCTGGTGAGATGGGCCGGGGTGCGGGCCCCGCTGAACACGTCGGCGATGACGAGGTCCGCCCAGCCGTCCTGCACCTTGGCGAGTCCGGCGCGGGCGTCTGTTGAGCGGACCCGGATGCGCGCCCCCGCGTCGAGGGGCAGTTCCCGGCGGACGAGCTGGACCAGGGGCCCGTCGAGCTCGACGATCTGCTGGGTGGAGCGGGGCCGGGTCGCGGCGACGTACCGGGCGAGGGTGAAGGCGCCGCCGCCGAGGTGCACGACCTGGAGCGGCCGGTTCGGCGGGGCGGTGAGGTCGGCGATGTGGCCGAGGCGCCGCTGGTACTCGAAGGAGAGGTGGGCCGGGTCGTCGAGGTCGACGTGCGACTGGGGGGCGCCGTCGATGAGCAGCGTCCAGGCGCGCGGACGTTCCCGGTCGGGTATGAGTTCGGCGAGCCCGCCGTCGACGGTCTCGGCGACGGAGGCGGCGGAGGCCGCCCGGTCACGCTGTTTGTTCCTGGCCACGGTCCCCATTATCGGGGCATCTCCGGCACGACCCCGCCGGTACGCCCGCCGGGGGGCTCAGTGGCAGCCGTCGGCCGCTTCGATGAGCCGGGCCGCCTCGCCGAGCGCCTCGCGCAGCACGACCGGGTCGGTGACGGGGTCGGTGTCCCCCGGCGGCAGCAGCCAGCCGGCCGGGCGGGGCGTGTCGCCCGTCGGTTCGGGCAGTTCCGGCAGCTCGGGGAGGCGGAGCCCGCGCCCCGAGGTCCGCGTACACGCGCTGCCCGGCATGTCCCAGGCCGCGGCCGTGCCCGGCGGGACGAGGAAGCCGAGGGTGTCGCAGGCCCCGTCGTGCACCACCGGGCCGACCGCGGGGGCGCTGCCGCGGCGCAGGATGTCGACGGCCTCCAGGCCCTGCCGGACCGGCACGGTCACCAGGTCCCAGGGCTCGACGGGGGGCTGGGGGGCGCCGCCGTCCGGGGCGGGTGCGTGCCACGTGGCCGACTGCGAACCGATGTCCGTCATGGGGACCCCTCCTCGCTCCAGAGGAGACACGTTCCGTCTCTCCCTTACGGTTCAACGCCCGTGCGCGTCAACGGCTACGGCGGCATGCCGCTGCAAAGGATGGCAGTTCATGGCAGATCGCAGGCGAGATATCCGATTTGTAGCCAAACTCAGCGTACGCATCCGGTCACAGCAGGTACGTTCTTGCCGCCGGACCACCCGGCAGCACCAGGAGAGGGCTCGGCCATGGCGATGTCACGGGCAGTTCCCAATCTCGCCTTCCGCCGGCTCCGCGGACAGCACTCGCCGGCGGAGTTCGCCGCGGCTGTCCGCCGGGCGGCGCGGGAGATCGGCGAACAGGTCGCGTGCGACGCCCGCTACATCGGGCGCGTGGAAGCGGGCGAGATCCGCTGCCCCAACTACGCGTACGAGCGGGTCTTCCTGCACATGTTCCCCGGACTCGGCCTCTCCGACCTGGGCTTCTCCGCGCGCGAGACCGTACGCGGCCGGCGGCAGGCCGCCCCGGCCGGGGCTCCGCCTCCCGCCGCGATCACGACCCGGAACGATGAGGAGAGCGACGTGCTGCGTCGCGCATTCATGACGAGCGGCTCCGCCACCCTGGCGGCCGCCTCGCTGGGACTCGGCGGCCCCGTCGTCGCGATCCCCGCCCCCCGCGGCACCCACAGGATCGGCGAGGCCGAGGTCCGGGCCGTCGAGGAGGCCGTACGGCAGATCCGTCTGCTCGACGACCGGCACGGCGCCGACGGGCTCTACAAGGTGGCCGCGCAGCCGCTCCGTACCGCGTACGCGCTGCTCGACACGGGAACGATGACCCGCCGCTCCACCGAGGACCGGCTGCACGCGGGCGCCGGCGAGCTGTCCCTCTCCGTCGGCTGGCTCGCCCACGACTCGGGCCGCCACGAGGACGCGCGCTCGCACTACGCGGAGGCCCTCGCCACCGCGCGGGTCTCGGGGAACGCGGCCCTGGAGGCGCACGCCTTCTGCAACACCTCGTTCCTGGCCCGGGACACCGGCAAGTACCGGGAGGCCGTCCGGGCGGCCCAGGCGGGGCTGCGGGCCGCGCAGCCCCTCGACTCGGCCCGGCTGCTGTCGCTGCTCTCGCTGCGGGAGGCGGCCGCGTGGGCGGGGCTCGGCGACCGGTCCGCCTGCGAGCAGGCCCTCGGCCGCGCCCACGGGCACTTCGACCGGGGGCCCTCCGACGGCGACCCCGAGTGGATGTCGTTCTTCGGCGAGCCCGAGCGGGAGGCCCTGGAGGCCCAGTGCTGGTCGGCCCTCGGCGACTGGGGCCGCGCCGCCCGCCACGCCCACCGGGCCACGGTCCTGCAGAATCCGTACTTCGCCCGGAACCTCGCGCTCTACCGCGCCCATCTGGCCAAGGACCTGGCGCACGCCGGGCGCCCGGACGAGGCGGCGGCGGAGGCGAAGCGCGTCGTGGACTCCCTCGAAGGCATCGCCTCGGCCCGGATCCGCGGGATGCTCGCGGAGACGAGCAGGGTCCTCGCCGCGTACTGACGGCCGGGGCCGCCAGGGCCCTCTACTCCAGGTGGCCGGTGTCGTTCCAGCGCTCGATCGCCGGCGCGCCGTACGCCCAGCCCAGGGCCGAGAGGCTCGTCGGGTCGAGGCGGATGCGGGAGGCGAACGAGACGTCCTCGCCCAGCCAGCGCGCGCCGATCGACCGCAGGATGTGGCCGTGGGCGAAGACCAGGACGTCGCGGTCGGCGGAGCGGGCCCACTCGACGATCTCGTCGGCGCGGGCCGACAGCTGCGCGAGCGACTCCCCCTCGGGAACGGCGTCGCGCCAGATCAGCCAGCCGGGGCGGACGGCCTGGATCTGGGCCGGGGTCATCCCTTCGTACGCCCCGTAGTCCCACTCCATCAGCGCGTCCCACGGCTCGGCGCGGTCGCCGAAGCCGGCGATCTCGCAGGTCTCGCTCGCCCGGACCAGCGGGCTGGTGCGCACCTCCACGTCGGGCAGCCCCCGCCAGGGTCCGCGGTGGAGCCGCTCGCCGAGCAGCTTCGCGCCGCGCCGGCCCTCGTCGAGCAGGGGGATGTCGGTCCTGCCGGTGTGCCGGCCGAGAAGAGACCACTCGGTCTGGCCGTGCCGGGCGAGCAGGATGCGCGGTGCCATGGGAAGGCTCTCCAGGGGTTCACGGTGTGCGGACGTGCCTCTCCCATCATCTCCCACCCGAATTCGGGGTGACGAACGGGCGACCTCGGGACGGTTGTCAGTGGCGGATGCGAGACTTCCGCGGGTGAGCGCATCCCCGGACAGCGGTCTGCCCCGACCCTCGCAGACGACCCTTCGGCATCAGCTGGCCGATCTGCGCGGACCGGGCACGGCACCGCGCGCCCTGGACGCGCGGGCGCTCGCGGCGCTCGCCGCCAATCCCGGCTGCCGGCGTCGGGCGCTGCTCGACGGCGCCGGGGTCGACAAGGCGGCGCTCGCTTCGAAGCTGGGCTCCCCCGCGCCGTTCGGCCAGTCGCAGTTCGCGATCATGCGGGGGAACTCCTTCGAGGCGAAGGTCAAGGCGGACGGCGGCCGTGAGCTGCTGCGGCTGCTCGGCGTCGAGGAGCCCGGCGCGGTCTCGGTGCCCGATCTGGCGGCGGCCGGGCCGCAGGGGCGGACGGCCCGTACGGCGCTCGCGCTGCGGGAGGCGACCGCGGCCGGGGCGTGGGCGCTGCTCGACCATCCGCTGCTCGCCCTGGAGGTGGCCGGCGCCCCGGTCTATCTGGAGCCGGACGCGGTGGTGGTCGATCCCGACGGGCGGTGGACGGTCGTCGAGATCAAGTCCTTCCCGATGATCGACGGCGCGGCCGACGCGTCGAAGGTGGGCGCGGCGGCCCGGCAGTCCGCCGTGTACGTGCTCGCGCTCGAACGGGTGGCGGCGGTGACCGAGGGCGCGCGGGTCGCGCACTCGGTGGTCCTCGTCTGCCCGAAGGACTTCTCGAACGTGCCGACGGCCTCGGTCGTCGACGTGCGCAAGCAGCGGTCGGTGACCCGGCGGCAGCTCGCCCGGCTGACCCGTATCGACGAGATCGCGGACGCCGTGCCGGAGGGCGTCACCTTCGACGTGGCGGGGTGTTCGGCGGCGGAGCTGACGGAGGCCGTGGAGTCCGTGCCCCACGCGTACGCGCCGGAGTGCCTGGCCGCCTGCGAGCTGGCCTTCCACTGCCGGGCGCGGGCCCGGGAGGCGGGCGCGGTGGAGACCCTGGGCCGGGCGGTACGGGGTGAGCTGGGCGGCCTGACGACGGTCGGCGCGGTCCTGGCGGCGGCGCGCGGCGAGGCCGGCGACCCGGACGATCCGGCGGTGGCGGCCCTGCGCCGGGCGCGGGCGCTGCGCCAGGAGGCGCTGGACCGGGCGTCTGTCCCGCGCGCGAAGGTTTCGGGCCGGGCGTCGGCACGGTCCGAGGAGGCTCCCGTATGTCACTGATCTCCGCGCTCGCCCGGATGGAGGCCGTCGAGTCGGGCCGCGCCCAGCCGCTGGCCACCGTCCGCCACCGGCACGTGTCCGCGCGGCCGCTCGTCCTCGTCCCCCTGACGACCGCCGGTGAGGCGGGCGCGCCGCTCGGCGCGCTCGTCGGCACCGACCGCGAGGAGCCGCGGCTCCTGGTGGTGGCGCAGCCCCGGGACCGGGACCTGCGGTTCGCGTTCCTCGCCGACCTGGCGGAGGAGGTCCTGCCGTACGTCGACGCGTTCGCGGACGCCGTCGAGGCGGCGGAGCGGAGCGAGGTCGACCCCGAGACCGGCAAGAAGGTGAAGGTCGAGGTCGAGCTGTGCGCGGACGCGCCGCAGCTGATCGTGCCGAGCCGGGCGGGCATCGAGTACGTACGGCTGCTGGGGCGGTCGACGCGGTTCCGGCGGACGGCCGAGCAGGACCCGGAGACGCCGTTCCCTGCGCCGCCGCGCGTGCCGCTGCTCGGGCGCTGGCTGACGCACTTCGGCGAGCGGGCGCGGGTCCCCGGGTCCTCGCTGCTGCTCGCCGCGACGGACCTGCTCAACCGGCACTGGGCGACCGGCCAGTCCTCCCTGGAGGACCAGCACCTGGGCGCGCTGCTCGCCTGGATCGACCCGTCCGACGGGGAGACCGGCCCCGAGGGGGCGCTGCGGGCCGAGGCGGGGCGGGACGAGCGGGGTCAGCTGCTGTGCCCGCCGGCCGGTCCCGCCACCGACCCGGCCTTCGACAACAGGCTGCTCGCGCCCGCGATCGAGCGGTACGACCGGGCCCGGCAGGCGCTCGGCGCGGCCGAGGACGGCGAGGCGGCCGACACGGGCCTCGGCGAGCTGCACCGGGCCGAGCGGGAGATCCGGCGGCTCGTCGCCTCGCAGCTGAAGCCGACCTGGGACGCGGTCTGGCAGGCGCTCGACCTGCTGCGGGAGCTGCCGGAGGGCGCCAGGGTCGAGGACCGCTGGACCCGCGACCGGTGGTCGTTCACCGGCCACCGGGACCGGATCACGGCCGGTGAGCCGCCGCAGCCGCGCCGGGACGACGCCGTGGGGGCGGCCTCGAAGCTCGCGGCCCGCGAGCAGGCGCAGGGGCAGCTGGAGGCCCACGAGGCGCTCGACGACCCGCTGGTCCTGGCGGGGCGGCGGCTCGCGGGCGAGGCGTTCGCGGCGGAGGTGGCCGAGGTGACGATGGCGTGGACGGAGTCGAAGCGGCCCGCGCCGCGCCCGCTGCTCACGGTCCGCACGGAGGACCGGCCGCACCTGGCGGAGAAGGCGAAGGTGTTCCGCTCGCTCGACGGGAAGCCGCAGGCGGCGGAGTTCGTGCGGTACGAGGAGGACGGCTCGCTGGTCCTGCGGCTCCTCGACAGGATGGGGCGGTCGAAGGAGCCGGCGGCGGGCTCGGTGCCGGAGAAGGGCGAGCGGATCGCCTGGACGCTGTTCGAGCACGAGCAGCGGGTCGGGCCGAAGCTGCCGGACCCGGAGGAGACGCCCTGGACGCACGGCGGTCCGCCGCGGACGGACGCCGTCGAACTGCCCGACGCCGTGACCCCCGAGGACGTGCTGTGACCGTGACGACCGGTGAACCTCGCTTCGATCCGTCCGCCGAGGCCGGCCGGGCGACGGACGGCATCCTGGCGGACACCCTGCACGGCACCTCCCGCGGTGTCGTCGTGGACTCCCCGCCGGGCGCCGGGAAGTCGACCCTGGTCGTCCGGGCCGCACTCGAACTGGCCGCCGCCGGGCGTCCCCTGATGGTCGTCGCACAGACGAACGCGCAGGTGGACGACCTGGTGCTGCGGCTCGCCGAGAAGGAGCCCGGCCTGGAGGTGGGCCGGCTGCACTCGAACGACAGCGACCCGTACGACAAGGCGCTCGACGACCTGGCCAACGTACGGAAGTCGGCGAAGCCCGGGGAGCTGACGGGGCTGCCGGTCGTGCTCTCCACCTCCGCCAAGTGGGCGCACGTGAAGAACGTCGAGCCGTGGGCGCACGCGATCGTCGACGAGGCCTACCAGATGCGCTCGGACGCGCTCCTCTCCGTGGCGGGCCTCTTCGAGCGGGCGCTGTTCGTGGGCGACCCCGGGCAGCTGGACCCCTTCTCGGTGGTGGGAGCGGAGCAGTGGGCGGGGCTCTCGTACGACCCCTCCGCCTCGGCCGTCTCCACGCTGCTCGCGCACAATCCGGAGCTGCCGCAGCACCGGCTGCCGGTGTCGTGGCGGCTGCCCGCATCGGCGGCGCCGCTGGTCTCGGACGCCTTCTACCCGTACACGCCGTTCCGCAGCGGCACCGGGCCCGGGGACCGGACGCTCTCCTTCGGGGTGGCGTCGGACGGTTCGGGTCCCGACCGGGTCCTCGACGAGGCGGCGGAGTCGGGCTGGGGGCTGCTCGAACTGCCGGCCCGCACGACCCCGCGCACCGATCCGGAGGCGGTCGGCGCGGTCGCCCTGGTCGTCCGGCGGCTCCTGGACCGGGGCGGGGCGGCGGTCTCGGAGCGGTCCGATCGTCCGGTGCCCCTGACGCCCGACCGGATCGCGGTCGGCACCGCCCACCGCGACCAGGCGGCGGCGGTCCGGGCGGCGCTCGCGGGCCTCGGTGTGACGGGCGTGACGGTGGACACCGCGAACCGGCTCCAGGGCCGCGAGTACGACGTCACCGTCGTCCTCCATCCGCTGTCGGGGCGGCCGGACGCGACCGCCTTCCACCTGGAGACGGGCCGCCTGTGCGTGCTCGCCTCCCGGCACCGGCACGCCTGCGTCGTGGTCTGCCGCGCGGGCGTCTCGGAGCTCCTCGACGAGCATCCGTCGACGGAGCCGGTGCGGCTCGGCGCGGCCGTGTCGTTCCCCGACGGCTGGGAGGCGAACCACGCGGTCCTCTCCCACCTGGCGGAGCACCGGGTGGCGTGGGATCCGGGCGCGGCGTAGGGCCGGTCCGGGGAACGGGCCCCGAAGGCGGGGTCCGGGCGCCAAACAGGGGTCCGGGAGCAGAACCGGGGCGCGCGGCGGGGGCCTCGCGCTCTTGCGCGGGGCGGGACAATGGAAAGCGGCCCGGGATCCCGGGCCGTGCCTGTGCGAGGAGGAGAAGAACGATGGCGGAACCCGCTGAGCGGAGCGGACAGCGACGGCTTCGGCCGGCACCGCTGGTCTTCGAGCCTGCCGAGGCGACCGCCGATCCGGAGCATTTCTTCGACCTGGAGTCGATAGACGACCCGCGTGAACTGCTGGCCCGGGCGACGGAGCTGACGCTCGCGTTCCGCGCGGCGACGGACCGCGCGACGGAGTTCCAGGCGATCGCGGCGGCGCAGCTGGCGGATCCGCGCCGGTTCGACCGGCTGACGGCGGCGGACGTCGCCGAGCGGGCGGAGTGGACCGAGGACTACGCCCTGAAGATGATCGAGTTCGGCCGCGGTCTGATCCGGTCGAACGGGCGCTCGGCGGAGGAGTAACCGCCAGGCGCGAACCTGGGGCGCGGGCCGGGGCGCGGACGGGGGCGCGGGCCGGGAAGCAGCCCGCGAGTAGGCCGGGCGGAGGCGTCCCGTGGCATATGCGGGGCGCACGATACTCCTCGCCCACCCCTCTTGTCCGAGATTCCGGCAACTCTCGGAAACCGCATGGTCACGGCCGGTAGATCTGATCACATGACGACCTGGTTGCGCGACGAGACCCCGTACGACATCTTCCGTTTCCTGCGGGAGGGCGACGAGGGGCGCCACCAGACGGCCCGCGTGACCGCCGACGGGGCGGCCTGGCTCGCCTCGGCCGCCGGGGGCCGGCCAGGGGCCGCGCTCACCCGCTGGGAGGCGAGCCCGGCCTCGCCGGCGGCGCTGCCCTGCGGGACGGTCTTCGACGTCGTCAACGTGGACCCGGTCTTCGGGCGCCGGATGCTGGACCGCCTGTGGGAGGAGGGCCCGGGTTCCGGGCCCGTCGCCGTGCACCGGGGCCGGATGATGCTGTTCGCCGCGCCCGGGACGGCCCAGCGTTTACCGGCACTGCTCGACTGGGAGGAGTGGGGCGACGCCGTCCCCCGGCCGCTCTGTCACGGCGTCGGGGACGCGGTGACCGTGCCCCCGCTCACCCCGGCCGACTCCGCCGGACCCCGCTGGCTGGTGGCGCCCGACACGCGGAACCCCTGGCTGCCCGGGCCCGAGGTCATGCTCTGGGCCTGCGTGCGGGCCGCCCGGGCCGCCTCCGCCCCCGACGTGCGGGTATCGATTTTTCCTCCCGCCGATCCGGGTGCTAATGTCTACGACGTCAGCAGGCGCCGCTAGCTCAGTTGGTTAGAGCAGCTGACTCTTAATCAGCGGGTCCGGGGTTCGAGTCCCTGGCGGCGCACAGACGGAAGAAGCCCCTCGCGGAAGCGGGGGGCTTCTTCGTTCTCCCGTGACCTCCCGGGTCAGCCCGCTCCCGGCGGGGTGACCTTCACCGTCCAGCCGCCCGCCTCGGTACGGTCCGCCACCTCGACGCGGACGCCCGTCCCGGGCACGGTGAACGTCTCGCCCTCCTCCAGCGGCGCGTCCGCGAGCGGCGGGTAGACGGAGCGGTCCCAGCACGCCTCGGTGCGCGGGTGGGCGTCGACGACCTGGACCGGGCCGTCGCCGGAGGCCGCGCCGTTGCGCACCCGGTAGACGAGGACGCCCTCGGTGCAGGTGTCGGCGTCGTTGCCGGTGGAGCCCCGGGCCTCGATGGCCAGGACGCTGTCCGGGCCGGTCCTCACGACCGCGAGCCGGGTGCCGAGAGCGCCGCTCTCGGTGGGCGGGGCGTCGGTCGGCTCCAGGCTGACCAGCCGGGGGCCGGGCCCCTGCACGCAGGTCACCTGGGCGCGGGAGAGCCAGCCCAGCTTCCACTTGTGCCAGCCGAAGAGGTCGGGCGCGAGACCGAACTGACTGCCCATGACGTCCCAGTCCCCCACATGGGTGTCCCAGTCACCCTTGCCGTCCGCCGGACGGTGGTAGAGGTCGGGCAGGTCGAAGACGTGGCCGGTCTCGTGCGCGAGGACGTTCCGGTCGGGCGGGTGCCGCTCGAAGACCGTGACGACCCGCTTGATCTCGGTGCCGTCGACCTCCATCGGGCGTTCGAGGTTGACGACCTTCGTCGCGTCGGAGTCCACGCCGGGCGCGTCCGGGTCGGCGACCAGGTAGACGACGTCGTACAGCGAGAAGTCGACGTCCGCGTCGGCGGCGGCGACCGCGTCGCGCAGATAGGCCGCGCGCTTCCCGGAGTCCCAGTCGCGCCGTATGTCGTACGCGCTCGACTCCCGCGGCATCCGGGTCCACTCGGACCGGGCGTGCGGGCGCAGGGCGAAGCGGCCGTAGGAGGCGCGCTCGAAGTACTCGCTGGTGGCCGGGAAGTGGTCGGCGGTGAGGTCGGCGGGGGTGGTGAGCGGTGTGGCGTCCGGGAACGACAGGAAGATCATGACCGCGTCGAGGGTGCGGGTGGGACGCGGATAGGAGCCGTTCCAGGTGTCGAGGCCGAGCGAGTGATGGGCCGCGGTGCGGGGCAGGACGCAGGGGTTCGCCACGGGCGCGCCCACGGCGGGGCCGGCGACGAGCCCGGTGGCGGCGAGCGCGGCGAGCGCGGTGAAGGCCGCCGCGCCGGAACGCAGGCTCGGCCGCTCCACTCCCCCGGGTGGCTGCTGACCCCTCACGTGGACCTCCGGATCGATAGGGCGGGACACCACAACCACCTTGTGATGGTTTGCGGCGTTTCGCATGTTTCCGCTGCCCCGGTCGGGTGAGGGAGCACCGCGGGGTCGACGCGACACGAGCGGGCATCGGCTCACGGAAAGTCACAATCGGTCACGTCACCACCGACCCGTGTCAGACCCGTGCAGAAACGGTCAGGCGGGGGGTGGCGGTGGGGAGCCTCACAGCGGTCGGCGCTCCCCGCGGCGGCCTCGAAGCTGGAACGGGCCCCCGAGCTGGCTCTATGATCGGCACACTTTCCTTGGCCGACCATCCCGACCACATGTGAACGGCCCGACTGCACTACGGGAGCGAGCGGTGAGCGAAACCCCCGAAGGACCGGTGCATCCAGAGCCGCCGGAGACGACCCCGACCGACCTCGCCGTCACGGAGCGTCACGTCGACCCCTGTGCCACGCAACAGACCGGCCACGACCCCGGCCACGTCGCCGACCTCCGGCCCGGCCTCTGGTCCGGTCGCCGCCCCGAGTTCGACCCCGAGCTCCGGACCGACCGCCGGACCGGGCTCCCCACCGACCGCCGGGCCGCCGAACTCCGGGACTACCGCGCCGCCTTCCGGGCCGCGCAGCTCGCCATGGCCGTCGTCGACCAGGACGGCATCGTCGTCACGGCCAACGACTCCTTCGGCGCCCTCCTCGGGACCGAGGCCGGGGCGCTCCGCGAGCAGGCCGCCGCCGATCTCGTCGACCTCGCCTCCGACGGCCGCACCTGGCACGCGTACCGCGAGGTGCTCCGCGGCCGCCGCTCCCGCTTCCGCTGCACGCGCCGCCTCAAGCACCCCGACGGGCGCTCACTGTGGGCCGAGGTCACCGTCTCCCCCGTACCGGACAGCCGGCGCGTCCTCCTGTCGATCGCGGACATCAGCGACCGGCGCGAGCTCCAGGCGCGGCTGCGCCACCTCCAGATGCACGACCCGGTGACCCGGCTGCCCAACCGGGCCCTGTTCTTCGAGCGGCTCTCGGCCGCGCTGGAGGCCGCCGCCCAGGACGCCGCCCAGACCGCCGCCGAGGAGATCGCCCAGGACGTCGCGACGGACGGCGCGCCGCCGGTCGGCTCGTCATACGAGTCGCATGAGTCACACGAGTCACATGAGTCGTACGGGTATGGCAGAACAGGGCGGATCGGTCTCTGCTACCTCGATCTCGACGGCTTCAAGGCCGTCAACGACACCCTCGGCCACCGCATCGGCGACCGGCTCCTCGCCGCCGTCGCCGCCCGCCTGACGGAGTGCGCGGACAGCGACGGCTACACCCGCAGCGGCGGCCACCTCGTGGCGCGGCTCGGCGGCGACGAGTTCGCGATCCTCGTCGAGGACTCCACCGGTACGGAGCAACTGGCCGACCTGGCCCGCTCGGTGCTCCGCGCGCTCCAGCTCCCCTTCGACCTGGGCGGTCAGCGGCTCGCGGTCTCCGCCTCGATCGGCGTCGTCGAGCGCACCGCGCACGGGACGACGGCGACCGCGCTCATGCAGGCCGCCGACACCACGCTGTACTGGGCGAAGGCGGACGGCAAGGCCCGCTGGACCCTCTTCGACCCGGAGCGCAACGCCCACCGGATGACCCGGCAGGCCCTCTCCTCCACGCTCCGCCCGGCCGTGGAGCGCGGGGAGTTCGGCCTGGAGTACCAGCCGCTCGTGGATCTGGCGGACGGGGCGGTGCGCGGGGTGGAGGCGCTGGTGCGCTGGAACCACCCGCAGTTCGGCTCGCTCCCGCCGAATCGGTTCATCGGCATCGCCGAGGAGGACGGCTCCATCGTCGAGCTCGGGCGGTGGGTCCTGCGGACCGCCTGCCGGCAGGCCCGGCAGTGGCAGAAGGACCATCCGCGCGAGCGCCCGATCTTCGTCAGCGTCAACGTGGCGGTCCGTCAGGTCTGGGACTCCGACCTCGTCGCGGACGTCGCCGGGATCCTCGCGGAGACCGGGCTCGCCCCGCACCTGCTCCAGCTCGAACTGACCGAGTCCGCCGTGATGGGCTCGGCCGGACGGCCGCTCCAGGCCCTCCAGGCGCTGAGCGACATGGGCGTGCGGATCGCGATCGACGACTTCGGCACCGGCTACTCGAACCTCGCCTATCTGAGCCGGCTGCCGGTCTCCGTGCTCAAGCTGGACGGCTCCTTCGTCCGCGGCTTCCAGGACGAGGAGCACGCCAACCCGGCCGACGAGCTGATCGTCGAGGCGCTCGTCCAGCTCGCGCACCGGCTCGGGCTCACGGTCACCGCCGAGTGCGTCGAGACCTCGGGGCAGGCCGCCCGGCTGCGCCGGATCGGCTGCGACACGGGGCAGGGCTGGCTGTACTCGCGGGCGGTGGCCCCGGACCGTATCGCCGAACTGATCGGCACGGAGCCCCTGCGGGTCTGACCCCGCCCGACCCTTACGACCCCGACCCGTACGACCCCGCCCGCCCTCGCCCCCGCCCCCGTAGGACGCAGGGCATGGAACTGCCCCCGGCCGGAGGGACATTCCGGGCGGGGGCAGTGGCTCATGAGGTGGTGCGCGGTGGGGTACCGCGTGGGGTGCCGAGTGGGGTGCTCAGCGGGTCAGGCACTCAGCAGGCGCCGAGGTCCTTCCAGACGCCCCACTCGCCGGTCGTGCCCGGCGTCTCGTTCTGGGTCCACCACTGGGCCTTGTACTTGCGGCCGTTGTGGGAGACCTCGTTGCCCGAGTTGTAGACCGTGCCGGCCACGTACGCCGGGACCGAGCCGCAGCCCGTGGGCGGCGTCGTCGGAGGCGTGGTCGGGGGCGTGGTGGGCGGGGTGGTGGGCGGCGTCGTCGGCGGGGTGGTCGGCGGCGTCGTGGTCGGCGGGGTGGTGGTGGCGCCGAGCGCGGTGTTGATCTGGCCCAGCAGGGTGGCGTTGTCGTCCAGGCCGAGGAGCGAGTACATCATCGCGCCGGCCAGGCCGCGCTGCTTGGAGTAGTCCACGCGGGCCTGGATGGACTTCTGGTTGAGGCCGGTGAAGAACTCGCCGTCCTTGTAGAAGTACGAGGACTTCGACTGGTCGTCCCAGAAGGTCGTCGACGCGTTGTCGACGATGCCGCCGAGCTCCTTGTAGTGCGCGATGCCGGCCTGCTGGCTCAGCGGGCGGACGTTGGAGCCGCCGGTCGCGGTCTGCGCGAGGCCGTTGGTCGTGCCGGCCGGCACGCCCTTCCAGCCGCGGTAGTAGAACTCGTAGCCCAGGGTCAGCTTGTTGGCGGGGAAGCCGCCCGCGATGCCGTAGGTCGGGTTGCCGTCGATCCAGGAGTCGATGGCCGAGTCGATGCTGTACTTCTCGGTGCCCGGCGCGATCACGTCGGTCGGGTCGTTCGTCGAGGGGTACAGCGGGGACTGGTGGTACGTCGGCCCGTCGCCGTCCCAGGCGCCGTGCATGTCGTACGTCATGATGTTGGCGTAGTCCAAGTACTGGCCGATCTTGTCGGTCTCGATGTACTTGATCTTGTCCTGGCCGGCCGGGAGGGCCGAGGTCAGCAGGTACTTCTTGCCGCCGTTGGCCGCGCCGTACTCGTCGAGCTGCTTGCGGAACTCGGCGAGGAGGAGGGTGAAGTTCTGCTTGTCCTCGGGGGCGTAGTGGTTGCCCAGGTGGCCGCCGGAGGAGCCCGGGTACTCCCAGTCGATGTCGATGCCGTCGAAGATGCCGGCCGCCGTGCCCGCGCCGCCGAAGCCGCCCTCGACGGGCAGGTTGCCCTTGATGTACTGGTCGATGCAGGAGGAGACGAGCTTCTTGCGGCTCGCGTCCGTCTTCGCCGCGTCGCTGAAGTACTTGGAGTAGGTCCAGCCGCCGAGCGAGATGTTGATCTTCAGGTGGGGGTACTTCGCCTTCAGTTCCTTGAACTGGTTGAAGACGCCCACGATCGGCTGGTCCCACTTGTCGGCGACGCCGTCGACGCTGTCCGCCGCGCTGAAGGACTTCTGGTAGTCGGCGTACGAGTCGCCCGCACCGTCACCCGCGTTGGGGTTGTTGTCGTCACCGGCGGCCTTGTTGGCCTCGAAACAGGTGAGGTTGGTGGGGTGGATGTTGCCGAACGAGTAGTTGATGACGTCCAGCTTGCTCGCGATGCCCCGGGTGTCGAGGTGCTTGGGGTAGAACGCGTTGCCGTAGACGCTCCACTGGTCGTAGTACGCGATGCGCACGTTGCCCGCAGAGGCAGTGGTCGACGAGTCGGCCGCCTGGGCGGAGCCGAGGCCGACGGTCGCGGCAAGCGCGCCGGCGGCGAGGGCCGAGCTGAGAAGCGCGGCGATCAAGGGCTTACGGGGGTGCACGTGCGGCCTCCGAAGTGGGGGAGAACTGGGTGGTGCCGTACAGGAGCTGAGGAAGTGATAACCGGCACATGAACATCGCGTCAATGGTCTGAACCAGATTGAGGACTAGACCAATTCGCGCACGAAAGCCCTTGTCAGAGAGGTGCAGCACAAAGCGGAACCGCCCGCCACCATGGGTGACGAGCGGTTTAAGGTTCGCTTAGGGGTGCCGCGAGGGTGGTTCAGGGGTGAACCAACCGGTCGCGGAATCCCGGGTTTTTTACCCGGCCGACCCCGGCTCGGAGTCCGACGGCGCGGGGAGATCGGGGAGCTCGGGGAGCTCGTACGCGTCGGCGATCAGCTCGTAGCTCCGGATCCGGGCCTCCCCGCCGTGCCCGTTGGCCGTGATCATCAGCTCGTCCGCGCCCGTGCGCTTCCGGAGGTCGTCCAGCCCCGTCCGGACCTCGTCCGGGGTGCCGTAGACGATGTTCGCCAGCCAGCCGTCGACGAACTCCCGCTCGGCGGGGCTGAAGTCGTACGCCTCCGCCTCCTCAGGCGTCGGCACCAGGCCCGGCCTGCCGGTGCGCAGGCGCAGCATCGCGAGGGCGCCCGCGAGGACCTCGCCGCGCGCCCGCGCCGCCTCGTCGGCGGCGAACGCCGAGACGCCGATCATCGCGTACGGGGCGTCGAGGACCCCCGAGGGCCGGAAGGAGTCCCGGTAGAGGTCGAGCGCCGGGATCGTGTTGCGGGCGGAGAAGTGGTGGGCGAAGGCGAAGGGCAGCCCGAGCAGGCCGGCGAGGCGGGCGCTGAAGCCGGAGGAGCCGAGCAGCCAGACCGGCGGCCGGCCCTTCGGGCCCTGCACGGGGCCGGGCACGGCGTGGATCCGGGCGTACGGGTGCCCGTCCGGGAAGTCGTCGTCCAGGAAACGGGTGAGCTCGGCGAGCTGCTCCGGGAAGTCGTCGGCACCTTCGTTCAGGGTGTTCGTGCGCCGCAGGGCGGCGGCCGTGGCGCCGTCGGTGCCGGGGGCGCGGCCGAGCCCGAGGTCGATCCGGCCCGGGGCGAAGGCCTCCAGGGTGCCGAACTGCTCGGCGATGACGAGCGGGGCGTGGTTGGGCAGCATCACGCCGCCGGAGCCGAGGCGGATGCGGCGGGTGTGGGCGGCGAGGTGGGCGAGGATCACGGCCGGGGACGAGGAGGCGACGCCGGGCATGGAGTGGTGTTCGGCCACCCAGTGCCGATGGAAGCCGCGCCGCTCGGCGAGCCGGCTCAGCTCGACGCTGGTGGCCAGCGCCTGTGTCGCGGTCCGCCCGCTGCCGACGGTCACCAGGTCCAGTACGGACAGCGGTACGGGCGCGGTTCCCCGCACCTCTCCTCGAATAGCGTCGGTCACCGTAGGGACCCTCCTCGGCACACGTGCGGTTGGTGCGGACACTGCATCCGATCCACAACAGGAGGGGGTCTCCGGTTATTCCGTACGTTCTCGGCCACCGGAAGGGCCCTGGGCGGGTCCGCTTCCACGTAAAAAATCTTCCGGTCCTCACCACCCGAACGCGCGCGCGAACCCGACCCCGCACGGCCCTGACCTGAGACTCCCTGAAGGAGTCATGACATAGGCATATGCCAGGGTGGTGCGCCGCAGCGTACGGCGGGGATCCTCCGCATCATTCTCGCCAACAGCCGCCCCTGAAACGGTCCTTGGCGGCTATCGTGGTACGAAAGCTTGCGGTCACAACCTGGTAGGGGGAAACCGTGGCGCTGAAGCCCGAGCCCACCGCGCCGTTCCACTCGGTGCAATACGCCTTGCGCGTCCTCGAGACGGTCTCACGGCACGGTGGCGGAGTGACGGACGTCCAGATCGCCCGCGAGACCGGCCTGCCCGTCGCCCACCTCTCGTCACTGCTCCTCATGCTCCGCCGCGAGGGGTACGTCGAGCAGGTCGCCGACGGCGCCTACGTCATCGGGGACTCCCTCGTCCTCCTCGGTTCCGGCCTGACCCGCCGCGAAGCGCTGGAGGCCAAGCTCCAGGAGACCCTGACCGAACTGCGCGACTCCGTCGGCGCGGCCGTCTACATCAGCCGCTACATCGACGGCGAGGTGAAGATCACCCAGTTCGCCGACGGCCCGCGCACCCCGAAGGTCAACGAGTGGGTGGACTTCCGCTCGGCGGCGCACGCCAGCGCGGTCGGCAAGTGCCTGCTCACCCAGCTCGACCAGAACGGGCGGCGGGACCACCTCGCCCGCCACAAGATCGCCCGGCTGACCTCCCGGACGATCACCAACGAGCGGATCCTCTTCTCGAAGCTCGACAGCCAGCCGGCGACCGTCCCCGTGCTGGACCTCCAGGAGTACGCGGTCGGCACGGTCTGCGCCGCCGTCCCGCTGACGGCGGGCTCGGCCGTGGGCTGCCTGGCGCTCTCCCTGCCGATCGAGCACGCCCACCGGCTGCGCGCCGCGGCGGACACGCTCAACCGGCGGGCCGCTCCGGTGGTGCTGTCGCTGGCGATCTAGCCGGGGTGCGCGAACCCGCCGGACGGTGCTCCGGCGGGGCGGTCACGAGCACCCCGGAACACCAGGTAGTATTTTCTCTGTCAGCAAGCGCCGCTAGCTCAGTTGGTTAGAGCAGCTGACTCTTAATCAGCGGGTCCGGGGTTCGAGTCCCTGGCGGCGCACAGACAGAGAAAGCCCCTCGCTTCGGCGGGGGGCTTTCTTGTCGTGCTCGTGCGCGTACTCCCGCTCCTCCCGCCCCTCCCGCCCCTCAGGCCCTGAGGTAGGTGAGGACGGCGAGGACGCGGCGGTGGGTGTCCTCGGCCTGCGGCAGGTCGAGCTTGGCCAGGATGTTCCCGATGTGCTTGCCGACGGCGGCCTCGGTCACCACGAGCCGGCGGGCGATCTCCCCGTTGGAGTGCCCCTCCGCGACCAGGCCGAGGACCTCCCGCTCGCGCGGGGTCAGCGCCTCCAGCGGGTCCCGGTGGCGGCGCAGCAGCTGCCGTACGACCTCGGGATCGACGACCGTACCGCCGTCGGCGACCTGGGTGAGGGCCTCGACGAACTCCTCGACCTGCCCCACCCGGTCCTTCAGGAGGTAGCCGACGCCGGTGCCGTCGCCCGAGTCGAGGAGGTCGGCGGCGTAGCTGCGCTGCACGTACTGGCTGAGGACGAGGACCGGCAGGCCGGGCCGCTCGGCGCGGAGCGCGACGGCGGCGCGCAGCCCCTCGTCCTGGAAGCCGGGCGGCATCCGGACGTCGGTGACGACGATGTCCGGGTCGTGGGCGCCGACCGCCTCGCGCAGGCCGTCGGCGTCACCGACGGCGGCGACGACCTCGTGGCCGAAACGCGTCAGGAACCCGATCAGTCCCTCGCGGAGGAGGACGCTGTCCTCGGCGAGGACGACGCGGAGCTTTCGGGGAGCGCGGGGAGCGATCGGCACGGGATCTCCACTCGGAGGAGGGTCGGCCCGCCCGGCGGGCTCATGATCGTCAGTGTGCCATCGAGGACGGCGATCCGGTCGGCGAGTCCGGTGAGCCCGCTGCCCCGGGCCGGGTCGGCGGCGCCCCGCCCGTCGTCCTCGACGTCGAGCCGCAGGACGCCGTCCGCGTGCCGGGCGGTGATCCTCGCCTGGGCGGCCCCGCTGTGCTTGCCGATGTTGGCGAGCGCCTCGCAGCCCGCGAAGTAGCCGGCGCTCTCCACGGAGGCGGGCAGCCGGGGCAGCTCGATGTCGGTGGCGACGGGGACGGCCGAGCGGTCGGCGGCGTCGGCGAGGGCCGCGCCGAGGCCGTAGTCGGCCAGGACCTGCGGATGGATGCCGTGGATCAGCTCCCGCAGCTCGGTCAGGACCTGCCCTGCCTCCGCGTGGGCCTTGGCCAGCTGGTCGGCGAGCGGTCCCGGCGGGGCGTCGAGGCGGGCGAGGCCGAGGGTCATGGTGAGGGCCACGAGCCGCTGCTGGGCGCCGTCGTGGAGGTCGCGCTCGATGCGGCGGCGCTCGGCCTCGAAGGCGTCGACGAGCCGGGCGCGGGAGGCGATGACCTCACCGATCCCGCCGTCCCCCGCGTCGGTCTCGCGCGGGGCGAGCAGGGCCCGGGCGAGGGCGGCGCGGGCCCCGGCGACGGCGGCGAGGGGGTAGGCGAGGGCGACGAGGAGGAGGGCGCCGAGGAGGGCGGCGGCGAAGGCCTCGGGGTAGGAGGTGACCAGGTACGCCTTGACGACCTTGGCCTCGTGGCCGTCGGCCGCCAGCTGGAACGGGGCGCTGAGGAGGGCGACGGGCAGGCCGACGCCGACGGCGAGCGCGATGAGGTCGAGGGGCCACAGGACGGTGGCGAGCAGCAGCCCGTACCCGAGCTCCCGCCAGGTCGCCTGCTCCCCCGCGCGGAGCCGGAGCCAGGCGGCCAGGCCGGGTGCGGTGGGGACGCGGTGCGGGTCGGGGGCCGGGTCCAGGTCGACGAGCCTCAGCCGGAGCCGCTCGACGGAGCCGAGGGCGACCCCGGAGAGGAGGAGCAGCGGCAGCCCGACGAGGAACAGCGAGAACACCCCGAGCACGAGGAGCACGAGACAGGCGAGGCCCCCGACGATCCCCCCGGTCGCGAGGTACCCGGCGGCCCGCCAGGGCCAGGAGCCGAGCGGGAAGCGTGACCGGGTGAGCGCCTGCCAGGGGTTACGGGGTTCCATGGGCGCCCACGGTAGGCGCGGGACCGGGGGCGGGGCCATGGGCCTGGGGGGCGTGGCGGGGGTGGGGCTGGGCCTACCCCGGGGCCTTCCCGCCGATCAGGCCGGGGTGCGGCCGTGGCGGGCGTACTCCTCCTGGAGGGTGGCGGTCGCCTCGGGGGTCAGGGGTTCGTACGGGGCGGTGGGGGTCGGGCGCCACCAGACCGGGTCAGGGCAGAGGAAGGACGCCCGGCGCAGGCCCACGCGGTGGATCTTGTTGGTGGCCGTGAGGGGCAGCTCGCCCATCACGCGGACGAAGCGCGGCGGCATCTTCGTGCCCAGGTCCGGCTGCGCGGCGAGGAAGTCCGCGAACTCCGCCGGGTCGAAGACGGCCCCCTCGCGCAGGGCCAGCGCCGCCATGACCTGGTCGCCGGCGACCGGGTCCGGTATCGCGTACACCGCCACCCCGGCGGCCCGGTCCCAGCGGGCGAGGATGTTCTCGATCATCGCCGCCGCCAGGTTCTCGCTGTCGACGCGCAGGCGGTCGTCCGTGCGGCCCGCGAAGTAGAGGAAGCCGGCCTCGTCCCGGTAGAAGAGGTCGCCCGTCCAGTACCAGCCCCCGCGCAGCCGGACCGCCTCCGCCTCGGGGTTGCGCCAGTAGCCCTCGAAGGGGCTTCGGCCCCGGTTGACGAGCTCGCCGACCGCCTCGTCCGTGTTGAGGAGCCGTCCCGTGGGCGAGAAGCGGGCCGGTGCGCACTCCTTGCCGGTCTCCGCGTCCAGGACGGCCAGGTCGTCGCCCGGCGCGGCCCGCCCGATCGCCCCGGTCGGGGTGTCCGGGGTCCGCTGGATCGCCGCGCCGCCCTCGGAGGAGCCGTACCCCTCGACGAGCGGGACCCCGAACCGCTCCCGGAACCGGGCCGCGTCGACCGCCCCCGCCTCCGTGCCGAAGCCGAGGCGCAGCCCGTGCGCACGGTCGTCCGGGCCGGGCGGGGTCGCGAGCAGGTACTGGACGGCCCGGCCCACGTACGTGAAGTAGGTGGCGCCGAAGCGGCGTACGTCGGGCAGGAAGCCGGACGCCGAGAAGCGGGCCCGCAGCGCGACTCCCGCGCCCGCGGAGAGCGCGGGCGCCCAGTCCGCGATCACCGCGTTGCCGTGGAACATCGGCATGCAGACGTAGTGGACGTCGTCGGCCCGTACGCCGAAGTGGGCGACGAGCGAGGCGCCGGCGGCCGCGAGCCGTCCCTGGCTGCAGAGCGCGGCTTTGGGCGCGCCCGTCGAACCGGAGGTGAAGGAGAGCAGGAAGCGGCTGTCGGGGCGTACGGGACCGAGGGTCGCGTCGCCGGGGCGGGCGTCCCCGTAGGGGGCGAGGAGCTCCCGGTAGGCGTCGGTGTCCGTGACGAGGATCCGCAGCCCGGGCAGCGCCAGGCCGTCGAGGAGCGGCAGGTGGGCGCGCTGGGTGACCAGGATCCGGCAGTCGGTGTGCCGGATGTCCCGGGCGAGTTCGGCGCCGCGCCGGGTGGGGTTGATCCCGGCGACGGCGGCCCCCGCGAGGGCCGCCGCGCTGAGCCAGAGCGGGTACTCCGGCGTGTTGTCGAGCAGGATGCCGAGGTGCGGCTCGCGCCCCGGCAGGGGTGGCATCAGGTCCACGAGCAGTGCGGCCCGCGCGGCGGCGCCCGCGGCGACCTCGTGGTGGCTGAGGGTGTGGTGCTCGTCCCTCAGGCCGATCCGGTGGTCGCCCCATTGGCGCCGTACGAGCTCCGCGACGGTGTCCGCACCCCTCATGGACCGGACTTTAACTGACGTTCCGTCAGATCTGAACGGTCAGGACGCGACCGTCAGAACGCGACGGTCAGGACGCGGCCGTCAGAACTTGACGTCCGAGCAGGCGTAGAAGGCGTTCGCGGTGTCCGCGATCGTCCACACCGCCAGGATCAGGTGACGGCCCGTCTTGCCCGCCGGGATCGTCCCGGAGTGCGAGAGGGTCGCCGGCGGCTGCTGGTTGTTGTAGGGGACGGTGAGGAACGGCTGCGGGTCGAGCGCGGCCCGGGTCAGCTTCTGACTCGGGTCCCAGCCGTTCTTGGTGATGTAGTACTTGAAGTTGCTGGTGGCGTGCCGGGCCGTGAACTGCCAGCGGAAGCTGTAGCTCTGCCCGGACGTGAGCTGCGTCGCGGGCCACGCACCGCCTCGGGGGTCGTCGAGCTGGGCGAACTGCGTGAGCCCGGCGGAACAGATCTTGCCGTCGGCGGGACCGGCGGCGGGGAAGCCCTTGAGGCCCTCGACCGACTGCGGCTCCCACTGGATGGAGCCGCAGTTGGTCACGGTGCCGTTGGCGCAGAGCTTCTGACGGCTGATCGGCGAGTCGGTGTAGCCGTGGCTTCCCGCGCTGCCGGTGGCGAGGAGGGAGGCGCCGGCGACGCCGAGCGCCACCACCGCCGTCCCGACGGACTTCTTGCGCATGTGCATGCTGTCGCTCCAGGAGAACGTGGGGGAGTTCCGTTGGGCCGTGCGCACGCGTGCGGTCTTACCGGGTTTGCTTCGGGTGACTCATTTTGGTCTGGACCAAGTACCAAGGTATGGACGGAAGTTGAACATGTCCATCCCCTCAGGCCCCCTCCGCCGGCGCCGTCCTCCCCGTGTAGAACGCCACCGTCAGGTCCTTGACCAGCGCCTTGCGCTCGTAGTCGTCCAGCTCCACCAGACCACGACTGGTCAGCCGGTGGACCACGTCGTCCACCGCGTCCACCACCGACGTCAGGACACTGTCCCGGTGCTTCGCGTCGATCGCCGCGATCCGTCGCCTCTGCATCGCCGCCGCGACCTCCGGGGCGTACTCGATACGGGTCGGCTGCGCCGAGAAGACGTCGACCCCGACCGGGGCGCACTCCGCCGACAGCATCCGCGTCAGGGCCTCGCCGACCGCCTCCGCGTCCCGGAGCGTCGGGGCGTCCTCGTGGAAGGCGTCCGCCGGAAGCTGCGACAGCACCCGGGCCATCGCCGCCTCCACCTGCTCGCGCAGGTACTCCTCGTGGCCGTCGACCCCCAGCGCGGCGCGGACGGTGTCCCGCACCCGCCACACGACGAGGACGACGACGTCCAGGGCCGTGCCCTTCGCGTCGACCGCGGGCAGCGGCTCGCTGCGCCAGTGCCGGAGCCGGACGTCGACGCGACGCCGGAGCAGGAGCGGGCTGACCCAGACCAGGCCCGTACGGCGGACGGTGCCGCGGTAGTCGCCGAAGAGGGTCAGGACCCAGGCGTAGCCGACCCGGCCGCGGCCGAGCCCGCCGAGCGCGAAGAGGGTGGCGACGACGCCGAGCGCGAGCAGCGCCCACTGGCCGAGGTGGATGCCGTGGTACGGGCGGGCCGGCAGCCGCAGCATCCGCGCCGCCTCGGCGGGCACGGCCCCGGTCCACCACACGAGCGCCGCGCATCCGGCGAGCGCGAGGGCGCCGCCGGCCACACCGACCCAACCGGGCAGCACCGGGCCTGGCCGCTCGACGAGATCCGGATCGGCGGTGGGCGCGGGGCGGGAGGCGGACCGGGACTGCTCGCGGGTGGGGGCCGGGGGGAGGGCCGGAGTCGGAGCCGGGGTCGAGGACCAGGGCTTGGCTTGCCCCTTGGTCCTCGCCTGCGGCTGCGCCTGCTTCTTCTGGCTCTCGGTCTGCGTCTGCGTCTTCGCGGGTGCCGGGATGGCGGCCTTGCCGTTCTTCGCGGGGGCGGTGGGCGCGGCCATCGCGAGGGTGTCGGGGCCTCCGTCGTCCACGGTCGCGCCGAGCGCGGGGGCGCCGCCCTCCGGCTCGTCGCGGAAGAGCAGGTGCACCGGGATGGAGCCGGTGGTCTCGGCCCCGATCACGTTCTTGCGCCGCGCCACCCGTACGACACCGGCGACGGGCACGGCGAGCGCGGCGACCCGCGCACCCGTGATCCGCGCGAAGTCGGGCACGTCGACGCGCTCCTTCACCACGGAGACCTTGGCGGTGGCCTTCGCGGTGACCGGGGGCACGGGCACGGCGGCGGGCGGGGTGTCCACGGCGGCCGAAGCGGCCACCGGGGCCGACCCGGTCACCGGAGCCGAAGCGGCCACCGGGGCCGGCGACGCGCTGTCGGCCGTCTCCGCCGGTGTACCGGTGGAGGGACGGTCGGCCTCGGGGGTCGCCGTACGGGCGGCGGTCGGGGTCAGGGCGACCGCCGGGGTCGCGGCGACCGTCGGCTTCACGGCGACCGCCGGGTCGACGGGGCGTGCGGTGGCGGGTCGCTCGGCGGCGGGCTGTTCCGCCGCCGGGGAGGCCGCGCTCGGCGCGGTGGGGGCGGGTGCCCCCGCGGGCGCGCTCGTCGGCGGCTCTTGCCGAGGTGCCGCCGGGGCGGACGGCCCCGTGGTCGTACCGGCGACCGAACCCAGGGGGTGCGCGCCCGTCGGCGTAGCCGCCTCGGGAGCCGAAGGGGCGGGCGTACCTGAGGGCGCACCCGAGGGCACACCCGAGGGCGCATCCACGGGCGCGGGCGCACTCGCCGCCGGAGCGGACGGCCCAGCGGTCTCGCCGGGGGCCGGGTGCGGCGCGATCCGGTCGGCCCGATCGGCCGGGGCGGCCGGGGCGGCCGGGGCGGCCGTCGGCGTGTCGGCGACGGTCGGGCTCGGCGGGGCGGCGACGGTCGGGCTCGGAGGCGCGGCGGTCGCGGTCGTGGCCGCCGGGGCAGGTGGTGTCGGGGTCTGGTGCGGGGGCGTGGCCGTGGCCGTGGCGGGCGGTACCGGTTCCCCGCCCGGGTGGGGTGACGTGCGCGGAAGGGTGCCGTCCGTCAGACGTCTGGCCGTGCGGGCCGCGTCACGCGAGGCCGCCGCGCCGGAGTCCGCGGGGGTCGGGGTCGATGCGGTCATTCGGGTCCACCTCATGCTCTCGGGGTCATCGGAACAAGCGCCGCCAGGTCTCCGGGCCCGGGTAGCCGTCGGCCGCTCCGCCGCGCCAGCCCTGAGCCCGCTGGAACGCCTCGACGTTGCGGCGGTCCGCCTCCGTCCAGCGCGGACCGGGTCCCGACAGGTAGTGCTTGCCGAAGCCCCGCTTCACCAGTTGTTTGCCCAGCTTCTCCACATATGCGTTGGATTGGCCCGGACGGAAGGAGCCACGCCCGGGGAACTCCGTCCCATCCGTGCTCGACCCTCCCGAACCACCCGATCCGCCGATGCTCTTCCCCGCGCCGGTCACGAGCAGCCGCCACGTCTGCGGCCCCGGCAGACCGTCCGCTTCCTTGCCCTTCCAGCCCTGCGCCAGCTGGAACGCCTGGGTCGCCCGCCGGTCCGCATCGCCCCACTTCGGACCGGCGCCCTTGCTGTAGTACTTCTTGCCGCCGCGCTCGATGAGGAGCTTCCCGAGCTGCGTGACGTACGCGTTGTCGGCGCCCGGGCCGAACATCGCCGTCCCCGGGTACGGCGTGGCCGGCGTCGTCGGATTCGACCCGCCGCCGGTCGTGCCGCCCCCGCTGCCGCCGCTCACCACGCCCTTGTAGCGGTAGGCCACGTACCGGTCGGAGTTCTCCCAGTACGCCATCGGCGTCGCCTGCTTCCGCGTGCGCGGCTTGGTCTGCTCGTACGCGATGTACGAGGTGTGGGTGTAGTCGGTCCAGCCGCCGAAGATCGTGACGTGCGAGCCGCGCGTCGGGTTGGCCGGGTTGTGGAACAGCAGGATGTCGCCGGGCTGGAGCTCGGTGCGGTCGATCCGCTCGGCGAAGCGGTCGAGGCTGCCGGTCCACTCGTTGCTGCGCAGGTTCCAGGCCATGGAGATGTAGCCGGAGCAGTCCTGGCGGTACCCGTCCGACCAGTACTTCTCCATCGAGTACGGGACCTGCGCGGTCACCCACAGCTTGGCGCGGTTGATGATCTCGGCCCGGGTCGTCTGCCGCAGCGTGCCCGTCGAGATCTGACTGGTCGTCGGGGTCGTGCCCGTACCGGTGCCGGTGCCCGGCGTCGCGTTCGGGGAGGGCTGGGAGCCGGGGCCCGGCGCTCCGTGCAGCGGCTCCCGCCCGCCCTGCGGGGTCTCCGGCCCGGGCCAGGGGGTCACCGCGTCGGCGGCGTCCGCGGCGGCCGAGCGCTCCCGCAGGACCGCCGACTCCACCTCCACGCCCGCACCCGCGCTCGTGCTCGCCCCCAAGCCCGCACCGGCACCCGTATCCGCACCCGCGCCCGCGCCCGGGGCCGCAACCGCGCCCGGGTCCGCGTCCGCCGGGGTGAACGGGCCCGTCGGGCCGGCCGGCTCCGCCGGGCGGGCGAGGGCCGTCGCCACTCCCGCCCCTCCCCCGCCAAGGACCACTCCCGCCGCCGTCACCAGGACCAGCGCGCGGCGCGCGCCGTGCGCGGCCGGGTGGCCGCCTGCCCGTACGGGCAGGCCAAGCGCGAGGCCACGGCGCTGCTGGGCGCAGCCCGGGCAGCCGCAGTCGGCCGCGGGTTCGAACTCCTCGAAGACCGGCACGCTCATGCGATTCCCCTCCACACTCGTCAAGATCTTTTGACCCTCGTTTCGGGCGCCAGTGTCTCAACTGTCTGGACAAATCGCATTTTGACGGATCGACGGCCTGATACGACCATCCGACAGGCCGGGCGCGACCGGTATTGGTCAGGAGCACACCTCCAGGTCGGGTAGAGTTCTCTCTGTCAGCAGGCGCCGCTAGCTCAGTTGGTTAGAGCAGCTGACTCTTAATCAGCGGGTCCGGGGTTCGAGTCCCTGGCGGCGCACGCAGAGTCAAGACCCCCTCACCATCGGTGAGGGGGTCTTGGTCGTTCCCGTGGCGCTTTCCCGCCCGAACTACCGGGCGTTGCGGGTCAGTTCCAGGGCGTACTCGTCGAACCACTCCCCCGCCCTCGGTCCGCCCCGGCACTCCCCGTCCGACTCGCCCGGCCGCTTGATCCACAGATGCGCGGCGACCAGCGGGTCCCCGGTGCTGCGGGTCGGCGGCGCGCCGAGCGCGCGGCCCGGCGGGTTGCACCAGTTCTGGGCCGGGTCGCCCTCGGCGTAGGGGCCGTTTCCGTTCCTGCTGGTGTCGATCACGAAGGGCTTGCCGCCGACCAGGGCCGACAGCTGCCGGCCGTAGGCGGTGCTCGCCGCCGTCGTCTGGAAGTTCGAGACGTTGACCGCGAAGCCGTCGGCCTCGGCGATCCCGGCTTCTTGGAGCGGGCCGCTCAGCTGCGAAGGTCCGACCCAGCCCGCGTTGCCCGCGTCCAGGTAGACGGTGGTGGCCGGCTGCTGCTTGAGCCGTCGGACGGCCGCGCCGAGCAGCTCGTACCGCTCCGCGCGGTGCTGCTCCTCGGTGCAGCCGTCGACGACGTGCGTCACGGCGTCCGGTTCGAGGACGACGGTCGCGCGCCGCGCGCCGATGCCGCGGGCGACCCCGTCCACCCAGGCGCGGTAGGCGTCGGCGTCCGCCGCGCCGCCCGCCGAGTGCCGGCCGCAGTCGCGGTGCGGGATGTCGTAGAGGACGAGGAGCGCCTCGCGCCGGGCGCGGGTGGCGGCCTCGGTGAGCGCACGGGTCTCGGCCTCGGGCCGGTCGGTGCCGATCCACTCGGCCACGGGCCGGGACGCGATCTGCCGCAGGAGCCCGGCCTCGGCGGTACGGCTGGCTGCGAGGTGCGCGGCCATCTGCCGGGCGGCCTTGCCGTCGGGGTTCACCCAGTACGGGACGGGAGCGGACGGCGTGGGGGCGGGGGCGGCACCGGCGGCGGGCGGGTCGCTCCGCGCGGCGGGCGGGGTGGCCGGGCCCGGGCTCGTACAGCCGGCGGCGAGGAGGAACGCGAGCGCGAGGGCCGGGAGGGTGAGTCCCGCACGACGCACGCAAGGAGATACGGACATTCGGGGCCCCTCGGCACGTACGGAGCGGTCGCGGTCATCGTGACACGACAGCCCTCTGGACCGGGCGAGGCAGGGCCTCTACGGTTCCGGAACCCCGACCTCCCGCGGCCGGCACCGGGCTCCTCCCGCCGCCCGTGAGCCCCGCGGTCGAGGACCGGTCCGGCCGGTGGCGCCCGCGGGACGCGAGCCACCGGCCGGAACCCGGTCGCCGGGATCGGTCGCCGGGGGTTCAGGTGCCCGGCGCAGCTGTCCCCGTCCCCGTGCCCGTGAGGTACGCCGAGACGACCACGTTCGCCGAGTACGTGCCGGCCGTGCGGTCGAAGGTGCCGCCGCAGGTGATCAGGCGCAGTTCGGCGCGGCGGGGCTCGCGGGGGCCGTAGACCTTCGTCGCGTCGAAGTCGTCGCGCGGGAAGACCTGGATGTCGTCGACCGTGAATTCGGCGACCGTGCCGTCCGTCCGGGTGACCCGGATCTTCGCGCCGGGGCGGGCCGCGCTCAGGCCGTAGAAGACCGCCGGGCGGGTGTCCGTGTCGACGTGGCCGACGAGGAGGGCCGCCCCGGCCGCACCCGGCCGCGTGCCGGCGCCGAACCAGCCCACCGTGTGGGGCGTCTCGAAGGGCGGCGGGTCGATCGCGCCCGTACCATCCAGGCCGCGCGCCACGACGGGCGCGGCGATGCCGAGGGACGGGACCTCCACGCGCCGGGGCTCGGCGGCGGCGATCGGCGCGTGGGCCGGGGGCAGGTCCACGCCGAGCGGCCGGCCGACGGCGGCGATGTCGCCGTGGGTGGGCGCGGAGCTGCCCCCGGGGCCCTCGGTGGCCTCGCGGCCCCAGAGCCAGAGCCCGAGGAGCAGCAGCGCCCAGGTCACGCCGGTGACGAAGCGCCCGGTGCCCGCCGGGCGGGTTCCGGGCGACATCCTCAGTCCGTGCCCGTGCCGGTGCCCGCACCGGTGCCGGCGGTCCGGCGGCGGGAGCTGCGGAAGGCGACCGCCACCGCCGCGATCGCGGCCAGGCCGAGGCCGAGCAGGGTGTACGGGGTGCCGAGGCCGCTCTCGCTCGTGGTCTGGGCGACTCCGGGGGCGGCCGGGGCGGCGAAGGCGGCGGTGCCGCCGCCGCCCGCGCGGACCGGGGCGACCGGGGTCGCGTGGTGGGTCGGCTCATGGGTCGGCTCGTGGGTCGGCTGCTGGTGCCTGACCTGCACCGTGCCGACGTCCCGGTGGTCGTGGCCGTCGCAGGTCACGCTGACCTTGTACGTACCGTCCTCGAGTCCGGACTTGACCGTGGTGTCGCCGAACAGCGGATAGCCCCCGCCGTCCCGGCCGGTGAGCTCCACGTCGGCGACGAACGCCCGGGACTTCGCGGCACCGGTCGTGCCCTTGCAGCCCTGGACGCGGACGTCCACGTCGGCGCCGGGCGAGGCGGTGGACGGGGTGACGGTGACCTTCACCCCGTCATGGGCGTACGCGCTACCGGCCGTGGGTGCCAGTACGAAGAGCAAGGCCGCCCCTGCGGCACGGAGAGCAATGGGACCTGAACGCATCGTGACCTCCTGGTACTGGCAGGGTCACCCGGATCGGCGCTCTTCGCATCCGCAGCGGGGCCGGGCGGGGCCTCAGACGCGGTCGACGATGTCCGCGATCGAGTTCACGATCTTGGACGGGCGGAACGGGAAGCGGTCGATCTCCGCCTTCGACGTCAGCCCGGTCAGCACCAGGAAGGTCTGCATGCCCGCTTCGAGGCCGGCCAGGATGTCGGTGTCCATCCGGTCGCCGATCATCGCGCTGGACTCCGAGTGGGCGCCGATGGCGTTGAGGCCGGTGCGCATCATGAGCGGGTTCGGCTTGCCCGCGAAGTACGGCTCCTTGCCGGTGGCCTTCGTGATGAGCGCGGCGACGGAGCCGGTGGCCGGGAGGGGGCCCTCCAGGGAGGGGCCGGTCTCGTCGGGGTTGGTGCAGATGAAGCGGGCGCCGGCGTTGATGAGCCGGACGGCCTTGGTCATCGCCTCGAAGGAGTACGTCCGGGTCTCGCCGAGGACCACGTAGTCGGGGGCGTGGTCGGTGAGGACGTAGCCGATGTCGTGCAGCGCGGTGGTGAGGCCGGCCTCGCCGATGACGTACGCGGTGCCGCCGGGGCGCTGGTCGTCGAGGAACTTGGCGGTGGCGAGGGCCGAGGTCCAGATGTTCTCGACGGGGACTTCGAGGCCCATGCGCGCGAGGCGGGCGTGCAGGTCGCGGGCCGTGTACATCGAGTTGTTCGTGAGGACCAGGAAGGGCTTCCCGGTCTCCCGCAGCTTCTTGATGAACGCGTCGGCGCCGGGGATCGGAACGCCCTCGTGGATGAGGACGCCGTCCATGTCGGTCAGCCAGGATTCGATCGGCTTGCGCTCTGCCATGGGTGCGGGACTCCTGCCGTACAAATGCACGCACGGGACGTGCGGTGTGCTGGGGGCGCCGCGACAGCGCTGTGGCGACGCCCCCAGGGTAGTCAGGAAGCCGTGACCTTGACCCCGTCGGTGATCAGGAAGCCGTGACCTTGACCCCGTCGATCGTCCAGTACCAGTTGTTGGCGCCGGTGTAGCGGAAGCGGAAGCTCACGCTGGACGCCCCGGCGGGGACGTTCACGGTGAGCGACTGGGGCTGGGAGATCACGTCGGAGGTGTAGCTCTTGACGACGGTCGGGGTGCCGCCGTTGAAGCTCGCCAGGACCTGGGCCGTCTGGCTGCCCTCCTGGCGGTAGAAGGTCGTGAAGTCGAGGGTGGCCCTCGTCGCGCCCGAGACGCTGTACGCGGGGGTCACGAGGGTCGTGTCGTACGCGCCCGAGAAGGACTTGTCCGCCCACTCGTCGGAGTCGGCGACGGCGAAGACGCCGCGGGCGCGGACGTTCAGCTCGCGGGACTGGTCGCGCTGGGCGCGGGACCAGAACTCGTCGGTGGCGAAGGACCAGCCGCGCCACTCGGTCATGCCGCCGGTGCCCATGGCGTTGTTGATGACGGACCAGCCGCTGGGCGCGGTGTGGGTGAAGCCGAGGATCCCGGCGGGGATGCCCGTCTCGTCGACGCGGCCGGCGAGCGAGCCGTACAGGCCGTCGAAGGGGTCGGTCGAGCGCTGCTGGACCGGCTTGCCGTCGAGGCCCCAGGACGGGTCGGGGACGATGCCGAGCTGGTGGAAGACGGTGGCGGCGACGTCGACGAGCCGGGTGTCGATCGGGCGGGCGCCGGCGGCGATGCCGGGGCCCTGCGCGAGGACGAAGGTGCGGCGCTCCTCGATGGTGGAGCCGCCGTGGCCGCCGCCGTCGGTGTGGCCGTGGTCGGTGGCGACGATGACCGTCCAGCGCTCCGTGGCGTACGCCGGGCGGGCCTTGATCGCGGTGAGCAGCCGGCCGAGGTAGGCGTCCTGGACGTCGATGGCGTCGAGGTACTTGCTGTGCGCCGCGCCGTAGCTGTGGCCGATCTCGTCGGTCTCGCCGAAGTAGACGAAGAGGACGTCGGGGTTCTGGTTGCGGAGGATGTCCTCCGTCGCGTCGGTGATCACCAGGTCGTTGACCGCGTAGTCGTTGTTGTAGACGAGCTTGGCGTCGGCGCCGGGGGTGACGGTGCCGTGGGTGTCCAGCTCGGGCCAGTCGACGGCGGCGAAGAGGGAGAGCTCGGGGCGGATCTGGTGCAGGCGGGCGAGGAAGCCGGGGTACTGGCCGTAGTTCTTGCCGGTGAAGGTGTTGTCCTTCACGCCGTGCTTGTCGGGCCAGACGCCGGTGGAGATGGTGGACCAGCCGGGGCCGGAGGAGGTCGCGGCCATCGGGTTCGCGTAGAGCAGGGAGCGGCCGAACGTGCCGTTCGTCATCAGGGACTTGAGGTTCGGGGCCTTGGCGGCGTCGATCCTGTCGTACCGCAGGCCGTCCATGCCGACGACGAGCACCTTGTCCTTGCTGGTGCCGTTGGGGAGCGTGGGCGCGGCGGTGGTGGCCGCGTGGGCGGCGGGGGCGGTGAGCGCGCCGGTGGCGGCGACGGCCGCGGTGGCGCCGGCGGCGGCGAGCACGGTGCGGCGGGAGATGCCGGTGATCGGCATGTCGTAGTCCTCCGTCAGGGGTCGATAGGGGGCGAACGCGCGCCAACGCCCCTGATTTCTCAGGGGCGTTGGTTCGTACCCGTTATCTTTCCGCGATCTGCGGAGGCTTTCCAGGGTCGTGCGGTGAACTCTTGGCTGCCGGTCGGCTACCGGTCAGCTGCCGGTCGCGGACTTCCACGCGTCGACGTACGTCTTCAGGTTCTTGTCGATGTCCGCCCAGTCCGGCTCGAAGATCTCGACGCCGTCGAGGATCTTGGCGAGCTCGATGGCGTTGGCGTCGGTGGGCTTGACGTCCTTGCGGGCCGGGAAGCCGCCGCCGATGGCGCTGACCTCGCGCTGTGCCTGCTCGCTCAGCATGAAGTCGAGGAGCTTCTTGCCGTTCTCGCCGTGCGGGGCCTTGTCGACCAGGCCCGCGGCGTACGGCAGGGCGAAGGTGGTCGGCTTGCCCGCGCCCTTCGCCGGGAACCAGATGCCGAGGTTCGGCATGGACCGGGCCTGGGCGTAGTTCATCTGGACGTCGCCGTTGGCGACGAGCAGTTCGCCCTTGTCGACCTTCGGGGCGAGCTTGGAGGTGGAGGAGGACGGGCCGACGTTGTTGGCCTGGAGCTTCTTCAGGTACTCCATCGCCGGCTCCTGGCCGCCGAAGTCGTGCATGGCCTTGATGAGGACGGCGGTGCCGTCGCCCGCGACGCCGGGGGTCGAGTACTGGAGCTTGTTCTTGTACTTCGCGTCGAGCAGCTCCTCCCAGCTCTTGGGGGCGGCCGGCAGCTCCTTCTTGTTGTGGATGAAGCCGAAGTAGTTGTTGACGACCGAGGTCCACTTGCCGTCGCCGGACTTGTCGGCGCCGCTGACCTGGTCGGAGCCCTGGGGCTCGTACGCCTGGAGCAGGCCCTTCGAGTCGGCCTGCTGGATGAAGGGCGGCAGGGTCACGAGGACGTCGGCCTGGGTGTTGCTCTTCTCGCGGAGGGCGCGCTGCACCATCTCGCCGGAGCCGCCCTCGACGTACTCGACCTTGATGCCGGTCTGCTTCTCGAAGTCCTTGAAGACCTTGTCGTACCAGCCGTCGCCCGCCTCGCCCTTGAGGCCGTCGGCGCTGTAGACGGTGACGGTCTTCTCGTCGGAGGCGGCGGAGGAACCGCCGCAGGCGGTGAGGGTGGAGGCGAGGGCGAGAGCGCCGGTGACGGCGGCGATCGGCTTGGCGTACGTACGCATAACGTCGTTCTCTCCTGGTGACGGGCGTGACTGCGTGACGGGCGTGGCTGTGTGACGGGTGCGACTGTGTGGCAGGCGTGACTGTGTGACGGGTGCGACTGCGCGACTAGCGGAAGGAGGCCTTGGTGCGGATGCGGGAGACCGCGAGCAGGGCCAGCAGGGTCGCCGCCATGAGGACCACGGCGAGCGCCGAACCGGTGAAGAGCGAACCCCGGTCGGTGGACGTGAAGATGAGCACCGGAAGCGGCAGCCAGTCCGGCGGGTAGAGCATCATCGTGGCGCTCAGCTCGCCCATGGACAGGGCGAAGCAGAGCCCGGCCGCCGCGTTCAGGGACGGCAGCAGGAGCGGGAGCCGCACCCGGAGCAGGACGTACGAGGGGCGGGCGCCGAGGCTGGCCGCCGCCTGCTCGTACATCGGGTCGAGGCGGCGGATGGCGGCCGCGACCGACTGGTGGGCGAAGGCCGTGACGAGCACGGTGTGCGCGAGGATCACGATCCAGCGCGTGCCGTTGAGGAGCAGCGGCGGCTGCGAGAAGGCCACGAGGACGGCGAGTCCGACGACCACGGACGGCACGGCGACCGGCAGCATGAACAGGGCGTCGAGGACGCGGCGGCCCCGCTTGCCCATCGCTGCGGAGGCGAGCGCCGCCCAGGTGCCGAGGGTCAGGGCGATCAGGCTCGCGGTGACGGCGGTGACCAGGCTGGTGGTGAGCGCCTGGAGGGACTCCCCGCGCACGGCCGCCGTGTAGTGGGCGGTGGTGGGGCCGGAGGGGAAGGCGCCGGACCAGTGCGTGGAGAACGAGGCGGCGACGATGACGAGCAGGGGCAGGGCGAAGAGGGGGACGAAGAGGACCGCGAACAGCGCCCACGCCGTCCACTTGCCCGTACGGCTATGCACCAGCACGGCGGCTCACCCCCCGGTAGAGGACGTAGAGGCCCACGGAGAGCGCGACGTTGACGACGGCGACGACACAGGCGGCGGCGTAGTCGGATTCGAGGATCGCCTTGCTGTAGACGAGCATCGGGAGGGTCGTGACGCCCTTGGCGCCGGTGAAGAGGACGATCCCGAACTCGTTGAGGCACATGACGAGGACGAGGCTGCCGCCGGCGGCGAGCGCGGGCAGCGCCTCGGGCAGGATCACCTGCCGGATGATGCGGGCCGGCCGCGCCCCGAGGGAGGACGCCACCTCCAGCTGGGCGGTCTCCAGCTGCGAGAACGCGGCGAGGAGCGGGCGCATCACGAAGGGCGTGAAGTACGTGATCTCGGCGAGGAGTACGCCCCAGGGCGTGGTCAGGAACTGGAAGGGGCCGGTCGCGTCACCGGTGACGTCCGTCCAGACGCCGTTGGCCATGCCGACCGTGCCGTAGAGGAACAGCAGGGCGAGCGTGATCAGGAACGACGGGAAGGACAGGAACACGTCGATGAACTTCGCCACCGCCTTCCCGCCGGGGAAGGGCACGAAGGCGATCACGAGCGCGAGCGCGAGGCCGAGGACGAGACAGCCGACGGTGGAGGCGACGGCCAGCCACACGGTGGTGACGAGGGCGTCGCGGAAGGACGCGGAGGCGAAGACGTCGGCGTAGGCGCCGGGCGCCAGGGACTCCTGGACGACCAGCACGAGGGGGTAGAGGAAGACGAGCGCGAGGACGGCGACGGGCGGCAGCGCCCAGACCCAGGCGGGCAGCGAGCGGGGCGTCCTCGCGGACCGGCCGGGCTCCTGGTCCGTCGCCGGGTCCCGGCCGGTCTCCTCGTCCGTCGCCGCCGGGGCGGCGATCCGCACGGCGCTAGCCATCGGTCACCCCCGCGCCGAGCAGCACCGCGTCCTGCGGGGCGAAGTGGAGCGCGACCTCGGTGCCGAGCGCCGGGGTCTCCCGGAGCTCGCGCACGTCCGCCTTCACGCGGTGGCCGCCGACCTCGACGTACAGCCGGTGGGTGGAGCCGCGCCACTGGACCTCGGTGATGCGGCCCCGGAGCGCGTTCGGCCCGTCGCCGAGGCCGACCAGGTGCGGGCGGACGCAGAGGGTGGCGCTCGCACCGGAGGCCACCCCGTCGGTGGGCACCTTCAGTTCGGTGCCCGCGAAGGCCACCCCGTCCGCGCCGACCGTCACCGGCAGCAGGTTGGCGTTCCCGACGAACGACGCCGTGAACTCCGTACGCGGGCGGCGGTACAGGTCCTGCGGGGTGCCGCAGTCCTGGAGCCGGGCCCTGTCCATGACGGCGATCCGGTCGGCGAGGGTGAGCGCCTCGACCTGGTCGTGGGTGACGTACAGGATCGACACGTCGGGCAACTCGCGGTGCAGCCGGGCCAGTTCGGCCAGCATGCCGGAGCGGAGCTGCGCGTCGAGCGCGGACAGCGGCTCGTCGAGGAGGAGGACGCGCGGCCGGATCGCGAGGGCGCGGGCGATGGCGACGCGCTGCTGCTGCCCGCCGGACAGCTCGCGGGGGTAGCGGCGCGCGTACGCCGCCATGCCCGTCATCTCCAGGGCCTCGGCGACCCGGGCGGGGATCTCGGCCTTGGGCGCCTTCTGGGCCTTGAGGCCGAAGGCGACGTTGGCGTCGACGCGCAGGTGCGGGAAGAGGGCGTACTGCTGGACGACCATGCCGATGCCCCGCTTGTACGGCGGGAGGGCGGTGACGTCCTGGCCGCCGATGAACACCCGCCCGGAGGCCGGCCGGACGAATCCGGCGACGGCCCGCAGCGCGGTCGTCTTGCCGGATCCGGAGGGGCCGAGGAGGGCCATGACCTCGCCGGGTTCGACGGTCAGGTCGAGCGAGTCGAGGACGGTGGTGCCGCCGTACGCGACGGAGACGCCGTCGAAGCGGATACCGCTGTTCCTGCCCGTGCCGCCGTTCATGCCTCCAACTCCCGGAGGAGGGAGGGGAGTTCGGCGATCGAGGCGAGGACGTGGGTGGCGCCGTGCTCCGTGAGCGCGGGCTCGCCGTGGGCGCCGGTCAGCACGCCCGCCACGACGCCCGCGCCCGCGCGGGAGCCGCTGAGCATGTCGTACGAGGTGTCGCCGGCGACCGCGATCCGCCGGACGTCCTCGACCGCGCCCGTACGGAGGAGGGCCGCGAGGACCATGTCCGGGTAGGGACGGCCCCGGCCGCCGGCGTCGGCCGGGCAGAGGGTCAGCCCGACGAGGTCGCGCCAGCCGAGGGCGTCGAGGATGGCGTCCTGGGTGACCCGGGCGAAGCCGGTGGTGAGGACGACGGTCCTGCCCTGCTCCTTCAGCGTGGCGACGGCCTCGGCGGCGCCGGGGATCGGTGCGATCAGGCCGCCGGAGACCAGCTCTCCGTACGCCGCCTCGAAGGCGAGGTTGGCCTGCTGGGCGCGGTGCTCGTCGCCGCCGAAGAGGTGGCGGAAGACGGAGATCTTCGACTCGCCCATGGTGGCGCGGACGTAGTCGATCATCGTGGCGGGGTCCTCGCCGAGGCGCTCGGCGGCGGTGGCGAACGCCCGCTCGACGAGGCCGCCGTCGGCGACGGTCGTGCCGGCCATGTCGAGGACGACGAGGTCGTGCTGCTTCGGGTTGTTCACTGTGTTCACCAGCCCAGTTCGTTCGCGGTCGTCTCGGCGATGGCCGGCGAGCAGGTCATGCCGCGCCCGCCGGGCCCGGTCACCAGCCACACGCCGTCGCCGACCTGCTGGCGGTGCACGACCCTGCTGGTGTCGACGCACTGCGCGTACACGCCGGCCCAGCGGCGCCTGATCTTCGGCAGCGGGCGGCCGAGGAAGGACTCGACGACCCGGGTGAGGTGCTCGTAGGGGTCTTCGAGGGTGTCGAAGGCGAAGGGGTGCTCGTACTCGTGGGTGTCGCCGATGGTCAGTCCGCCGTCGAGCCGCTGCACCATGAGGAGCTGCATCTTGTGGGCGGCGGCGGTCGGGTCCTGCGGCTGCCCGGCGTCGAGGGCGTCGAGCGCCTCGGAGGCGTACGCCGGGTAGTAGCGGAACGAGTCGGCGTCGGCGACGGAGGTGGTGAGGGGCTCGCCGAGGGGCTCGGTCTGCATCATCTGGAGCCGGACCCGGCGGACGGGTATCTCGCCGGCCACCTCGCGGACGAGGCCGGAGAGCCAGGCGCCGGTGCACAGGACGACGGCGTCGCCGGTGTGCGTCTCGCCCCGGTCGTCGCGGACGGCAGCGGTCCCGCTCCCGTTGGCGGCGACGACGTCACGGACCTCGCGGTTCGGCAGGAAGGTGTACTTGCCGGTGGCCAGCAGGGCCTCCCGGAGGGCGAGTTGGGCGAGGCGCGGCTCGACCGCGGCGTCCCGCTCGCACCAGAGCGCGGCCTGGAACTCGCCCCGCAGGGCGGGGTTGACCGCGCGGGCCTCGTCCGCCGTCAGCAGCTTGTAGCCGCGGGCGGCGGCGTCGGGCCGCGCCAGGGCGGCCTCGGCGACGGCCAGTTCCAGGTCGTTGCGCACGGGCGTCAGGGAGCCGTTGGCCCGGAAGCCGAGGCCGGGGACGCGGGCCCCGATGCCCTCCCACAGTTCGCGGGCGCGCAGGGCGGTGTCGAGCTCCTCCCCGCCCGCGCGTCCGCTCACCCAGATCTGGCCGAAGTTGCGGAGGGACGCTCCGCGCGCCTCCGCCTCGCGCTCGATGTGTACGACCTCATGGCCGCGTTCCACTGCGTGCCAGGCGTGCATGGTTCCCACCACGCCGGCTCCTACGACGATCACCTTCATGGCCGAAACGGTCGTGGGGGCGGGTGGCCCGGACGGATCCGGTGGGCAACGGGACGGTGAACGGCCCGACAAGCTTGGACCAGACCCGTTACCCTTCTGTGATATTAGAGGGGGAGTGAGTGAACGGGCCGGTCGCGTCAGCCCTGGCGGCCCAGGTGCGCGGTGAAGCTGAAGCGGTCGCCGCGGTAGAGCGTGCGGACCCGCTCCAGGGGGCGCCCCGAGGTGTCCCGGGAGACGCGGTGGAGCAGCAGCATCGGCAGGGCGGGCGGGGTGCCGATGAGCAGGGCCTCGCGCGGGGTCGCGAGCACGGTCTCGATCCGCTCGTCGGCGTCGCCGAAGGTCACGCCGAGGTGGTCGTGGAGGTAGGAGTAGAAGGAGGAGTCCGGGTCGAAGTCGACGTCCAGGCGCGGGACGCGGGCCTCGGAGACGTACGTGCTCTCCAGGCCGACCCGCTCGTCGTCGGCGAGCAGCACGCGCTCCATGTGCCAGACGGGCTCGCCGCGTTCGGCGCCGATCTCCGGCGCGAGCGCCTCCGGGCAGGGGAAGCGGTCGAGGGAGATCAGACTGCGGCCCGGGCGGCGGCCCTGCCGGCGGACGCCCTCCGTGTAGCTGGCGAGCGAGAGGGGCTGTTCGAGCTTGGGGCCCGCGACGACCGTGCCCCGGCCCTGGCGGCGCACCCTGCCCTCCAGGAGGAGTTCGCGCAGCGCCTGGCGGACGGTCTCGCGGGACACCTCGTACCGGACGGCGAGGTCGCGCTCGGTGGGCAGCAGCCCACCCTCCCCCAACTCGTCGACGAGCAGGGCCAGTTTCGCCTTCACGGCGTAGTACTTCGGGACCCTGCCGTGCTCGGGAACGCCGGAACGGACGGGGGCGCCGGGGTCGGCGGGGGCGGTCTGGTAGTTCACCTGGGGATCGTCGCAGACGGGGATGAACGGGGAGGTGTACGGAGCGTGGCTCAGGGGTGCCGGGGGTGGCGGGAGTGGCGGGGGCGGTCGGAGTGGGGGGACGCGGTGCGGCGGGCGGTACGGCGGGCGGTGCGGACGAGGGCGGTGCCGAGCAGGACGAGCGCGGCGGCGAACGGGGCGAGGAGGAGGGCGTCCCGGTCGGACTCCCGTCCGGTGTGGGCGAGTTCGGGGGTCGTGCCGGTGGTGGTGCCGCTCTTCGGATCCTTCGGTTCCTTCGGTTCCTTCGGGTCCTTCGGGACCTTCGGAGGCTTGGCCGCGGGGCCCGTGGGGGCCGGGGGCGGGTCCGTCGCGCCCACGGTCGGCTCGGGCGTACCGGATGCGGTCGGGGCGACGGGGCCGACGGTCAGGCGGTAGTCGCCGGACGCGCCGATCCAGTCGCCGTCGGCGCCCCGGCGCTGGACGACCGCCGCGCTCACGACGACCTCGTCGGGGGCGGCGTCCTCGCGGAACGCAAGCCGTACGGGGACGGTGAGGCTCCGGCCCGCGGGGACCGCGAAGCCGCCGAAGCCGGTGAACGCGCCGACGTTCTCGGCCTCCTCGGTCTCCTCGAAGGCCACCGGCCGCCAGCGGGCCGACCCCTCGTCGTAGAACTCGAAGCGGATCTGGTCCGGCCGGAGGGCGCGGTCCCGGTCGGTGAGGACGAGGACGGGGTGGACGCCGGTGCAGGAGGCGTCGGTGACGTTCTCGAGGTCGAGCTTCCAGGCCTGGGGGGAGCCGCCGGCGGCATAGTCGGCCGGGCCGCCGTGGATCCGGGTCGCGAGCGGGAACCCGCCGTCCGGGGCCGTGCCGCAGGAGGGCGTGGGCGGGTCGGGGGCGGGGATGCGGGGGGCCGGGGCGTTGGGGGCGGGGGCCGCGGTGGCCGGCGCCCCCAACGGGGCACGGGCCGTCAGGGTCAGGGGTGGGACCACGGGGGACACGGCCGCCGGCGCCCGGCTCGCGAGGGCGAGGGACGCGAGCGCGGGGGACGCGAGCGCGGGGGACGCGAGCGCGGGGGACGCCGCGGCCGGGGCCGCGAGGGCTGGGGACGCCAGGGCCGGGGATGCCAGGGCCGCCAGGACGGGGGCCGCCAGGGCCGGGGACGCGAAGGCGAGGGTCGCGGTCGCGGTGACGGCCGAGGCGACCGCCGCTCTCGCCGTCGCGGCCAGGGTCACGGTCACGGTCTCGGCGAGGGCAGTGCGCTGGCGCAGGGGGGCGGGTGCCATGGGGTGGCTGCCTTTGCTGCTCGCGGGCGTACGGGTCGGCCGCGACGCTGCCACGCCCGTGCGGGCGGGCCGGACAGCGACACCGCTCGCGCCCCCGGACGGCCCGCACAATCCGCCTGATCAGCCTATTGTCCGAAGATCGGAGTAAGGATGAGCCACGCCGCCCCCACCGCCACCGCCTCCGGGTCCGCGGCCACGGCGACCGGCGTCGGGAGCCCGAGACCCGCGAGGACGTCCCGGGACCCGCCGGCGAACACCTCCGGCGCGCCGAGCACCACCCGCCCGCCCAGCAGGACCTGATCGATGTCGAGGAGCCGTACGAGGTTGGCCGCGCCCGCGCCGAGGATCCGCGCGGCCTCGGCGAGTTCGCCGCGCCCGACCGCCGCCAGGCAGAGGACCTCCAGGCAGCCGCGCCCGCCGCAGCCGCACGGGGGCCCGTCGAGCTGCACGGTCTGGTGCCCGAACTCGCCCGCCCCGGTCCTGTCCCCGCGCAGCGGCGCGCCGCCGAGGACGAGACCGGCGCCGAGCCCCGTACCGAGGTGGACGTAGGCGAAGGAGCCGGGTGCCCCGGGCCGCAGGGCGAGGCCGAGGGCTGCGGCGTTCGTGTCCTTGTCGAGCACGACGGGCAGCCCGAGGCGCCGGGCCAGCTCGTCCCGTACCGGATACCCGTCCCAGGAGGGGAAGCCGGTCACCCGGCCGGGCACCCCGGCACGATGGTCCAGGGGGCCCGGCATGGCGACGCCGACTCCGAGGACGGGACGGAGGGCGGGACCGAGGACGGGACCGAGAGCGCCATCGAGAGCGCCATCGAGAGCGGCATCGGGAACGGCGCCGGGAACGGCATCGGGAGCGCCATCGAGAGCGGCATCCGGAATGGGGTCCCCCTCCGCGAGCAGCGCCCGTACCTCGCCCGTCACCGCCTCCAGGACCGGCCCCGCCCCCTCCCCCAGGTCGACCGGGCGGCGACGCAGGGCCACGACCGCGCCCGCGAGGTCCGTCAGGAGGGTCGTCAGCTCGTCGCGGTCGAGATGGACGCCGACCGCGTACCCGGCGGAGGGCTCCAGGCGCAGGACCGTGCGGGGCTTGCCGCCCGTCGAGGCGCGGTGGCCCGCCTCGACGGCCAGGCCCTCGGCCCGGAGCCTGGCGGTGATCTTGCTGACGGCCTGGGGGGTGAGCCCGGTCCTCTCGGCCAGTTCCAGGCGGCTGATCCCCGTCTCCCCCGCCGTGCGCAGCAGGTCGAGCACGAGCGCGGCGTTGTGGCTGCGCAGCGCCGGTACGTTCACTCCGCCCACGCCCAGGCCCCTCGCATGCCTCTGCTCCCTCTTCACGCCCCCATTGTCGCGGTCGCTTGCACTTTGGCAACAGCGTTGCTTAAGTGAGACGCATGACTGGCACCGCCCCCCGTACCCCGCGCGACCCGCACGAACCGCGTGACCCGCTCCGCGTCGGACTCGTCGGCTACGGCCTCGCGGGCTCCGTCTTCCACGCCCCGCTGATCGCCGCCTCCGAGGACCTCGTCCTCGCCGCCGTCACCACCGGCAATCCGGAGCGGGCCGCCGAGGCCCGCGCCGCCCACCCGGGCGTACGGGTCGCGGCCTCCCCCGAGGAGCTGTGGGAGCGGGGCGCGGACGCGCTCGACCTCGTCGTCGTCGCCTCCCCCAACAAGACGCACGTCGCGGTCGCGACCGCCGCCCTGGAGTCCGGGATCCCGGTCGTCGTCGACAAGCCGCTCGCCGGGACCGCCGCCGAGGCGCGCGGCCTCGCCGCCCTCGCCGAGGAGCGCGGCCTGCTGCTCTCGGTCTTCCAGAACCGCCGCTGGGACAACGACTTCCTGACCCTCCGCCGCCTCCTCGACGAGGACGCGCTCGGCGAGGTCCAGCGCTTCGAGTCCCGCTTCGAGCGGTGGCGCCCGCGCCCCAAGGGCGGCTGGCGGGAGTCGGGCGCGCCCGAGGAGATCGGCGGGCTGCTGTACGACCTGGGCAGCCACGTCGTCGACCAGGCCCTCGTGCTCTTCGGCCCGGCGGTCTCGGTGTACGCCGAGTCGGACGTGCGCCGCCCGGGCGCCGCCGCCGACGACGACACCTTCCTCGCGGTCACGCACGCCGGCGGCGTCCGCTCCCATCTGTACGTGAGCGCCACCACCGCCCAGCTCGGCCCCCGTTTCCGGGTGCTCGGGCAGCGCGCGGGCTTCGTGAAGTACGGGCTCGACCCGCAGGAGGCCGCCCTGCGCGAGGGCCTGCGGCCGGTGCCCGGCACGGTCTGGGGCGTGGAGCCGGAGGAGCTGTGGGGCCGGCTCGGCTCCGGGGAGTCCCCGCTGACCGGCGGCGGCACCCCGGTCCCGTCGCTGCCCGGCGCCTACCCGGCGTACTACGCGGCCGTCGCAGCCGCCCTGCGCGGCACCGGCGAGAACCCGGTCACCGCGCACGAGGCCGCCGCCGCGCTCGACGTCCTGGAGGCGGCGAAGCGGTCGGCCCGCGAGGGGATCACGGTGACGCTGTGAGCGAGGTCAGCGAGGTCCACGAACTGGAGGCCCAGGAGGCCCGCCTGGTCCTTCCGCGCTTCACCCACGAGGACGCCTGGACGCTCGGCACCCTCCTCGTCGGACTGGCCCGGGAGCGGCGGGCGCCCGTCGCGATCGACATCCGGCGTGGGGCGCAGCAGCTGTTCCACTGCGCGCTGCCGGGGTCCAGCGCGGACAACGACGCCTGGATCGACCGGAAGCGGCGGGTCGTCGAGCGGTACGGCGCGAGTTCGTTCCTGGTCGGCGCCCGCTTCCGCGCCAAGGGGACGACCTTCGAGGCGTCCTCGCGCCTCGACCCCGACCGGTACGCCGCCCATGGCGGTGCGTTCCCGGTCGCGGTCGAGGGCGCGGGGGTGATCGGCTCGGTCACGGTCTCGGGCCTGCCGCAGGCCGAGGACCACGCGCTGGTCGTCGAGGCACTGGAGCGACTGCTCAGTTCGTACGCCGCCGGCGACGGCTGAGGGTCACGAGGATCCCGCCGCCGAGGGCGAGACCGACGGCGGTGGCACCCATGACGATCTTCCCGGTGCCGGCGCCGGTCTCGGGCAGTTCGCCGTTCGGGCCGTGGTTGCCGCCGGAGTCGCCGTAACCACCGGAGTCGCCGTAACCGCCGGTGTCACCTCCGCCCGTGCCACCGCCGTTCGTGTGGCCGCCCGTCGAGCCGCCGGTCGTGGGGTCGGTGGGCGTCGGGGTGGGATCGGTGGGGGTCGGCGTGGGGTCGGTCGGGGTCGGAGTGGGATCGGTCGGGGTCGGCGTCGGGTCGGTCGGCGTGGGTGTGGGGTCCGTCGGCGTCGGGGTGGGATCGGTCGGGGTCGGCGTCGGATCCGTCGGCGTGGGCGTGGGGTCCGTCGGCGTCGGGGTCGGATCCGTCGGCGTCGGGGTGGGCGTGGGGTCCGTGCAGGACGGGAGGTCGCCGTTGAACGGGTAGGCGTGCATCTCCTGGCCACCGCCGCCGTCGGGCTCCGAGGCGTGCGTCAGGTTCCCGGTGGTGAAGAAGCGGCCGTTCGTGCCCGGCATCGTGACCGTCGCCGTGCTGGCCTGGTTGCCGATGAGCACGCTGCCCGCGAACTGGGCCGTCCCCTCGAACTTGACCGTCGCGGCGTCCGGGAAGTTCCACAGGACGCGGTCGCGCAGGCCGTCCGGCAGCCCGGCGATGTAGGTGTCGACGGTGCGGTCGGCGCCGAGGACGTTGACGAGGACGGTCGCGTCGGCCGGGATGTTCGCGAAGCGGATGCCCTGCTGCCCGCCGCTCGCCGACTCCAGGTCGAAGTCGGCGTTGAAGACCTGGAGCGCCGAGGTGCCGTCACCCGTGAAGACGGTCTCGGTGTCGTTGTTGGAGGCCGTTCCGGTGGGGGTGCGGGAGGCGCCGTTCACGTAGGCGTAGCACTGGCTGGCGTCGGTGAGCTGCCCCCGGAGGGCGGTGTACGGGTCGGCGGCCTCGGTGTCGTGGACCGGGGTGGGGTTCACCGTCCCGGAGAGCAGGCCCCCGTACCGTACGACGCCCTTGACCTCGGCCTCCTCGGCGAGGAGGCGCTGCCCGGACGCCACCGTCAGGTCCTTGCCGACGGTGAGGAAATCGGTGCCGTCGTCGGGCGGGACGCGTGAGCCGGCGCCGACGATGCCGACGTTGTAGACGCCCGAGACGCCGGCGCGCTTGTTCTGGTCGAAGCCGCCGAGGACGACGACCTTGCCCTCGGCCTCGGCCGCGGCCTCGCGGACGAGGAAGTCGCCCCCGACGAAGATGTTGATGTTGTTGTCGCGATAGATGACGGCGCCGCTGTTGATGTCGGGGAAGCCGTTGGGCGGGCAGTTGCCCGGCAGGCAGGGGCCGAGGCCGCCCGGCAGGGGATCGGCGAAGCCGTTGACGGCCAGCGCGCCGACCAGGGCGGTGGCCCCGACCGTGGCCGCGGCGATGACGGCGAGGCGGCGCCGGGTGGGCCGCCGGTCGTGCGTGTCGTGTTCCATATGGGGCAATATGCAAAAACGATACGAAAATGGCGACGCCCCACGCGGGACGCCGCCAATTTCACGCCAGTGCGTTCAGGCCACGCTCAGGCGCTCCCGAGCCGCCCTCAGGCGCCTTTCAGCTCCTGCCGCTGCCGGCCGAGGCCCTCGACCTCCAGCTCGACGACGTCGCCGGGGCGCAGGTACGGCTTCGGCTCCGGCTGCCCCATGGCGACGCCCGCGGGCGTACCGGTGTTGATGATGTCGCCCGGGTAGAGCGTCATGAACCGGCTGACGTACCGGACGACCTCCGCGACCGGGAAGATCTGGTCGGAGGTGTGACCGTCCTGCTTGAGCTCGCCGTTCACCCAGAGGCGGAGGGAGAGGGCCTGCGGGTCGGGCACCTCGTCGGCGGTGACCAGCCAGGGGCCGAGCGGGTTGAAGGTCTCGCAGTTCTTGCCCTTGTCCCAGGTGCCGCCGCGCTCGATCTGCCACTCGCGCTCGGAGACGTCGTGGGCGACCGCGTAGCCGGCGACGTGCGCGAGGGCCTGCTCGTCGGTCTCCAGGTAGCGGGCGGTGCGGCCGATGACGATCGCGAGCTCCACCTCCCAGTCCGTCTTGACCGAGCCGCGCGGCACGAGCACGGTGTCGTCCGGGCCGACGACCGTGTCGGCGGCCTTGAGGAAGACGACCGGCTCGGCCGGGGCGGCCTGGCCGGTCTCGGCGGCGTGGCCGTGGTAGTTCAGCCCGATGCACACGACCTTGCCGATCCGGCCGACCGGCGGGCCGACGCGCAGCCCGGTCGCGTCGAGCGGGGGCAGCACACCGGCCCCGGCCGCACCGCGGATCCGGTCGAGCGCGGAAGCGTCGGCGAGCAACCCGCCGTCGATGTCGTCGACGAGCGCGGACAGGTCCCGGAGGACCCCGTCCTGGTCGAGCAGGGCGGGACGCTCGGCTCCCGGCGGGCCTACGCGCAGCAGCTTCATGGTCTTCTCCCGGTGGTCGAGGTGGGCCCGGGAAGGGCCCTGAGGGTGCCCCGGCCGATGGAGTGCGGCCATCGGAGGATTGGTCGATCCTCCAAGAGAACGGGTCACTCTGCAAGACCCCGTTCACGCACTGGACCCTTACGCGCGAGTAGCAACGGCGCCGGAGGCCTTCTTCCCGACCTCTTTCCCTGTCTCTTTCCCTGCCTCTTTCCCTGCCGCCTTCCCTGCCTCCTGCTCCCCCTGGTCCCCCTGGTCCCGGAAGAGGAACGCCCGCTCGACGGCGCTCCAGGTGGTGCTGGTGACGACGTAGAGGGCGGCGGCGAGGGGGACGACGGCGACCGTGATCAGGGTGGCGAAGGAGAGCAGCGGCATCACCTTGGCGATGGCCCCCGCGCCGGGCGTGGGCTGCCCCAGGTCGAGGGGCTGGGCGGCGAGCTGCCGCTTCGTGCGGCGGTAGGTGAAGACGGCGACGGCGGTGACGATCGCGAAGAGGACGAGGTAGACCTGCCCCGCCGGGCCGAACACGCCTCCGCGGGAGAGGGCGTCGGCCCAGTGGTCGCCGAGCGGGGCGGCGAAGAGGGTGTGCCCGGCCATCCGGTCGCCGGAGAACAGGTGGTACATCAGGAAGAACGCGGGTGCCTGGAGGAGGCTGGGCAGGATCCCGGCGAAGGGCGAGACCTTCTCCTTGGCGTGGAGCTCCAGCGTCGCCTTGCGGAGGCGGTCGGGGTTCTTGGCGTGCTTCTTGCGGAGGGCGGCGAGCTGCGGGGCGATCCGGGTGCGGGCCTTCTGGCCGCGCGCGGCCGCCCGGGAGAGCGGATGGACCGCGAGGCGTACGAGCATCGTGAAGAGCACGATCGCGGCGGCCGTGGCGGTGGTGGCGAAGAGCGGCTGGAGCAGGTCGGCGAGCCGCTCGACCAGGGAAGCGAAAACGGACAAGGGGAGCCCTCCGTGGGGTCTCGTCGTGCCGGGAGAGATTCGGGTCTCGGCATGACGGATCCGCGTGAGGACCTTCCGGTGTGCGTCGGGCTCCGGCGTGGGCTCCCTACGCGGCCGTCGGGAGGGGACGGCCGGGAGCTCGGGGTCTGCGGCGGCCTGCGGCGTCGGGATCGCGCTGGGGCAGGAAGGCGGTACGCCGCTCCCGGTCGCGTATCGCCGTACGGACGCGGGTGGCGGGGACGGCGGGGGCCGTGGGGGCGCCGATGAGGGCGCAGACGACGGTGGTCGCGGCGAGGACGACGGCGGCGAGGCCGGCGCCGTCGGAGAGGAAGAGGCCGGCGAGGGCGAGGAGGAAGAAGAGCGGCGCGAGCACGCGCAGGAGTACGTTCCTGACCGTCATCGGCCACCCCCTCTCGCACGTCTCTCGGCTTTCCTACCCAGATGACGCACGGGATCGATCAGGAGTTCCCGACGGCCTCGGGAACAACAGGAACGACGGTACCGATGGGAACGACAGGATCGACGGACTTGCCGAGCTCGCCGGGACCAACAGGGACGAGGAGCCGGCGAGGCCGCAGCAGGGCGCGGCCGACCGGATCGCCCGGGTCCGGGTCGAGCCCGGCGCCGGGCCGCATCTCGACGTCGGCGGGCGGCACGGGGAGGCGGCAGGCGGGGCATTCGCCGTACGGGCCGAGCTCGGTGCCGCAGTCGGCGTGGTGGAAGTGGCGCACCGGTACGGCTCCGGGGACCTCGGCCCGCCCCCAGGCGCCGAGCGAGCGCAGGACGGGCCAGAGGGCGAGGCCGCGCTCGGTGAGCACGTACTCGTCGCGCGGGGGCGACTCCTGGTAGCGCCGCCGGTCGAGGACGCCGGCCTCGACGAGGGCCTGGAGGCGGGCGGCGAGGACGGCGCGGGGGGCGCCGAGGTGGACGAGGAAGTCGTTGTAGCGGCGGACGCCGTAGAAGGCGTCGCGGACGACGAGGAGGGTCCAGCGCTCGCCGACGACCTCAAGGGCGCGGGCGATGGAGCACTGCTGGTGGGCGTAGTCCTTGCCGAGAGCCATGGAACCATCGTACCCATTGCAGGTTCATTGAACGAACCTAGCTGCTAGGTTAGGTTCGTTCATTGAACTGACGGGTGGAGGTCCCTGCCATGCCCCAGCTAGCCACCACCTCCGGAGCCCCTGCCCGCACGCGGCCGGCCCGCCCCTCCGCCACGCTCGCCGTCACCGGCGCCGCCACGGCCGTCGCGCTGATGAACTACACGGCCCCGATGCTCACCCTCCCCGACACGGCGGCCGCCTTCGGGACCCCGGACTCGGCCCGGGCCTGGCTCCTCAACGGCACCCCGCTCGGCCTCGCCGTCCTCCTCCTGGTGGCCGGCAGCCTGGCCGACGCGCACGGACGGCGCCGGGTCTTCCTCCTCGGCACCCTCGCCCTGGGCGTCACCACCGGCCTCGGCGCCTTCGCGGGCTCCACCCTCGCCTTCACCCTGGCCCGGATCGCCCAGGGCGCGGCGAGCGCGGCGGTCCTCGCGGGCAGCCTGGGCCTGCTGGCCGACGCGTACCCCTCGGGGCGCGACCGGATCAGGGCGACCGGCATCTGGGGGGCGTCGGTGAGCGGCGGCATCGCGCTCGGCCCGCTGCTCGCGGGCGCGCTGAGCCTGGTCGACTGGCGGCTCGCGTACGAAGCGCTGGGGCTCGCCGCCCTGGTGATCGCGGCGGCCGGCGCACGCACGCTCGCCCCCGACACGGCGAAGAAGGCGCGGCGGACCCGCCCCGACATCCCGGGCGCGGTCGCCCTCGGCCTGGCCCTGGCGGCGCTGCTCACCGCGCTCACGCTCGGCAGGGACGGCTGGCTGCGCGCACCGGTGGGCCTCCTCCTGCTGGCCTCCGTCGCGCTGGCGGCGGTCTTCGTGGCGGTCGAGCACCGGAGCCGTACGCCCATGATCGACCTGGCGCTCCTGCGCCGGCCCGCGTTCCTGGCGTCGACGCTCGGGGCGCTGTTCACGGGCCTGGCGGTGATCGGCCTGTTCAGCGTGGTGCCCGCACTGCTCCAGAGCGGGGCGGGGATGTCGCCGCTGGGAGCGGCCGGACTGTTCGTGCTCTGGTCGGGCACCGCGTTCGTGGTGGCCCTCCAGGCGCGCCGCCTCGCGGGCCGGCTGTCCGCCGCGTACCAGCTGTCCGTGGGCTTCACCCTGTCGGCGGCGGGGGTCCTCGCCCTGCTCGGCGGCCTGGAGGGCCCCTGGCCGCGCCTCCTCCCCGGCCTCCTCGTGGCGGGCGCGGGCAGCGGCCTCCTGAACGCGGCGCTGCCCCGGCTCGCCGTCGACTCCGTACCGCCGGAGCGGGCGGCGATGGGTTCGGGCGCCAACAACACCGCCCGCTACATCGGTTCCGCGGCGGGCGTGGCCCTGACGCTGGCGCTGACGACGGCGGGCCCGGACACGGCGCTCCTGGTCTCGGCGGGCCTGGCCCTGACCGGCGCCGCGCTCACCGCCGTACTGGGGAGGCGGCCGGAACGACGGCCGCGTCCGTGAACTCCTCCAGGGCGAGGACGTCCTCGTCGGGCCGCTCGTCGCCGGTCTCCGGCGGCCCGAGGAGGCTGACGGAGACGGCCACGGCGAGATTGGCGACGAGGGCGAGCAGCCCGGCGTTGACGCCCCACAGCGGATCGTTCCCGGAGAAGACGAGCGCGCAGACGATCGCAGCCCCGACCCCGAGCCCGCACACCCCACCCCTCAGCGTCATCCCCCGCCACACCAGCCCCAGCAACACCAACGGCAGGAGCTGCGCCATCCCTTCGTAGGAGATGAGGGAGAGACGGACGAGGGTGTTCGGCGCGGTGTACGTCATGACGAGGGCGAGCGCCCCCGCGACGACGACCACGAGCTGGGCGGCGCCCTTCTCCCGGCGCCGCAGACGGGGGGAGAGCGAGAGCACGCTCCGCCCCCACATGGTGCCGATGACGAGCATGAACACGGCCATCGGGACGATCGAGGAGAGCGCGGCCGCCACCCCGACGAGACCGACGGCCCAGGCGGGGAGCGAGTCGGTGACGAGCTCGAAGAGGGCGAGGTTCGACTCGGCGCCGACGAGACCCGGGACGACGAAGAGGGCGGCCATGCCGAGGAGCATGGGAACGAAGAGAAGGACGTTGTAGGCGGGCAGCCAGACGGCGTTGCGCCGGAGGGTGTCGGCGTCACGGGCACCGAGGTACCCGGCGACGGTGGTCGGGAAGATGACGACGGTGAGGGAGTTGAGGACGGTCGTGGAGGCGAACCAGCCGACGCCGTACCCGCTCTGCTCGCCGCCGTGCCCGGGAAGCGACAGCCACTCGCTCTTCTCGTCGACGAGCCGCCCGAAGAACTCCCCGATCCCGCCGAAGTAGTGCAGCGGCACGTACACGGCAAGAAATCCCAGCGTGAGGATCACGAGCGCGTCCTTGAGGACGGACACCCAGGCGCTGCCGCGGAGCCCGCTGACCACGACGAAGCCGGTGGTGACGGCGAAGGCCAGGAAGTACGCGAGATCCAGCCCGATCGTGCCGTACGAGATCGTCGACACGACCACGCCCATGCCGGTGATCTGGAGCTGGATGTACGGCAGGAGGAACACGGTCGCGAGGACGGCGACGGCCGCGCCGAGCCAGGGCCGGCGGTAGCGGTGGGCGGCGATGTCGCTGAGGGAGACGAGCCCGTGCTTGCGGGCGTACCCCCAGAGCATGGGCCCGACGACGTAACCGACGGCGTAGCCGCAGGACATGTAGGCGACGACGTACAGGACGGGGGCGCCGTAGTTGTAGCCCCAGCCGGCGGCCCCGAGATAACTGAAACTCGTATAGCCCTCCCCCGCCATCAACACCCAGATGAAGACGGGCCCGAGCGAACGCCCGCCGACCGACCACCCGTCGAGCCCACCGCCGGTGTCCCGCCTCACGGCGAGAAGCCCGAGGAGAACGGTGAGCACCATGAAGACGCCGAAGACGGTGACGGCGACGAGCGCAGGACTCACGACCGCCCCTCCCGCCGGTCCCCCTGCCGGTCCCCTCGCCGGGCGAGGGCGACGGCGAACGGCGTGAGGACGGTCGCCCCGAACAGCCACAGGACGAACAGCGGAACGGAGTTCACCAGCGGCAGCGCGGCGACGAACAACACGTACGGAACGAGGAGCCACAGCAACTGGGGCCTGCGTCTGATCAGCCGGTTCACCCGGTCGAGACTAGCTTCGCCCAGACGACGAGCCGGTAGGCACTGCTGAACTCGGGGGTGCAGGTGGTGAGGGTGAGGTAGGACCCGGCGGCGGAGTACCCGTAGGACGGCTTGACGAGCGACCGCGGAACGGCGCGGACGACCCCGACGTCACGGGGCGCGGTCTGCGGAAGGACCTGGTCGACGCGGTACGTGTACGTCCGCTCCCGGGTCCGCACGGTGATGCGATCCCCTTCGCGGAGCCGGTTGATGTACCGGAAGGGCTCGCCGTGGGTGTTGCGATGCCCGGCAACCGCGAAGTTCCCGGGAAGCCCGGGCCCGGCGGTGCCGGGATAGTGCCCGACGTACCCCTTGTCGAGGACAGAACGCTTGGAGACGCCGCGGGCGACGGGCGCGGTAAGGCCGATCCGGGGAATACGGAGAACGGCGAAGGCGCGGGAGTCGGAGGCGGAGGGGGTACGAGGCGAGGAGGCCCGGGGAGGAGCCTCGGACCCCTGAGAAAAACCACCGACCTCCCCAGCATCGGCTTCAGGCTCCCCGGGGTCCCCGGCAAGATCCCCCGGCTCAGCCGTCACATCAGCCACATCGTTCGCATCGGCCAAACCGTCCACGGGGGGAGAGATCTCCCACTCCCGCTCGAGAACGCTCACCTGCTCGCGGGCCTCGGCGCGGGCTTGCTGGTTGGTCCACCAGAGCTGGTGCACTACGAGGAGGAGTACGAGAACCCCGCAGGTGACGACGGTCTCGGCCCCCGCCCACAGCACGCGGGCGCCGGCACGACGCCGCCCTCGCCCCTGGACGACAACCGGCACGTGCTCCCGCCGCTCCCGCACCCTGTCCCGCACCCTGTCCCGCACGCGGGGCACGATAAGCGCTGAGGCGCCAACTCTCCAGGCCCAGGCCCGTACAGCAGTACGTTGACATCCTCCCCCTCTCAGAAGAGGGGGATTCCAACCCAGGAGGGTTGAGGTTCACGGGCACTCGAGCGGCCGGTAGCCGCTGTCACCCCTCCGGCACCGGCTGAGCGCCGGGGACGGGGAATCCCGCCCTGTCCTGCCGCGACGTTATTGGCCGAGTTCTCGTCCGCGTTGCAGGTGAAGCCGCAGAGGGTGCAGACGAACTCGGCTTGGCTCTTGCGTGAGTTCTTGTCGATCCATCCACAGGCGCTGCATCGCAGACTGGTGTACGGGGCCGGAACATCCTCGACCCGACCCGGGGCTTTGTGCTCCGTCCTTCGGCGCAGGAGGCCCCAGCCTTGGGCGAGGATCGCCCGGTTCAGCCCGGCCTTCTGACGTACCTGCCTGCCAGGCCGGTCGACGGTTCCCCTCGCCGAGCGCGTCATGCTCTTGATGTTCAGCTTCTCGAAACGGATCAGGCCAAAGGAACGGGCGAGCATTGTCGAGGTCTTCTCACACCAGTCCTTGCGTCGGTTCGCCTCACGCGCCTTCAGCCTGGCGACCTTCGTGTACTCGGCCGCCTTGGCCTCACTCCCCCTGGCGGAGCGCGCAGCCCGCCGCTGATGCTTGCGGATCTGGGCACGTTCCTTGACAGTCAACTGCGGGCAGTTCAGCTTCCGTCCGTCCGACAGCGCAGCCGTGATGGTGACGCCCCGGTCGATGCCGACGACCTCGCCGGTTCCAGGTCCGGCGATCGCCTCGGGGATGACAGCGAACGCCACGTGCCACTGGCCGTTGCGGAAGCTGATCCGAAAGGTCTTCGCGGACGGAAGCTCGGCGCGCGTGAGACGAAAGCGAACCCATCCGCAGCCGGGCACCTTGACCTGCGCCCACCTGCGGTTGATCTTCTGCACCACGACAGAGCGGCCCATGACCTGCTTCCCCTTGGCATTCAGCCTGGGTGCGCCGTCCGGTTGATACTCGGGTACGCGGTCCGTGCCAATGACGCGGAAGCCCTCGTGTCTGTACCTCTTGCGCCAGGTCGGCTCACCGAACCCCAAACGGAAGCGGGCGCTCTTGGCCTTGGCGAAGTCCTTCAGGGCTTGCTGCTGCACATCCGCATTTCCGGAACCCAGCCATTCGTTACCTCGGCGGGCGTCAGTGAGCTGACGACACTGTTCCGCGAACCCCGGTGCGTTCCTACGCCCGGGCTTCCAGTGCGCGTGCTGCTCGACAGCCAGGTTCCAAACGTACCGAGCGTGCGCGCAGTGCAGGATCATCTGCTCCATCTGCACAAGTGTCGGATACATCCGGAAACGCGACATGCCACCACGATAGCGCCATAATGGTGGCGTGATCAAGCTCACTTTGCGCATCCCGGATGAACTACACGAGCGTCTGACCAGCCAAGCCGACACCGACCGGCGATCCCTCAACTCCGAGATCCTGTACCTGCTTGAGGTAGCCCTCGGCACCATAAGAGGGGACGATGAGTCGCCCTGACGGCGATTCGGCTGTCCCTGTCCACTAGCAGAAGCGGACACTCGACCCGGCCCTGAAGGGCCGGGCAGCCTACCCGGAAAGAGAGGTGGAGGGCATGCGCCCCGACACTCCTGCCGCCCACACCACCGAAGCCGAGCGCCTGCTGCGTACGGCAGCGCAGTACCCGGGAGACCGGGAACCCCTGTACCTCCAGGCCGCGGCCCACCGGGAACTGGCGGGCGACCGCCCGGGGGCGACGGCCCTCTACGACGAGCTCCTGACCTCCTCCCCCGCGAACCCGCACCTGATCAGAGCGCTGAAGGCGGCGAACCTCTGGGAGTACGGCCACGAGGCCGAGGCGCGGGCGATCATCGACGGCGTCCGGCGCGCCAAGCCGGCGGACGCGGCCCCGTGGGAGATCACGGCGGAGACGCTGGAGGCGCACGACGAACTGGAAGCGGCGGAGTCCACGCTCACCGAAGCGGCGACGCTCCTCGCCACAACCCCCCGCGATCTCCCCCACGCCACCCAGTCGCTCCTCACGACCCGCCACAGGATCCGCAGGATGCTGGCGCTCTCCCACGACGACTGGGACACCCTGGCGGACCGGCTCCACACGGCGGCCGTCCCCCTGGACGAACTCCACGACCCGAAGCGCCTCTGGTCACTGGGCTCCTCGGACCCGGCGGAACTCCAGGCCGAGATCACCCGCCTCCGCTCGGAACTGGGCACTTACCGCACGGCCCTCTCCCGCCCCTTCCCGGTGGCGGTCCTGCACTGGCCGGAAGCGGAACTCGACGAGCTCCTGACGGCGTACCCGGAACTGGAGGCGGAGTACCCCACGTACAGAGCCCACCTCACCGACATCGAAGCCTCCCTCCGCGAACTCTCCCAGGCGGGCACCCCCAACCTGGGCATCGTCCGAGCGACGGTCCCCTCCTACGAAGCCTTCGCAGCCTCGGAAGCCACCCCACCCTCCAACGCCGACCTCCTCCCCCAATACGCCACCACCCTGGCAGCCCGCGGCCGCGCCACCGCCTGGCCCCCGGCCCGCGACGCGGCGTGCTGGTGCGGCTCGGAGCGGGCATACGGGGAGTGCCACGGGACGGAGCAGCCATGAGACGCTCATCTCCAAACCCGCGCAACAAGGACGGAAACCTGGGATGGCTAGGCTTGTCCTGCAGGAACCTGGAGATCTCTGCGCAAACAGAGATGTAGGCGACCACGTTCTGCTGGACCCTGCCGACGATTCAGAGGCACAGTCCGTCCTCACCTGGCTCAGGGAACGGCCCGTTGCCCACATCTATACGGAGTCGGTAAGGAATTCGATCGACTACGTTCTCGACGGCGGCAGGACCGGAAGGTTCGACCTCCGGTCGCCTGAGGTACACCCCGGCGAGCGCGCGTCCGTGGGCGCGAAACTTGAGTACGAAGTCCTCCGGAGCTTCTCTCTGTCCAAGACAAAGCCCCTGGACACGCACATCGCGGGCGTACCTGTAGACATCAAAGCAACCGTGGGAAGCAACTGGGCGATCCCTGCAGAGGCCCACTGCCAGCTCTGCCTCTGCACCCAGATACAACTGAAGAACAACCGGCACAGAACCTGGCTTGTGCGGACACACCGCTCTTGGCTCTACCGTGGAAAAGGAAACAACGACGGCAAGCGGGGCCTGGCCGTCGAGGCTCGTGAACGATGGAGCGTACCTCTGTATGACTGGGCACCATTGCCCGTCAATCCACTCCAGTACCTGCCCGAGGAAGTGGCCCATCAGGTACTGGCAGAAAAGCCTGGGCAGGTGGAACGGCTGCTCATCATGTTCCGGGCACTTGAAGGGCGCGTCATCCCGCGCAACACCCTCCTTACGGTGGCACGGAGCCACGACCCCATGCGCCGAGCCAGGGACGTGAAGAAAGCTGCCGCCGCAGAGGGGATGACGCTGCTCTGCGGGCGCGACGCAGGGGCGGCTCGGGGAATCTCCCTGCAGGCTGGGGAGTGGATAGCCATACGGGACGGCGCCACTGGGGATACGCCACCAGCGGCAGGTGACAGTCCCACCGGGCAAGGAAGTGGATCCAGTGCCTGAGAACGCGGAATGGACCCCGCCCGAGGGGTCCTGGGCCTCTTCCGCCGCCAGGCGCAGGAACATGCAGGCCATCCGCAGCCGCGACACCAAGCCAGAACAGGCCATCCGTCGGCTTGTCCACGCTCAGGGGCTCCGCTACCGCGTTGCCGCCAAACCACTGCCGGACCTTCGCCGAACCGCGGACATGGTGTTCCGGCCCGCGAAAGTAGCCGTGTTCATCGACGGCTGCTACTGGCACGGCTGCCCCGAGCACTACGTTCCCCCCAAAACCAACCCCGGCTACTGGTCGAAGAAGGTCGAAGGGAACGTAGCCCGGGATCGCGATACCGACCAGCGGCTCACGGCTGCGGGGTGGCTGGTGCTGCGCTTCTGGGAGCACGCAGCCGCAGAGGAATGCGCGGCTGAGATCACCCGAACCGTGGCCAGAAGGCGACCCGTGTCTTAGACAAGGGTGCTCTGAGCCGACTCCCATGTCGTACCGTCGGGCTCCAGGTCTCCAGCGGACGGGACAAGCACGGCACCCTCACGCTCGAGGGCCTCCTTGATCGCACGGCCCACAGCCTCGGCTACCAGCGGCGGGAAGGCGTTGCCCACCTGGCGGTACCGCGCTGTCTTCCGGCCGGCGAACTCCCACTCGGCCTTCTCCGGAAAGCCCTGGATCATCGCCGCCTGCTCCACAGTCAGCATGGGTCCGATCCCCTTCTGCAGGTTTCCGAGATCCCTGTCCAGGTTCACTTCATGCTCGTCGTTGGCGACACCCATACCGTTCACGCCGAGCGCGGCCCAAGCCCTCTTGGCCCGGGTAGGGCCAAGGTCGGCGCCGCCATGCTTCTTGGATCCGCCTACGAGCGTGGGAGCCACGCCTCCGCTACTGGCATCATCGAGCCACTTGTCAAAACCCTCAAGGCGGCCGGCCTCAACGAAGCGACGCTTCATGGAATCCTCGAGGACCGCGGCAACCGTGACCCGCTCCCTTCTGGGCGCGGGCCAGTCAAATCCCCTGTACTGATCCGCTCGAATAGCGACGAGGATCGCCCGGGGCCGTAGCTGCGGTACTCCGTAGTCGGCGGCCTCAAGAAGCCTCCAGCCGCACACGACATATCCGGCCTTGCGAAGACGCTGCTTGATCTCATCCCGGTACTCGAGGAACTTGTCTCGGGGCTTGACCAGTCCCGCGACATTCTCGATCATCACCGCACGGGGCTCCAGCTCCTCGACAAGATCAAGCATCGTCGGAAAGAGATCCCGCTCGTCATCCCTGCCCAGCTGCTTTCCCGCGACAGAAAAGGGAGGGCAGGGAACGCCTCCGGCAAGAAGCCCGAGTTCCCTCTTCTCAATAGAGCGCCCCATGCGTGCCTTGAACTTCTTAAGATCCCTGGCAGGCCGGAACTGCGTCACGTCCATTTCAAGGACGTCGCACTCTGCCGCAACGTCGGCGCCCCAGCGCTCGCCCTTGATAACGTTGAGTTCCAGCGTCTTCGCTGCGTGTGTATCGATCTCAACAAGCGCGAGGTGCCGGAACCCGGCCCTGTGAAGACCGACTGCTTGGCCTCCCGCCCCCGCGCAGATCTCAATCGACGTCAGCGGCTGACCGCTGGAACTCATCGGAGCCTCCTGGTGTGACTGACTACAGACACGCAAGTGTCGCATCCGCCAGTGACATCCCCCGGCGTCGCTACAGTCTCCCAGGCCAGCCGGCCCCGGCGCGCCACGCCCCACCCTGGTTCCACGCCCAGACGAACATCACACAGGGACGGTGGCGGTGATGCGCCCACCCCCTGGTCACGACGGAGTCTCCCGCACGTCCGGACAGTAAAGAGCAGGCGCGTGACCCGCCGCACACACGGAGCACCGCCCCGTCACCTGACGGCAGGAACCCCCATGTGACTCAACAGGGCGGCCATGTCACTCGGCGCCAGCCCAGCCGCTACCGCGGGCTCCTCCTCCAGGTCCGCGAGCTGCTGCACCGACGGATCATCAAGGATCCTGCCCATGAAATCCAGCTTCTGCTCCAGCCTCGTCATCACCACTTCATCGACGGTATTCCGGGCCACAAGCACCGTAGCGTTCGTTTCGGTATCCGGAGAGAGCCCAAGACGGTGGATCCGGTCCATGCTCTGAAGGAAACGACCGGCCATAAAGTCGCGGTCCACGTAGACCGCATCGTGACACACCTGGTGCAGACTGATCCCTTCACCCAGAGTAGCCGGATTAGAGATCAGCACCATACAGTCCGGATCTTCACGGAAGCGCCGCAGTTGCTCCTCCCTGTCGGGAGTCCCGCCGTAGACAACTGCGGGACCGAACTTCCCGAGAAGCTTCTCAAGTGTGGCGAGGCTCCGGACAAAGGTCGTCCAGACCAGAGTTTTGCGCCCCTTTTCCGCGTTCTCCGCCACAATAAGCGCCGCTTCCTGGTACTTGGGCGACATCTCGTGATCAGGAAGGTTCTGCATCAAGGAGTACAGAGAGCTTCCCTGCGGCACTTCCAGGGGCGGAAGCTGATAGGCAAGCGGGTCATACCGGTTCGTGCCTTCGGTAAGGAGCGCAGGGCACACCGCCGCCATCAGCAGCCGCAGGGCCGTCTTCCCGAGCGCACTGAGATCCTCACGCGCCGCACCACTCGCTTCTCCCCCGACCAGGGACGCGTAGATCTCCTCATGCAGCGGCGGCATGTCCACGTAGCGCATCTGGAGCGACATCGGCGGGAGCCCGAGTTCCTGCTTGGTCGTGCGGGTGAACAAGGGCCGCAGGACAGTGCTCGCATACGCCAGGTCTCCGCCAGCGACCGCCTGCGAAACCGTGCGCTGGCCATGCCCAGGCCAGACGAAGCCGAGCAGATTCTCCAGGTCCTTCGCTCCGTTGGGGGCCGGAGTACCGGTGAGAATCAGCCTGCGCCGGGCGAGCGGCCCGAGGGCCATACACGCGGCGCCATACGTACCCCGCGCGCCGAGCTTCATCCGGTGCGCCTCATCGAGAATGATCATCGAAGGGGCTGCCTTCAACCATGCAGCCAGCGCCGTGAGCGAGCGGTCCAGCCGCTCGTAGTTCACGATCAGCACCTCCGCCCACTGGTCATGGGATTGCCCGAGGATGTTGGTGCGCAGTGCATGACGGAAGCAGACCGCACTCTCGTACTGCCATGCCTCGTAAGCGGACTTGGGGCAGACGATGAGCAGCCGACTGACCTTCCCCTCCGCCTTCTGGCTGGCGTAGACGGCCAGGCCCACACGCGTCTTGCCAGCGCCGGGAACGCTGAAGTTGGCTCCATGCTGAAGCGCGAGCAGTTTGGCGACATCACGGCGCTGGAAGTCACTGAGGTCTGCCTTCCACTCCTCTCCCAGCAGAAAGGGAACCTCGTCGGGCTGGACCTCTCCCGCGTGGTCCGGCGCGTCCAGACGCCGCTTGACCGCCTGGGCATCCTGAAGGACACCGACGACCAGTTCCTGAAGCTCTGGAGCCCACTCGACACCGGAGGCGTCCGACCAGGTCGCGAGTGCGCCCAGGCCTCCCAGTAGGTCGTTGAGCTCCACTACGGCGGCTACGGGGCTGAGCTGGCCGCCCGAGCGGAACTGGGCGGCCAGCTGTACGAGTTCGACCCGGTACTGATGCGTCGTCCGGAGAACGACCTTCGTGCGCGTCTCATCGAAGTCGAGACGGAGTGACATGCCTGCGGTGAGCTCGCTCATCCCGATGCCTCCAGGGCCACGGCCTCGATCAGCCAGGCCACACCGTCACCGGGAGTCGAAGAGCCCCGCCCCGCCTGCTGAGCGAGCTTGCGCAGGCTCTCGCGCAGCTTCAGCACAGCCTCGTCGAGTGCTTCCTCGTCGAGGCTGCGTGACGCCCGCGCCTGTACGAGCTCCACGACGCTCTGGTCGATGTCGGCGCAGGCATCCGCGATGCGGGCGGGTGCCATCTGCTTTCTCTTCTTGAGCCTGGCGTCACGGCCCGCCGCGTCAATCGCCTGGTCGAAGGCTTCGCGTGCCTCCTGGAAGACGTCCTGAGCCCGCCGCCGGTCCTGGTCCGAGGCCACGTCGCTGGAGGCACCGGCCATCGCCTTCGCACGAAGCACCTTGTCGTTCAGAGCGCGAGCCGCCGACACTGCGGAGGAAGCGCCCGGAAGCGTCACACCACTCAGACCCGGTACGGTCACGGCCGCCTGCTCGCCCGCCGGCTCACTGAAGCCCGAGGGCATCGTCCGGGACAGGTACCGGTCACGGAAGCCCTCATCGATGTGCCGCACGTCTGTCTTGGCGAAGCCCATGACGATGGCTGCCATGCGGAGCTCCTTCAGCACGTCCGCACGGTCAGGGTCGGCCGCGAAAAGCTTCTCGTACGCGCGGTGCAGCTCCTTGAGCTTCTCCTGGTGGTCCTCGAAGTCCACGAGCCGCAGCCCAGCCACGTCGCCGTTCGCGCTGCGGGCGATCTGCTCGCGGATCGTGGCCAGGATCCAGCGCTCCTGGTGGTAGGTGGACGGCCGGATGCGGAAGTCCTTCGCGATCGCGTCAGGCGTCCTGCCGAGGCCAGCCTGCTCCTCCATGGCGAGCAGGCGGTTGATGTACGAGTAGTCCCGCCGGTGATCCCGGCGAAGCTGGAGCGCGAGCTCAACGGAGTTGATGTCATCCCAGGTGAACCACTCCGGCAGAACGCCCACTCGCATCGACTGCTGGCCCAGCTCGCGGAGTGCTGCCATACGCGTGTTGCCGTTGACGAGGATGCCGTGATGCGTAATAAGGCCGGGGTCGTTCTGACCGAACTGGTCGAGACTTTCCTTCAGCTTGTCGAAGTCCGGATCTCTGCGGTTGGGATCAGCCGGGTCTGCCTGGAGAAGCAACCGCAGGTAATCCTGGCTGCCTCCCGTCCAAGGATCCGCGGCCAGGGCCGCGTCCTTGGAGGGATCATGGCTGCGCTGCGCGCGGATGCGGTGGGTTCCGGGGTTGTAGAAGACAGAGCTGATGGTGCAGTCGATCACCTCGCAGTGAAGCGCCTGGCCGTTCCAGTCCACCGTGACCGTCTCGCGGGTTCCGCCGGCGCTCTTCACGTCCTGAAGCCGCTTCGTGACCTGGTCGCTGAACTCGGCAGCGCGCGGCGGCGTCGGAAATTCCTGCTTCATCTGCTTACTGCATCCCCTCGTCTACTTACCCATGCCGTGCACAGCGTCCCGCACCGTGTCACGGGCTGCCTCAGGCAGGGTGCGGTACTCCCCCCAGAGCCGCTCCAGCGGGCTGGGGTCACGGCGGTCAGCGTTCAGCCAGCTGATGAAAACGTCCCGCTCCAGCGGAGTGAGGCGCTCCAGGCGGCCCAGGATGCCCGGCAGATCGGCCTGACGCTGACGACCGCCCACACGGCACCTGTTGCACTCGGTAACGAGCTGGGTCTCACTCGTCCCGCCCGGAAGCTGAACCTGACGTCGCGCCACGTCCAGCTGAGCGTCCTGACCGCCATCGCCGAAAGACTCACCCGCACCGATGCCGCAGGACCGGCAGAGGAAACTGTCAGCGGCCAGGACCTTGGTCCTCTGAGCCGACGTCAGCCCCGACTTCTCCTTGGGCGACTTGGACTGCCCAGGAAGCCAGACATCAGCACCCTTCTTCACGAAGCGCTGCTCGTCGAGGTGGAGCGTCTCGTCCTCCCGCCTGGTGTCGATCTGCCAGTCGTGGTCCCGCAAGTCGCGCACCCGCCGGTCGATCTGCGCCACCTCAGGGAACGCGGCCCGCAGCTGACCCTTGGTGAAGACGTTGCCTTCCCCTACCTCCGACACCAGCCACAGGCCGGCACGCACCTTGCTACCGAACGTCTTGTCGAGCCACGACGGCACAGCCACTTGCAACCTCCGCTCAACGGAAACCTTGGAGAGCCGTCGCCTGACAGCGCACGCCCCGGGGGAATGCCCTGCCGCGCTTCCGGCTGACCCACCCATTCAGTACTGCGCACAGAGGCGCCGTCTACCCCCGGCTGGCTTTGCGCGCAAGGTAGTCAAAACCCCTTGCTGCACAATGGAATGCATTCATTCGCAGGGGGTGGCGATGGCGGAAAGAAGCGGGGCAGGCGCGGCGGGAACAGATCTGCCGCCGGGCAGGAGGGCGCTCGCTCAGGCAGTAGCAGTTCTCTACCGGCACATGGCCGTAGAGACACTGGCCCAAGCGTCAGAACTCCTGGCGGCGGATGGATGGCACAAGGGTCCGAGCGAGATCTCCCGCTATCGCAGTGGGCGCAGGAAGCCGCCCATCGAGTTCGTTCTTCTGCTCCATCGACTCGCCGTCAAGCGGTCGGCGCCCAACGCAGTTGCGCTCTCCACGGCAGAACTCCGTGATCTCCATGCAGCTGCTGAGGCAACCCTCTGCCGGAGCTGCAGCCCTCTGCGGAGCGAAAACGAGCGCCTTCGCAGCGAGAACAGCCGGCTTCTTGCCCACCAGTCCACTCCGTGCTCCCCGCAACCTGCTAGCGCCGGTGGACGCAATCCGGCCGGATCCGCACCGTGTGGTCCGCTGCCGGTCCCCCTTCCAGCGGGAGACCGGCAGCGCAGAGCCCGTGATGTGGCTGCGGCTCAGCAGCTCGCCATCAGCGCCACCACCCTCCACGAAATGGGGCAAATCGGGTATGCGGTCGCCCTGATCCAGGACGCTTCGACGTCACTGACCCCTCTGGAGAGCGCGGCGTCCATCGCGCTGCTGCGCGAAGGACAGGATGACCTTGCGGAAACCGCCATCGGTATCAACGGCCGGAGCCGTGCCGAAGAGGACGTCATGCGCATCGCTGTCGAGCTGCACGCGCTGGGCTTGCCGGATGATGCCGGCGCGATCCTCCGGGCCGCTCTTGCCCAGACGCCGACGCAGACCTGACAAAGAACGGGACATCGGAAAAGACAGATGACACCCGGCTGCGGCGCTGGGACGGTTCGGCCTCTTGTTAAGTTCAAACCCGTAAGCACCAGATCACGAAAGGCCCTCGTCATGCCCCGCATCCCCTCCCCCGCCATAGCCGCCGCCGGACTCGTCGGGGGTTATGCCGTTGCTCGGTGGACCAAGAAGCGGCCGCTTGGCGGGGTGGTGCTCGCCGTGGCCGGTGGGGTGGCCGCGCGGGAGTGGCAGCGGGTGGGTGGGACCAAGGCGGCGGTCGGGCTGACCGGTGCCTACGTGGCCGCGTTCGCCGGGTCGCATCCGCTCGCGAAGAAGATCGGAGCCTGGCCCGCGGTGTTCTCCGTCGCCGGGGGTGTGGCCGCCGCGTCCTGGGCCGTCACCCGCGGCGAGGGCTGAGGCCTCCGCCCTTGCTCGTGGCGAGGGCTAATGCCTCAGCCCTCACCGCGGCGAGGGCTGAGGCCGCACGCCGTCGCCCGTGGCGAAGGCTGAGGCCTCGCGGCGGTCTCGGGTCTCAGCCTCCCAGTGCGTGGCTGAAGGTATAGATCAGGAGGCCCGCCAGCGCGCCCACCACCGTGCCGTTGATGCGGATGAACTGGAGGTCGCGGCCGATGTTCGCCTCGATCTTCTTCGAGGTCTGGGTGGCGTCCCAGCCGGCGACCGTGTCCGTGATCAGGGACGTGATCTCGTCCCGGTACGTCGTGACGACGTACGACGCCGCGTCCTCCGCCCAGCCGTCGACCTTCCGCTGGAGGCGGGGGTCCGTCGCCAGGCGGTTGCCCAGGGACATCAGTGAGGTGCGTGCGCGCAGGCGGAGTTGGCTGCGGTCGTCGTCGGCCGCCGCGATGATGAGGGTGCGGATCGAGGACCATGCCGAGGCGATGATGTCCTGGATCTCCGGGCGGGCCAGGAGGTCCGCCTTCAGGCGCTCGACGCGGGCCCGCGTGTCCGTGTCCGCCTGGAGGTCGGCCGCGAAGTCCGTCAGGAAGCGGTCGATCGCGCCGCGCGCCGGATGCGCCGGCATGTCCCGCATCTCCGTCACGAAGCGGAGCAGCTCCTTGTAGACCCGCTCGCCGATGCGCTTGTCGACGAAGCGCGGGGTCCAGCCCGGCGCGCCGCCCTGCACCGCGTCCATGACCGAGTCGCCGTGCGTGACCAGCCAGTCGTGCGCGCGGGTGCAGACGAGGTCCACCGCCCGGTGGTGCGCGCCGTCCCCGACGATCTTTTCGAGGGTCTTCCCGAGTCCTGGGGCGATCTCCGCCGACTCCGCCCGGCGCGTGATGGCCTCGCCCACGACCGCCTGCACGTCCGAGTCGCGGAGGACCGTCAGTGCCCCCCGCAGCGCCGTCGACGCCTCCGCCGTCACCCGGTCCGCGTGCGCCGGGTCCGCCAGCCACGCCCCCAGCCGGCTGCCGATGCCGAAGGCCTGGAGCCTTCCCCGTACGACGTCCGCGGAGAGGAAGTTCTCGCCCACGAACGAGCCCAGTGAGGCGCCCAGCTGGTCCTTCTTCGTCGGGATGATCGCCGTGTGGGGGATGGGGAGTCCCAGGGGCCGGCGGAAGAGCGCCGTCACCGCGAACCAGTCCGCGAGCGCGCCGACCATGCCCGCCTCCGCCGCCGCTGCCACGTACCCCGCCCAGGGCCCCGCCCCCGAGCTCCGCGCCCAGGTCGCGAGACCGTAGATCACGGCCACCGCCAGCAGCAGAGACGTCGCCAGCGTTTTCATCCGCCGGACGCCTCTGCTCTTCTCCTCGTCAGCCGCCGTGTACGAGAAACTCACCAATGGACTCGACCTCCTACGTCCCTACATCAGGGACTCCCGGCGACCCTCCCGAGTTCCCCCGTACATCTTCGCGATCACCGCCTCGATGTCCGGCTCCCGCACCGACAGGTCGAGAAGGGGGTACCTCGCCGCCACCGCCGCCACCAGTGGCGCCGCCGAGGCGGAGGCCGGGAAGGCCAGCCACTGGCGGGGGCCCTCCCTCCGTACGAAGCGCGCCCCCGGCACCTCGATCGGCGGCAGCTCCCGCTCCAGGTCGACCACCAGGAGCCGCTCGCTCTCCCCGACCGCGTGCAGCCCGGCCAGCTGCCCGTCGTACATCAGCTTCCCGTGGTCGATCACCATCACCCGCGAGCACAGCTGCTCGATGTCGGTCAGGTCGTGGGTGGTCAACAAGACCGTGGTGCCCTGCGCCGCGTTCAGGTCCTTCAGGAACTCCCGCACCCTCGCCTTCGACACGACGTCCAGACCGATCGTCGGCTCGTCCAGGTACAGCACCTCCGGGTCGTGCAGCAGGGCCGCCGCGATGTCGCCGCGCATCCGCTGCCCGAGGGAGAGCTGCCGGACGGGTACGTCGAGGAGGTCGCCCAGCTCCAGGAGCTCCACGCAGCGAGCGAGGTTCTCGCGGAAGCGGTCGTCGGGGATCCGGTACATGCGGTGCATCAGCCGGTACGAGTCCCTCAGCGGCAGGTCCCACCAGAGCGTCGTCCGCTGCCCGAAGACCACCCCTATCCGCTGGGCCAGCCGGGTCCGCTCCCGCGCCGGGTCGATGCCCGCGACCCGCAGCCGGCCCCCGCTGGGCGTGAGGATGCCGGTCAGCATCTTGATCGTGGTCGACTTCCCGGCCCCGTTCGGACCGATGTAGCCGACCATCTCCCCGCGCTCCACACCGAAGCTGATGCCGTCGACCGCCCTGACCTCGCGTTTCGACCGCCGCAGCAGGCCCGTCCTCCGGCGGATCGTGAAGGTCTTCTCCAGTGACTCCAACTCGATGAACGGCACGGCCTCAGCTTCCTGTCGATCGGTACGAACGGATTCCGGCCCGCCACGCGAGCCCCGCCACCCCGCAGCAGACCGCCGCCACCAGCGGCGACGCGAACACCGCCCAGCCCGGCACGCCCGCCGGGGCCGGCCGGTCGAGCACGTACAGCGCGGGCAGCCAGTTCACGAACGCCAGCGGTACGACGTACACGACCCCCCGCACCAGCTCCTGCGCGAAAATCGTCGGCGGGTACCCGAGCAGCGTGTTCCCGCCGTACGTGAACGAGCTCGTGACCTCGGCCGCGTCCTGCACCCAGAACAGCGCGGACGCGCCCAGCACCATCACCGCCGAGAAGATCACCGCCCCGCAGAGCAGCATCACCGGCAGGAGCAGCACCTTCACCGGCGTCCAGTCCACGTCCAGCAGGACGAGCGACCACACCAGGACCAGCAGGCCCTGCGCGACCCGGCCGAACCGGCGCAGCGCGAACTTGTCCGCCGCGACCTGCGCGAGCAGCGGCGCCGGACGCATCAGGAACATGTCGAGCGAGCCGTCCCTGACCCGCTTCCCCATCCGCTGGACCGAGCCCATCGTCAGGTCCGCCAGCCCGAAGGACGTGCCCGCCGTCCCGTACAGCAGCGCGACCTCCGCGAAGGCGAAGCCGCCCAGGCCCTTCACCTGACCGAACATCAGGAGGATGACGACGAAGTCGAAGAAGGTGACGCAGAAGCTGGTGGCCAGGGTCAGGGCGAAGGAGGAGCGGTACGTCATCGTCGACCGGATCCACATCCCGGCCACCATCCGGTACGTACGCCAGGACTCCGACACCCACCGGTACGGACGCCAGGAGTCCGGCGCCTGTCGTTGCCCGCCCAGGTGCGCGCCCCGAGGTTCCTCCTTCGCGCGGAGCGTCTCAGCCACCCTGCACCACCACCTTCCGCGTCGCCGCCGCCTGCACCAGCCGACCCGCCCCGAACAGCACCAGCGCCCAGCACCCCTGGAAGGCGTACGCCCCCGCCAGCTCCCGCCCGCCCGCGTACTTCCCCAGGTACACGTCGGCCGGCACCTGGAGCATCGACGCCCACGGCAGCACCCGCGCCAGCTCGCCCAGCGCGCCCGGGAAGACGGTCAGCGGGAGCAGCATCCCCGAGAAGAACAGGCCGCCCAGCCACGCCACCTGCACCACGCCCTGGCCGTCGAGCAGCCAGAACGCGCTCATCGCGACCAGGTACCAGATCGCGAAACTGACGATCGAGCCGAGCGCCACCGCCACCAGGAACGCGAGCCACGTCCCCGGGCCCGACGGCAGCGTGAAGTCGAAGACGAGCGCGCCGACCGCCATCGGGACGACCCCGCGGCCGAGCAGCTGGTAGGCCGACCGGCCCAGGTTGGCCGAGAACCACCAGGTCTGGAGGTCGGCGGGGCGGTAGAGGTCGACCGCGATGTCCCCGGTCCTGATCCGCTCGATCAGCTCGTCCTCGAAGCCGCCGCCCATCAGCCCGCAGACGGTGATCAGCCCCTGTCCGATCCACACATAGGCGAGGGCGTCGTCCATGGAGTAGCCGCCGAGCTGCGGCCGTTCGTCCCAGAGAGCGATGTACGTGTACGACAGGATGAAGCCGAAGACGGTGTTGGTGAACACCCCCGCCGCCGTCGCCACCCGATAGGTCGCATGGCGCCGGAAGCCACCCGCGGCCACCGTCGCGTACAGCCGCAGCATGCCTCTCCTCCCCGGAAACGTGCGCAATGCGCCGAAAAACGCCGAAGCGCACGACCCTAGCGAGGAGCGACTCCGCACCGCGAGCGGTTTTCTCGCCGCCTTGCCCTCACATTCGGGTCGCATTCAGGAGTTTCATCGCATGACGTGCAATATGAGGTGCCATGCCCCCTTCCTCCGGTACGAGCGACACCCCCCGGCCATCCCGACCGGGCTGGGAGCCGAGGGACCCCACCCTCTCCGCTCCGCCACCCCCCGCGCCGAACCGGCCCCGACGCGCGGGACGCGTCCGGCGCGTCCTGCGGACCCTGTTCGGCCTCTGCCTGCTCGGCGTCCTGCTCCTCGCCGGAGCCTTCGCCGCCGGCTACCTCCTGGTGGACATCCCGCCCGCCAACGCCGCCGCCGTCGCCCAGTCCAACGTCTACCTCTACCGCGACGGCAGCCCCATCGCCCGCGACGGCGAGGTCAACCGCGAGAACGTCCGGCTCGACCAGGTCCCCCTCGGCGTCCGCCAGGCCGTCCTCGCCGCCGAGGACCGCGACTTCCACACCTCACGCGCCGTCGACCCCAAGGCCATGGTCCGCGCCGCCTGGAACACCGTCACCGGCAAGGGCCGCCAGTCCGGCTCCACCATCACCCAGCAGTACGTCAAGAACTACTACCTCGGCCAGGAACAGACCCTCACCCGCAAGGCCAAGGAGTTCTTCATCGCGATCAAGCTGGGCCGCGAGAAGACCGCGGAGGAGATCCTCCAGGGCTACCTGAACACCAGCTACTTCGGCCGGAACGCCTACGGGATCCAGGCCGCCGCCCGCGCCTACTACGGCAAGGACGTCGAGCAGCTCGACACCGCCGAGGGCGCGTACCTCGCCTCCCTCCTCAAGGCCCCCAGCGCCTACGACGTCACCACCCACCCCGAGAACCGGGCCACGGCCGTCGCCCGCTGGAACTACGTCCTCGACGGCATGGTCACCGAGGGCTGGCTCGGCCGCGCCGAACGCGCCGCCGCCCGCTTCCCCCTCCCCCAGACCGCCCGCCCCGCCACCGGCCTCTCCGGACAGCGCGGCTATCTCGTCCAGGCCGTCGAGGAGTACCTGACCGGCCACGACGTCATCGACGAGAACACCCTCGCCGCCGGCGGCTACCGCATCACCACCACACTGGACCGCGCCCAGCAGGAGACGCTCGTGCAGGCCGTCGAGGACCGGGTCATCTCCCGGCTCGACCCGGCACGCGACCCCGTCGACCGCTACGTACGGGTCGGGGCGGCCGCCGTCGACCCGGCGACCGGGAAGGTCGTCGCGATGTACGGCGGCATCGACTACACCCGGCAGTACGTCAACAACGCCACGCGCCGCGACTACCAGGTCGGCTCCACCTTCAAGCCCTTCGTCTTCACGGCGGCCGTGCAGAGCGGGGCGCAGACCCAGTACGGCCTGCCGATCACCCCGTACACCCTGTACGACGGGACCAACCGGCGCCCGGTCGAGGGCTGGAACGGCAGCCCGTACGACCCCGCCAACGAGGACGACACCAGCTACGGCGAGATCGCCGTCGGCGAGGCCACCGGCCTGTCGGTGAACGCGGTGTACGCCCAGATGGCCGTGGACGTCGGCCCCGCGCACGTACGGCGGACCGCCATCGCCCTCGGCCTGCCCGGCTCCACCCCCGACCTCACCGCCTCCCCGTCCATCGCCCTCGGCCCCGCCACCGCCAGCGTCCTCGACATGGCCTCGGCGTACGCGACGCTCGCCGCGCACGGCCGGCACGGCACGTACACGCTCGTCGAGGGCGTCACGAAGGGCGGCGAGACGGTGGACCTGCCGTCCCGCCCGGCCGGGCAGGCGGTCACCAGGGAGGCCGCCGACACGACCACGTCGATCCTGCGGAGCGTCGTCGAAGCGGGTACGGGCACGGCGGCGCAGGCCGCGGGGCGGCCGGCGGCGGGCAAGACGGGCACGGCGGAGGACGACAAGGCCGCCTGGTTCGCGGGCTACACCCCGGAACTCGCGACGGTCGTCGCGCTGATGGGCCAGGACCCCGAGTCGGGCCGGCAGGAACCGCTGTACGGGGCGCTCGGACTGCCCCGGATCAACGGCGGCGGGGCGCCGGCCGAGATCTGGGCCCGGTTCACCCGGGAGGCGCTGGCGGGAACGCCACCGCGCGACTTCGACCTCCAGCTGATGGCGGGGGCGGAGGCACTGCCACCGGTACCGCCGATGCCGGACGGCCCGGAGGGCCCGGAAGGACCGGGCGGACCGACCGAACGGAACGAACCAGGCGGACCGGACGGGCCGGCCGGCTCGGGCGGCTCGGGCGGCGAGGAAGACCTCTACCTGACCGGCGAGGCGGGCCCGGGGTCAGCGGTCTCCCGCAGCCCCCTGCCGCCCCGCAGCCCCCAACCGCCCGGCAGTCCCCTACCGCCTGGAAGTCCCCAACCACCCGGCAGTACCCACCCGCCCGGCAGCAGCCCTCGTCAGTGACCGGAGGTCGCCTTCAGACCCACCACCGCGACGAGCAGCAGACAGACGAAGAAGATCCGGGCGGCGGTCGCCGGCTCACCGAGCACCACCATGCCGAGCACCGCCGCACCGGCCGCGCCGATACCGACCCACACGCCGTACGCGGTACCGATGGGCAGCGTCTTGGCGGCGTGCGAGAGCAGCAGCATGGAGGCGACGATCCCGGCGCCGGTGAACACGCTGGGCCAGAGCCGCGTGAAGCCGTCGGTGTACTTCATACCGATCGACCAGCCGACTTCGAGCAGACCCGCGACCACGAGAAGAACCCAGGCCATGACGACGACACCTCCGCGAGACGGAACAACAGGGGGTGCGTCGTCTTGTCGTCATCCCGGTACGGCGCGTCTCGTCGGGTGTGTCTCCAGGCTAGCAAAGAACATGCAAAGGCCCTGGTGACGATGGTCACCAGGGCCGGCAGCTCTACGTCTACAGATACAACCCGGTCGAGTCCGTAGCGCCCTGGAACCGGTCCGCGGCCACCGCGTGCAGGTCCCGCTCCCGCATCAGTACGTACGCGGTGCCCCGCACCTCGACCTCGGCGCGGTCCTCGGGGTCGTACAGCACGCGGTCGCCGATCTCGACGGTCCGGACGTTCTGACCGACCGCGACGACCTCGGCCCAGGACAGGCGACGGCCGACGGCGGCGGTCGCCGGGATCAGGATGCCGCCGCCGGAGCGCCGCTCCCCCTCGGGGGAGTCGGTGCGGACCAGGACCCGGTCGTGGAGCATCCGGATGGGCAGCTTGTCGTGCGTGTTCTCGCTCACGGTCCGAACCTACCTGCCCGGGCGTGTCGCCCGCGGCCGGGAGGGGCCATCGACCGCTATCCCTTGCTCCTGCGGGAGGACGCGGCGATCAGCCCGACCACCGCGACGGCGACGAGCGCCACCGGCACGACCCGCTCCAGGCGGGGTGCGCCGTCCTCATGGGTGAAACGGGCCTTCACGTCCGAGACGACCCGGTTGACGGCGACGAAGGCGCGGCCGGCGGTCTGGTCGACCGTCGAGGCGACCTTGGCCTTGGCGTCCCCGATGATCGTCTTGGGGTGCACCCGAATGCCGATCTCGTCGAGAGTGACGGCGAGCTGCTCGCGCCGGCGGACGATGTCCGCCTCGATCTGCGCAGGGGTCCTGGCGTCCGACACCGCGCTGCCTCCGTAGTCGTGTATCCGGTCGTTGACGGACAGTCTGTCAGCTCCACCGCCGATGGGCCGCCCCCGACCCCTATTAGGCGACCCCCATTAGGCTCTGAACGCGTAAGCGCACTTTCCTGAGGAGAGCCATGAGCGAGCGACTGCAGACCGGCGACACCGCCCCCGCCTTCACCCTGCCCGACGCGGACGGCAACGACGTCTCGCTCGCGGAGCACAAGGGCCGCAAGGTCATCGTCTACTTCTACCCGGCGGCCCTCACCCCCGGCTGCACGAAGCAGGCCTGCGACTTCACCGACAACCTGGACCTGCTGGCAGGTGCGGGCTACGACGTCATCGGCGTCTCCCCCGACAAGCCGGAGAAGCTCGCGAAGTTCCGTGAGAAGGAGAACCTGAAGGTCACGCTGGTCGGCGACCCGGAGAAGACGACCCTGGAGGCGTACGGCGCCTTCGGCGAGAAGAAGCTGTACGGCAAGACGGTGACGGGCGTCATCCGCTCGACGATCGTCGTCGACGAGAACGGCCTGGTCGAGCACGCCTTCTACAACGTGAAGGCGACGGGCCACGTAGCCAAGATCATCAGAGACCTGGGCATCTGAGCCTCCCTGCCCTTCGATGCCGAACGGGCCGCACCGCCTTCCAGGGCGGTGCGGCCCGTTCCGCTTATCGGACGCGACAGTACGCGATATGGCGTAACCGTCCGATATTCGGCTCGTTACTCCGTGCGAGGCCACGAACTGGTGGCCGGAGCGGAGGGGGCCCGATGGGAACGAGCGCGTACACGAAGGAGCGCCTCGAAGCGGCGGCGCGGGGAGCGCGGACGCTGACGGAGGCGCTGGAGCGGCTGGCGGTGGATCCGAAGAGCTCGTCGCGAAGGTACGTGCGGGAGCGGATGCGGAAGCTGGGGGTGGACATCTCGCACTTCGAGCAGGAGGGGACACGTTGGACGCGTGACGTCCTGGCGCAGGCCGTGGCCGCCTCGACGAACATGTCCGAGGTGCTGCGGCACCTCGGGGTGGAGGTCGTCGGCGGGCAGCACACCCACATCAGCCGACGGATCAAGGCGTACGGGATCGACACCTCGCACTTCCACGCACCCTCCCGACGAGGAAAGCCCTGGCGCCCCCGAACACCCGAGGGTCTGCTCATCGAGCAGACCGGCCCACAGACCCGACGCGTCCCGAGCGACCGCCTCGCCTGGGCGATGACGGAGTCCGGGGTACGGAAGAGGTGCGCGATGTGCGGCACCGAGGCAGCATGGCGCGGCCGCCCGCTCCCGCTGGAGATCGACCACCTCGACGGCGACTGGCGCAACAACCGCATCGAGAACCTGCGGTTCCTCTGCCCGAACTGCCACTCGACGACCGACACCTACCGGGGGCGCGGCAGGAGGCGGACCTCGTGACCACCGGCCCGCGATACACGCGCGAGCGATTGACCGAGGCCGCCGCGCAGTGTTCGAGCATGGACGAGGTAGTCGCCTTCTTCGACTCGCAGCCCTACGACAAACTCCGCCGCTATCTGCTGAAGCGCTTCGCCCACTACGGAATCGACGTCTCGCACTTCCACAGCCTGAGGCGGCGCGGGGTGCAGCCTCCTCGCCCAGAGCCGGACCAACTGCGGCGAGCTGTCACCCAGGCCGGCTCGGTAGCCGGCGCTCTCCGCATCCTGGGCAGGCCCTGCACCGGGCAGATGCGCGTCCTGTTCCATCAGTGGACCGCGGCCGATGACCTGGACACGTCCCACTTCTTGGGGCAGGCGCACCAGCGAGGAAAACGAGGACCCACTCCGGTGAAACGGCCCGAGGACATTCTCATCCGCCACGACCGGGGGCGTCGGACCAGAACTCACCTGCTGCGTCGAGCACTCCACGAGTCCGGCGTCCCCGAGGAGTGCGCCGACTGCGGCGTCGGCGCCGAGTGGCTCGGCAAGCCCATGACGCTGGAGGTCGACCACACCAACGGGGACTGGGGCGACGACCGGATCGAGAACCTGCGGCTTCTTTGCCCCAACTGCCACGCGACCACGAGCACCTGGTGCCGAGGGGGTAAGCGGTCGGCCCGGAGCTAGCGCACCCTGAACGCAGCAGCCGCCCGCCCGCTACCATGGCAGGCAGGCGGCCGTAGCCAAATCGGTATCGGCGGGTGTTTTAGGGGCATCTGGGAGAAATCCTGTGTGGGTTCGAATCCCACCGGCCGCACCAACCTGACAATCGAAGGCCCGGTTCGCATCACAAGGCGAACCGGGCCTCGCCGTACCCCCTCAGCCCAGCAGCTCCCGAACCACCGGTACGAGTGCTCGGAAGGCCTTGCCTCGGTGGCTGATCGCGTTCTTCTCCGCCGGGGTCAGTTCCGCGCAGGTCACCTCGTGGCCCTCCGGCTGGAGGATCGGGTCGTAGCCGAAGCCGTTCGTGCCGACCGGGGCGTGGCGGAGGGTGCCGCGCATCTGGCCCTCGACCACTCGTTCCGTGCCGTCCGGGAGGGCCAGGGCCGCCGCGCAGGCGAAGTGGGCCGCGCGGTGGGAGTCGTCGATGTCGGACAGTTGGGCCAGGAGCAGGTCCAGGTTGGCGCGGTCGTTGCCGTGGGTGCCGGACCAGCGGGCCGAGAAGATGCCGGGGGCGCCGTTGAGGACGTCGACGCAGAGGCCGGAGTCGTCGGCGACCGCCGGGAGGCCGGTGGCCCGGGCCAGGGCGTGGGCCTTGAGGAGCGCGTTCTCGGCGAAGGTGACGCCGGTTTCCTTGACGTCGGGCACGTCGGGGTACGCGTCCGCGCCGACGAGTTCGAGGTCGAGGCCCGCGTCGGCGAGGATCGCGTGGAGTTCGGTGATCTTGCCCGCGTTGCGGGTGGCGAGGATCAGACGGGTCATGCCCCGATTATCCGGGGCTGGCGCGGCCCGTTGGACCTCTAGCCCGGGGTGCAGACCTTCGCCACTTCGCTCGCCCCGTCCGTGATCGGCTGGATGTCCGGGGTCGTGTCGCCGTTCTTGACCGCTGTACGGACGGATTCGACGCCCTTGGTGAGGTCGTCCACCGCCTTCTTGAGGTCGGCGTTGTCCGTGGTGTCCTTGAGGTTGCCGAGCTCGGTGCTGATCGAGTTCAGGGACTCCTCGATCTGCGTCGGGTCGTTCGAGGCGTTGGAGACGGCCTGGCTGAGCTTGTCGACCGACGTGGCTATCGCGTCGGCGGTCTTGACGCAGTCCATGGCGGTGTCGAGGGCTCCGCAGCCGCTCAGGACGGTGGTGAGTGCGGCGGCGGTGGCCACGGCGAGTGCGAGACGGCGCTTCACGGCGGGTTCTCCCCCAGGTACGTAGGACGAACGACGGGCGGGCGCACGGAGCTTATCCGTGTGCCCGCCCGTCATGACGCAGCGAGGGGTCAGAGGGTTCCTTCGAGCGCCTTGCGCTGGATCTCGGCCAGTTCGGCGCAGCCGCCGGAGGCGAGGTCGAGGAGCGCGTTGAGCTCCTCGCGGTCGAAGGGCTCGGCCTCGGCGGTGCCCTGGACCTCGACGAAGCGGCCGTCGCCGGTGCAGACGACGTTCATGTCGGTGTCGGCGCGGACGTCCTCCTCGTAGCAGAGGTCGAGGAGGGGGACGCCGTCGACGATGCCGACGGAGACGGCGCCGACGGTGCCGACGAGGGGCTGGCGGCCGGCCTTGACGAGCTTCTTGCCCTGGGCCCAGGCGACGGCGTCGGCGAGGGCGACGTACGCGCCGGTGATGGCGGCGGTGCGGGTGCCGCCGTCGGCCTGGAGGACGTCGCAGTCGAGGACGACGGTGTTCTCGCCGAGGGCCTTGTAGTCGATGACGGCGCGGAGCGAGCGGCCGATGAGGCGGGAGATCTCGTGCGTGCGGCCGCCGATCTTGCCGCGGACGGACTCGCGGTCGCCGCGGGTGTTGGTGGCCCGGGGCAGCATGGAGTACTCGCCGGTGACCCAGCCTTCGCCGCTGCCCTTGCGCCAGCGCGGGACGCCTTCGGTGACGGAGGCGGTGCAGAAGACCTTGGTGTCGCCGAAGGAGATGAGGACGGAGCCCTCGGCGTGCTTGCTCCATCCGCGTTCGATGGTGACGGGGCGGAGCTGTTCGGGGGTACGGCCGTCGATACGAGACATGGGACGAGGGTAGCCGGAGACGGCGGAGGGCCTCGCCCATGACGAAGGGCCCGTTCCCCTGCCGGAACGGGCCCTTGTCGATGCGAGTCAGTCGCTCGCATCAGGTCTCACATCAGGTCTTCGATCTCCGCGGCGATCGGGTCCGCGTCGGTGCCGATGACGACCTGGATGGCGGTGCCCATCTTCACGACGCCGTGGGCGCCGGCGGCCTTGAGCGCGGCCTCGTCGACGAGGTCGGCGTTGATGACCTCGGTGCGCAGGCGGGTGATGCAGCCCTCGACCTCTTCGATGTTGTCGATGCCGCCGAGCCCGGCGACGATCTTCTCAGCCTTGCTGGCCATGTGTTTCTCCCTGTCCGTTCCGTTCGCGCGAGCGCGAATCTCGGCGCACCTGTGGTCCGCTTTGTCACGGTAACCCACGGTTGGCCCAACTTCGCGAGCGAGTGCCGCCGTTCTGCCGAATGATGACGATCACCGGCGGCCTGTCCTCAGCGGGCTCCCGGAGCCTATCGCAACTGGTCTACACCAGTGTGCAACGGAATGCGGACCCGGCATGTTCCGGGCAGGGAGGACGCCGATGAGTACGGACAGCGCCGCGGCGCGGCCGCAGAAGTCCCTGTGGGGCGGGCTCTTCCAGGGGCTGCAGAAGATGGGGCGCAGCCTTCAGCTCCCCATCGCGGTGCTGCCGGCCGCGGGCATCATCAACCGGCTCGGCCAGCCGGACGTCTTCGGCGCGGAGGGTCTCGGCTGGGACAAGGTCGCCGCGGTGATGGCGGGCGCGGGCGGCGCCCTGCTCGACGGCAACCTCGGTCTGCCGCTGCTGTTCTGCGTCGGTGTCGCCATCGGCATGGCGAAGAAGTCGGACGGCTCGACCGCGCTCGCGGCCGTCGTCGGCTTCCTCGTCTACTACACGGTCCTGCGTCAGTTCCCGAAGGACTGCCCGCCGGGTACGAGGGACATCGGCGGCGGCTGCCTGGCGCCCGGGGAGGCCTTCGCCGCCTACACGTACCAGAACCCCGGTGTCTTCGGTGGCATCGTCATGGGTCTGATGACCGCGTACCTGTGGCAGCGGTACCACCGGACGAAGCTGGTCGACTGGCTGGGCTTCTTCAACGGCCGCCGTCTCGTCCCGATCATCATGACGTTCGTGGCGATCGTGTTCGCCTCGCTCTGCCTGTGGGTCTGGCCGCCGATCGGTGACGCCCTGGAGAACTTCAGCGACTGGCTGGTCGGCCTCGGCGCCTGGGGTTCCGGCATCTTCGGTGTGGCGAACCGTGCGCTGCTCGTCATCGGCCTGCACCAGTTCCTGAACGTGCCGATCTGGTTCCAGTTCGGCACGTACGAGAAGCCGGACGGCACGGTGGTCCATGGCGACATCCCGATGTTCCTGGCGGGCGACCCGAACGCGGGCCAGTTCCTGACGGGCTTCTTCCCGATCATGATGTTCGCGCTGCCGGCGGCGGCGCTCGCGATCACCCACTGTGCGAAGCCGCACCGCCGCAAGGAGATCGGGGGTCTGATGCTCTCGGTGGCGCTGACCTCGTTCGTCACGGGCATCACGGAGCCGCTGGAGTACTCGTTCCTCTTCATCGCGCCGGCCCTGTTCGCGATCCACGCGGTGCTGACGGGTGTCTCGATGGCGGTGACGTGGGCGTTCGGCGTGAAGGACGGCTTCAGCTTCTCGGCGGGTCTGATCGACTACGTGATCAACTGGGGCCTCGCGACGAAACCGTGGCTGATCATTCCGATCGGTCTCGCCTTCGCGGTCGTGTACTACGCGATCTTCCGTTTCGCGATCACCAAGTTCAACCTCCAGACGCCCGGCCGCGAGCCGGACGAGATCGGGGACGAGATGGAGCGGGAGAACGTCAAGTAGCGCTGCGGTCACCCTGGAGAACCTGACCGATTCGGGGCTTTCGCCCCCCTCGTAAGCCCTGCACAAGGCCCCTGGACCTGACGGTCCGGGGGCCTTATGTCGTGCATTTCCAGCTATGGCCGAGCACACAAAATTCGCAGGTTCCTTATCTAAGTCTCACGTGCTAAAACTGGTCTACACCACTGATTGGTGTAGACCACGCGGTCCAGACCACCGCGTTCCACGAGACGTCGCCTCCCCCCGTGTTCACTGTCCCTGGCGGCGCCTTGCCTTACTGGAGGAAGTTGATGAGTACGGCCACCGCCCAGGCCGCCGCTCCCGCGAAGAAGCGCGGATCCGGCCTGTTCCAGGGCCTGCAGAAGGTCGGTCGCAGCCTGCAGCTGCCGATCGCCGTTCTGCCGGCCGCGGGTATCTTGCTCCGTCTCGGCCAGGCCGACGTCTTCGGAAAGGACGGTCTCGGCTGGGACAAGGTCGCTTCCGTCTTCGCCACCGCCGGCGGCGCGGTCTTCGACAACCTGCCCCTGCTCTTCTGTATCGGCGTCGCCATCGGCTTCGCCAAGAAGGCGGACGGCTCCACCGCCCTGGCCGCGCTCGTCGGCTTCCTGGTCTACAGCAACGTGCTGAAGGCCTTCCCGATCACCGAGGCCGTCGTCAACACGACCGCCAACAAGGGTGTCGACGTCGCCGCGACGTTCAACAACCCCGGTGTCCTCGGCGGCATCCTGATGGGTCTCATCTCCGCCGTCCTGTGGCAGAAGTTCCACCGCACCAAGCTCGTCGACTGGCTCGGCTTCTTCAACGGCCGCCGTCTCGTCCCGATCATCATGGCCTTCGTCGGCACCGCCATGGGTGTCCTCTTCGGCCTGATCTGGGAGCCCATCGGTGAGGGCATCTCCAGCTTCGGCGAGTGGATGACCGGCCTCGGCGCCGGTGGCGCCGGCCTCTTCGGCCTCATCAACCGCGCGCTGATCCCGGTCGGCATGCACCAGTTCGTGAACACCGTCTCCTGGTTCCAGATCGGTGACTTCACCAACGCGGCCGGCGAGGTCGTCCACGGTGACCTCAACCGCTTCTTCGCCGGTGACCCGAGCGCCGGAATCTTCATGTCCGGCTTCTTCCCGATCATGATGTTCGGCCTCCCGGCCGCCGCGATCGCCATCGCCCACGCCGCTCGCCCCGAGCGCCGCAAGGCCGTCATGGGCATGATGGTGTCCCTCGCGCTGACCTCCTTCGTCACCGGTATCACCGAGCCGATCGAGTTCACCTTCATGTTCATCGCGCCGGTCCTCTACGCGATCCACGCGGTCCTGACCGCCGTCTCGATGGCCGTCACCTGGGCGTTCGGTGTCCACGCGGGCTTCACCTTCTCCGCCGGCGGCATCGACTACCTGCTCAACTGGAACCTCGCGACCAAGCCCTGGCTGATCATCCCGATCGGTCTCGTCTTCGCGGCGATCTACTACGTGGTCTTCCGCTTCGCGATCACCAAGTTCAACCTCCCCACCCCGGGCCGCGAGTCCGACGAGGAGCTCGAGGACCTCACCAAGGCGTGATCCTCACCCGCAACGCGGAAGAGCCCCGGAACCGTACGGTTCCGGGGCTCTTCCCGTGTGCTCAGATCTCGTAGACCGCGCCCGGTCTCGCCAGCTCCGACGGGCCCGTGTACACCTCGCGCGCGTCCGCCAGGTTCTGCTCGCCGTCCGTCCACGGCGGGATGTGGGTGAGGACCAGCCGGCCCACATCGGCGCGGGCCGCCTGCGCCCCGGCCTCGCGGCCGTTGAGGTGGAGCGCCGGGATGTCCTCCTTGCCGTGGGTGAAGGAGGCCTCGCAGAGGAAGAGGTCGGTGCCCTCGGCGAGCTCGTGCAGCGCGTCGCAGACCCCGGTGTCACCGGAGTACGTGAGCGAACGGCCGCCGTGCTCGACGCGGATGCCGTACGCCTCGACCGGGTGGCACACCTTCTCCGTCCGGACCGTGAACGGGCCGATCTCGAAGGTGCCCGACTTCAGCGTGCGGAAGTCGAAGACCTCGCTCATCGAGGTGGGCGAGGGGGTGTCCGCGTACGCCGTGGTCAGCCGCTGCTCGGCGCCCTCCGGCGCGTAGACGGGAATCGCGTCGCAGCGCCCGCCCTCGTGCCGGTAGTAGCGGGCGACGAAGTAGCCGCACATGTCGATGCAGTGGTCCGCGTGCAGATGGCTGAGGAAGATCGCGTCGAGGTCGTACAGACCGATGTGTCGTTGCAGCTCGCCGAGGGCGCCGTTGCCCATGTCGAGGAGCAACCGGAAGCCGTCGGCCTCGACGAGGTAGCTCGAACAGGCCGAATCCGCGGACGGGAACGACCCGGAGCAACCGACGACGGTGAGCTTCATGGAGCGTGAACCTCCGTGGACGGGTGCGGAAAGCGCGCTGAGGGAGGGGGAGGCTGTGCGGTCTGTCGAGCGTAAGGCGCACCTGGGCCTGTCGCTCCTTCGCGGCGGCCCGTTGTGGGCGAACTCACGGGCTCTGTCACCGGTTCGGATGGATGGCGGGGCGCCACGGCGGAGGGAGCCGCGCGCCGGTACCGTCTTGAGGTATGGACACGTCATGGTGGCCCGCGCTGGTCGCGGTCGTGGTGATCGCGCTGGTCGTGGTGGTCGCCGGCGGACGGAAGAGTTCGTCGAACAAGCCCACGGGCCGGCGGCCCTCGGGGCGGGGCCGGGCGCCGCAGCGGACCCGGCCGCCGGGCCGGCCGACCGGGCCGCGGAAGGCTCCGTCGCGGCTGCCGCGGGCGGGCGAGATCTGGTGGGCTGACGTGCCCTTCGAGGACGGGCCCGGTTCGAAGGACCGGCCGTGTCTGGTGCTCTCGCTCCGCGGTGACAGCGTGCTCGTCGCCAAGATCACCAGCAAGTACCACGACGAGCGGCCGGGCGTGATCGCGCTGCCGCCGGGGGCGGTGGGCGACGCTCAGGGGCGGCCGAGCTTCCTGGAGACGGACGAGCTGCGGGACGTTCCGGTGCGGGACTTCCGCCGGAAAGCGGGAACGGCGGACCCGGTCGTATGGGACCAGGTCCGCCATCTGGCGCGCTGATGCAGCGGATGTAGCTGTAGCTGTAGCTGTGGCTGTGGCTGTGGCTGTGGCTGTAGCTGATGGAGCCGGGGGAGGCTCAGGCCCAGAGCTGACCCTGGACCGTCTTGATCGCCTCTTCGGTCGTCGCGGCCGTGTAGAGGCCGGTCGACAGGTACTTCCAGCCGCCGTCGGCGACGACGAACGCGATGTCGGCGCTCTCGCCGGCCTTGACCGCCTTGTTGCCGACGCCGATGGCCGCGTGCAGGGCGGCGCCCGTGGAGACGCCGGCGAAGATGCCCTCCTGCTGGAGGAGTTCCCGGGTGCGGGTGACCGCGTCGGCTGAGCCGACCGAGAAGCGGGTGGTGAGGACGGAGGCGTCGTACAGCTCGGGTACGAAGCCCTCGTCCAGGTTCCGCAGGCCGTAGACGAGGTCGTCGTACCGCGGTTCGGCGGCGACGATCTTGACGTCCGGCTTGTGCTCGCGCAGGTAGCGGCCGACGCCCATGAGCGTCCCCGTCGTGCCGAGGCCGGCGACGAAGTGGGTGATCGAGGGGAGGTCGGCGAGGATCTCGGGGCCCGTGGTGGCGTAGTGGGCGCCCGCGTTGTCCGGGTTGCCGTACTGGTAGAGCATCACCCAGGACGGGTTCTCGGCGGCGATCTCCTTGGCGACGCGTACCGCCGTGTTCGATCCGCCCGCCGCGGGGGACGAGACGATCTCCGCGCCCCACATGGCGAGCAGCTGGCGGCGCTCCTCGCTGGTGTTCTCGGGCATGACGCAGACGATGCGGTAGCCCTTGAGCTTGGCGGCCATGGCGAGGGAGATGCCGGTGTTGCCGCTGGTCGGCTCCAGGATGGTGCAGCCGGGCGTGAGCCGGCCGTCCTTCTCCGCCCGCTCGATCATGTGGAGCGCGGGGCGGTCCTTGACCGAGCCGGTCGGGTTGCGGTCCTCCAGCTTCGCCCAGATGCGGACGGAGTCCGAGGGCGAGAGCCGGGGGAGGCGGACCAGCGGCGTGTTGCCGACCGCCGCCAGCGAGGAGTCGTAGCGCATGTGGATCAGACCATGCCGCCGGCGACGGCCGGCAGGATCGTGACGCTGTCGCCGTCGGTGAGCTTGGTGTCGATGCCGTCGAGGAAGCGGACGTCCTCGTCGTTCAGGTAGACGTTGACGAAGCGGCGGAGCTTGCCGTCGTCGACGATGCGGGCCTCGATGCCGGTGTGGCGGGACTCCAGGTCGGCGAAGAGGTGGGCGAGGGTGTCGCCGCTGCCCTGGACGGCCTTCTCGCCGTCGGTGTAGGTGCGGAGGATGGTCGGGATGCGGACCTCGATGGCCATGACGTGGGCTCCTGTCGGAAGTGGCGTGATCGGCGCGTGGCGGGGGCCCCCGCGCGGAGGGGGGTCGTACGGGAGTGCGCTCGATGTCGCGTGGGTCGCTCAGAGCGCAGCGCGGGACGTACACATCGCGCTGGAGAGGCGGCACAGGTCGACGTGCAGGCGTGCCACGAGCAGGGGTGTGCCCGGAGTCTCTTCGCTCACGTCGTGGGAAACCATGGGCTCATCGTATCGATTCCCGGTCCGGGTTCCGGAATGTGATCTCACATGGTGGATAGTTTCTGACCGACTGCCGGACTGTGCAGGTAGACGACGGTCGGGCTGCCGGTCCTCGGATGCGGGATGACCTCGGCGTCCACCCCGTAGACGGCGTCGAGGAGGGCGGGGGTGAGGACCTCGGCGGGGGTGCCGCCGGTGACGACCCGGCCACGTTCGAGGACGTAGAGGCGGTCGCAGTACGCCCCCGCGAGGTTGAGGTCGTGCAGGGCGAGCAGATTGGTGGTGCCCAGGGTCCGCACGAGCTGGAGGACGTCGAGCTGGTGGCGGATGTCCAGGTGGTTGGTGGGCTCGTCGAGGACGAGGAGCGCCGGGTCCTGGACGAGGGCGCGGGCGACGAGGGCGCGCTGGCGTTCGCCGCCGGAGAGGGTGGGGTACGGGCGGTCGGCGAGCTCCGTGAGGCCGACGCGGGCGAGGGCGGCCCCGGCGCGCTCCCGGTCGGCGCCGGTGTCGCCCTCCCAGAACCGTTTGTGCGGGGAGCGGCCGAGGGCGACGAGTTCGCGGACGGTGAGGTCGAACTCGGTGCCGCCGTCCTGCGGGACGGTGGCGACGCGGCGGGCGCGGGCCTTGGGGCCGAGGGCGTGGAGGTCGTCGCCGTCGAGCGTGGCGCGGCCGGCGGTGGGGGCGAGGGTGCCGTAGACGCAGCGCAGGAGGGTGGTCTTGCCGCTGCCGTTGGGGCCGATGAGGCCGACGGTCTCGCCGGGGCGGACGGTGAGGTCGACGGAGCGGAGGCGTTCCTCGTACGAGAGGCCTTCCAGGCGCAGTTCGGTCACCGGGGTGCTCCTTCGGTCACAGGGGTGCCCCTTCCGGACGGCGGCGCATCAGCCAGAGGAAGAACGGGCCGCCGGTGAGTGCGGTGAGGACGCCGACGGGGATGTCCTGGGGTGCGGCGACGGTCCGGGCGGCGAGGTCGGCGAGGACGAGGGCGAGTGCCCCGCCGAGCGCGGCGACCGGGAGGAGCCGGCGGTGCGGGGCGCCGACGGCGAGCCGGGCGGCGTGCGGGGCCATGAGTCCGATGAAGCCGACGGCGCCGCTGGCCGCGACCATGACGGCGGTGACGAGGGAGGCGAGGACGAAGACGGCGGCGCGGAAGCGGGCGGTGTCCAGGCCGAGGACGGTGGCGCCCTCCTCGCCGACGAGGAGGAGGTCGAGGGGGCGGGAGAGGGTGAGGAGGGCGCCGACGCCGAGGACGAGGACGGCGGCGGGCAGGGCGAGGGTGTCCCAGCGGGCGCTGCCGAGGCCGCCGAGCGACCAGAAGAGGGCTTCCTGGAACTGTTCGGGCCGCCCGGCGACGACGAGGAGCAGGGTGGCGAGGGCGGAGAGGACGTACGAGACGGCGACCCCGGCGAGGACGAGCCGGGCGCCGGTCATGGTCCCGCCGCGGCGCGCGAGCCCGTAGACGAGGACGAGGGCGACGAGGGCGCCGGCGAAGGCGCCGCCGGGCAGGGCGATCGTGGTCGTCACCCCTCCCCCGACGCCGAGGACGAGCACGAGGACGGCTCCGGCGGAGGCGCCGGAGGAGATCCCGAGGAGGAAGGGGTCGGCGAGCCGGTTGTTGACGAGGGCCTGGAGGACGGCGCCGACGACGGCGAGCCCGGCGCCGACGACGACGCCGAGGAGGACCCGGGGCAGCCGGACGTCGAGGACGATCGTGCGGTACGGGGAGGGGGCCGCCCGCCCGGTCAGGGCGTCGAGCACCTGGCCGGGCGGGATGCGGACGGAGCCGAGGGCGAGGGAGGCGAGCCCGGCGAGGGCGAGGGCCAGGGCGAGTCCGGCGACGACGAGGACGTACCGCGACGTGCCGGAGGCCGACGTCCCGGAGGTCTGCGCAGCCTTCGCGTCGGTCTTCTCCTCGGCCCTGTCGAGGGTCGTGGTCACCGGGCCGGGTGGAGCTGGGCGGCGAGCTTGTCGACGGCGGCGGGGACGCGGACGCCGAGGACGGTGTCGGAGAGCGGCATGACGGCGAACCGGCGGTTCTTGACGGCGGGCACGTCCTTGAGGGCGGGGTCGTCGAGGAGCCGCTTCTTCTTCTGCTCGACGGTGGTGGAGCCGTAGTCGTAGATGACGATGACCTCGGGCTTCCGGTCCACGACCTGTTCCCAGGTGGCGTCGCCGAAGGACTTGTCGAGGTCGGCGAAGACGTTCCGGCCGCCGGCCCGGGTGATGAGCTCGTTGCCGATGCCCTTGCCGCCCGCCGTGAACGCGGTCTTGTCGCCGCTGTCGTAGACGAAGACGGAGACCGGCGGGGTGCCCTTGAGGCGCTTCTCCGTGGCGGTCACGGTCGTGCGCGCCTCGCGGGTCCAGGTCTCGGCGCGGTCGGCGACGCCGAAGGTCCTTCCGATCTCGCGGACTTCGCGGTAGAGGTCGTCGATCGAGGTCGAACCGGTCGGGCAGTACTCGGTGTTGAGGCGGGTCGCGATGCCGGTGCGCTTGAGGTCGTCGCGGCTACGGCCGTCCTTGGCGTCGAAGGCGGAGGCGTAACCGCCGTACACGAAGTCGGGGTTGGCGGCGAGCAGGGCCTCCTTGGAGGGGTACTCCTTCGCGAGGACGGGGACGGCGTCGTAGGCCTTCTTGTAGGCGGGGAGGACCGCGTCGTCGAGGTAGGCGGTGCCGACGAGCGACTTCTCCAGGCCCAGGGCGAGCATCACCTCGGTGACGTGCTGGTTCATGGTGACGACGCGCTTCGGCGGGGCCTGGTAGGTGGTCTTCACGCCGCAGTTGTCGACGGTGTACGGGAATCCCGGGGCGGGCTTCGCCGAGGAGGTCTGCTCCGCGGGGGCCGAGCAGGCGGCGAGGAGCGGGACGAGCGCGAGCGCGGGCAGCAGGGTGCGGCGGGGCCGGGACATGACGGTTCGAGCCTCCTCCGGGGATTTCCACGTCCCCGATCGGTGGTGGAGGCGGCAGGTCAGTTCCTGGCTCCCGGCGCCCGAGGGCGCCGGTCACAGTGGCGGGACCGTGCCGGATTCACACCGGCTTCCTGGGTCCTGCCGCCCGTTGGTCCGGGCCAGTCTCTCACCCGGGTCGTCCGTCACTCGGGCCAGGCGGAGTTCCGGATGGTCTCCACGAAGTCGCCGGGCGTGAAGCCGGGGACGTAGTGGCGCAGGACGTCGGCCTTGACGTTGCCGAAGGTGGTGTCGGGCTTGGGGGCGATGCCTTCGGCGAAGGCCTCCAGGATGCGGCGCTTGAAGTCGGGGCGGGGGTGGGCGGCGACGATCGCGGCCCGGTCCTGGGGTGTGACGGCGGCGGGGTCGTCGTAGCCGATGCCGAGGACGTCGTACTCGACGCCGGCGGTGACGAGCGCGACCTCGGGTTCCATGAACTCCGGGATCCCGGGGGTGGTGTGGAGGGCGATCGCGGTCCAGACGCGGCGGACGGCGTCCTCGTCGGCGCCCTGCGCGCGCAGGAAGGCGGCGGCCTCCTCGGCGCCGTCGACCTCGAAGCGGCGGCCGCTGGACCGGTGGGCCTCGCCGAGGCCGAGGTCGTGGAACATCGCGCCGACGTAGAGGAGTTCGGGGTCGAAGGCGAGGCCGAGGGCGCGGCCCCGGAGGGCGCCGAAGAGGTAGACGCGGCGGGAGTGGTGGTAGACGAGCTCGCTCGCGGTGTCGCGGACGAGTGCGGTGGCGGCGGTGGCGAGCTTGCTGTCGGGGATCAGCGCGAGTGCGTTCATGCGGACCAGCCTCGCCGCCCGGCCCGTACCCACGCCATGTCCTCACGGACAGGCATCCCACAGAATCGGACACATGACTCTCCACTCTGTGCTGGTGCTCGCCTTCGACGGGGTCCGGCTCCTCGACGTCTCCGCTCCCCTTGAGGTGTTCTCCACGGCGGGAGCGGCGGGGGCGGCGGGGGCGGCGGGGGCGGGCTACGAGGTGCGGGTGTGCTCGCCCGGTGGGCGGGACGTCCGTACCTCGTGCGGGCTGCGGATCGGTGCCGACCTCGCGGCCGGGGAGGCGTCGGGCGCGGACACGCTGATCGTGCCGGGGGCGGTGGACGTGGAGCTGTGTACGGCGCTGGCGCCGACGGTGGCGGCCCTGGCGGCGCGCTCGCGGCGGGTGGCGTCCGTCTGCACGGGCGCGTTCGCGCTCGGGGCGGCGGGGCTGCTGGCCGGGCGGCGGGCGACGACGCACTGGGAGCACGCGGCGGGGCTGGCCCGGCGGTATCCGGACGTGGAGGTGACGGCGGACGCGATCCACGTGCGGGACGGCGAGGTGTGGACCTCGGCGGGGGTGACGGCCGGGATCGACCTGTGTCTGGCCCTGGTGGAGGAGGACCGCGGGCCGGCGGAGGCCCGTGCGGTGGCGCGGGACCTGGTGGTCTTCCTCCAGCGGCCGGGCGGGCAGTCGCAGTTCTCGGCGGCCTCGCGCACGCCCCCGACCGGGCATCCGGTGGTCCGTCCGCTCCTGGACGCGGTGGCGGCGGATCCGGCGGCGGACCACAGCGCGTCGGCGCTGGCCCGGCGGGCGGGGGTCAGTGCCCGGCATCTGGCCCGGCTGTTCCGGGAGCAGATCGGAGCGACCCCGGCGGCGTACGTGGAGCGCGTACGGGTGGAGGCGGCGCGGATGCTGCTGGAGGGCGGGGCGAGCGTGACGGGGGCGGCGGCGCGGAGCGGGCTCGGCAGCGACGAGAGCCTGCGGAGGGCGTTCGCCCGGCACTTCGGGGTGACGCCCTCCGCCTACCTGGCCCGTTTCCGTACGACGGCGGGCAAGGCCTACGCGTAGGCCTCGACGATCTCGACGTCCTCCTCGGTCACGACGCCCTCGACGATCGTGAAGGAGCGGAACTGGAAGGGGCCCGCGCCGTCGGTGTCGGCGGTGGAGACGAGGACGTAGTGGGCCTGCGGCTCGTTCGCGTACGAGATGTCCGTGCGGGACGGGTAGGCCTCGGTGGCGGTGTGCGAGTGGTAGACGATGACGGGCTCCTCGTCCCGGTCGTCCATGTCGCGGTAGAGCTTGAGCAGGTCCGCGGAGTCGAACTCGTAGAAGGTGGGCGAGCGGGCGGCGTTCAGCATCGGGATGAAGCGCTCGGGGCGGCCGGTGCCGGCCGGGCCCGCGACCACGCCGCAGGCCTCGTCGGGGTGGTCCGCGCGGGAGTGTTCCACGATCTGGTCGTACAGGGCCCGGGTGATGGTCAGCATGCCGACAGGATAAGCAGACGGGCCGTCCCGTACCGAGGAGTGGTACGGGACGGCCCGGATGCTGGACAGGGGTCGGTCAGGAGCGCTTGGCGAAGGCGGCGCCCTCGGGGTTGCGGGCCTTCAGGACCAGGTACGAGACGGCGAGGATCAGGCCCCACACCGGCGCGCCGTAGAGGGCGACCCGGTTGTCCTTGTCCATGCCCATGGTCACGACGACCATGGCGATGAAGGCGAGCGAGAAGACGCTGAACCAGATGCCGCCCGGCGCCTTGAACGGCGACTGCGGGAGCTCGCCCCGGTCGGCCTTGAGGCGGTAGCGGATCTGACAGATCAGGATGACGATCCAGGCCCACATGCCGGAGATGGTGGCGAAGGAGACGACGTAGTTGAACGCCTCGCCGGGCCACTGGTAGTTGATCCAGACGCCGACCATCATGAGCGCGGCCGAGACCGTGGTGCCGATCAGCGGGGTGCCGGACCTGGTCAGCTTGGTGAAGGCCTTCGGGCCCTGGCCGTTGAGCGCGAGGTCGCGCAGCATGCGGCCGGTGGAGTACATGCCCGAGTTGCAGGAGGACAGGGCCGCGGTCAGGACGACGAAGTTGACGATGGCGGCGCCGACGCCGAGGCCCATCTTCTCGAAGGCGGCGACGAACGGGCTGACGCCCGGCTTGAACTCGGTCCAGGGGACGACCGACAGGATCATGATCAGCGCGCCGACGTAGAAGACCGCGATGCGCCACGGGACGGTGTTGATCGCCTTGGGCAGGACCGTCTTCGGGTCCTTGGACTCGCCCGCGGTGACGCCGACGAGCTCGACGGCGAGGAAGGCGAACATGACCATCTGGAGGGTCATCAGGGTCGAGAAGATGCCGTCCTTGCCGGCGAAGAAGCCGCCGAGGTCCCACAGGTGGGTGACGGAGGCGGTGTCGCCGGCGTCGGAGAAGCCGAGGGTGAGGATGCCGGCGCAGATCAGGATCATGCCGACGATCGCGGTGACCTTGACCATGGAGAACCAGAACTCCAGCTCACCGAAGAGCTTCACGGAGATCAGGTTGGCGCCGTAGAGGATCACGGTGAAGACGAGCGCGGAGAGCCACTGCGGGATGTCCCACCAGTACGTCATGTAGGTCGCGGCGGCGGTGACCTCGGTGATGCCGGTGACGACCCAGAAGAGCCAGTACGTCCAGCCGGTCGCGAAGCCCGCGAACGGACCGATGAACTCCCGTGCGTACTCGGAGAAGGAGCCCGAGACCGGGCGGTACATGAGGAGCTCGCCGAGCGCCCGCATGATGAAGAAGATGACGAGGCCCGCGACGGCGTACGCGAGGATCAGGCTGGGTCCCGCGATGGAGATGCCCTTGCCCGCCCCGAGGAACAGGCCGGTGCCGATGGCGCCGCCGATCGCGATCATCTGGATCTGGCGGGCGCCGAGTGCCCGGTGGTAACCCTCGCCCGATGCGGAGTCCTCGGCCTCATTGCCGTCGTGCTGCTTGTCGACCTGCACTGAGGTCATGGTGGTGCGCCTTTCTCCATGCTGATCCGCGCGACTGCGAGTGCGTCTGTCGCGGATCAGGTCCTGATCCCCCCGGATGTGGAATGGAGTGCCACCGGCGGTCAGCCGGTCGAAGCGCCCTCGGGAACATGGGTGGCGTGCCCGAGTGGTCGTGAAGATTTATCACGGGGTGGGGGGTGATCGACGGAGGTGCGTGTGGCGTGGACCACAGAAAAAGACGGACAAAAAGGACTCAAGACGGCAAAGGCGGACGCTCTGATAACGCATTCGTTATCCGGATTTGAGCGTCCGCTGAGCGAACATCCCGCACGCCCGAGGGCGCGGCCACTGCATCGGCCACCGCATCGGCCACTGCATCGACTGCGACTACGACATCAGGGTCTCGACGAGGGACTCCTGGAGCGCACCGAGCCAGAGGTACGCCATCACCATCGGCTTGCGCGGGTCGGAGTCCGGCAGCCGGTACAGCTGCTCGCTCTCCTCGTCCGTGAGCTCCAGACGGGTGCCGATGGTCAGCCGGAGGTCGTTGAGCGAGCCGAGCCAGGCCCGGGACTCGTCCGGCGTGAGCTTCAGGACGACGCCGCCCTCGCCGATCGCGTCGCCGGAGAGCGCGTCCAGGGCGCGCACGACCACGAGGGCGTCCTCGCGCTTGCGGGCCCGCAGGTCGTTCTCCGTGTAGCGGCGGAAGTCGGCGGCGGACGCCCGCAGCTCCTCGCTGTCGTCCCCGTACGCGTCGGGGAAGAGGCGCCGGAGGGCGGGGTCGGACGGGGGCTCGCTCGGCCCCTCGGCGAAGAGCGCGGCCAGCGGGTCGGCGTCGGCCGCGGGCTCGTCGCCGGGGCCGATCAGCTCCATCAGTTGGACGGTGAGGGAGCGGAGGATGGAGACCTCGACCTCGTCGAGCGCGACGGCCGCGCCGCCGCCGGGCAGGGTCTCGAAACGGCCGGCCATCAGAAGCGGTCCTGGGAGAGCGTCGCCCACAGTCCGTAGCCGTGCATCGCCTGCACGTCCCGTTCCATCTCCTCGCGGGTACCGGCGGAGACGACCGCCTTCCCCTTCTCGTGCACGTCGAGCATCAGTTTGTGCGCCTTGCCCTTGGAGTATCCGAAGTACGACTGGAAGACGTAGGTCACATAGCTCATCAGGTTGACCGGATCGTTGTGCACGAGGGTCACCCAGGGCACGTCCGGTTCGACGACCGCGGAGACCTCCTCGGCCGATTCCGTACGTTCGATCTCAATAGGCGCGACGCTCACTCACCCCATGCTGCCACCCCGAGGGCCCCATCGCACAAACGGGTCACCCGTACCGCCCCCCTATTCGTCACTCTGACGATTTCTGCGCTAGCATCGCTGACATGAACGCTGCGGACCTTGGGCTGCCGGTGGACGTGCCGTCGACCGCGCTCTTCACCGATCAGTACGAGCTGACCATGCTCCAGGCGGCCCTGCGGGCCGGCACCGCCGACCGGCACTCGGTCTTCGAGGTCTTCACCCGGCGGCTGCCCGAGGGGCGCCGCTACGGCGTCCTCGCGGGTGTCGGCCGGGTCCTGGACGCCGTCGAGAACTTCCGGTTCGACCCCGCCGTCCTCGGCTTCCTGCGCGAGCGCGGCATCGTCGACGAGCCGACCCTCGCCTGGCTGGCCGAATACCGCTTCTCCGGGGACATCTGGGGCTACCCCGAGGGCGAGGTGTACTTCCCCGGCTCGCCCGTGCTGCGCGTCGAGGGCTCCTTCGCCGAGTGCGTGCTCCTGGAGACGGTGATCCTCTCCATCCTCAACCACGACTCGGCGATCGCGGCCGCCGCCTCCCGCATGTCGGCCGCGGCCGGCGGGCGCCGCCTCATCGAGATGGGCGCCCGGCGCACCCACGAGCTGGCGGCCGTCGCCGCCTCCCGTGCCGCGTACGTCGGCGGCTTCGACTCCACCTCGGACCTCGCGGCCGGCTTCCGCTACGGCATCCCGACCGTCGGCACCTCCGCCCACGCCTTCACCCTGCTCCACGACAGCGAGCGGGACGCCTTCCGGGCGCAGGTCGAGACCCTCGGACGGGGTACGACCCTGCTCGTCGACACGTACGACGTGACCGAGGCCGTCCGTACCGCCGTCGAGGTGGCGGGGCCCGAGCTGGGAGCCGTCCGCATCGACTCGGGCGACCTGCTGCTCGTCGCGCACCGGGTGCGGGCGCAGCTCGACGAGCTGGGCGCCCGGGCCACGAGGATCGTCGTCACCTCGGACCTCGACGAGTACGCCATCGCCTCGCTCGCGGCGGCGCCGGTCGACGCGTACGGGGTGGGCACGCAGCTGGTCACCGGCAGCGGCCACCCGACCTGCTCCATGGTCTACAAGCTGGTCGCCCGGGCCCGCTCGGCCGACCCGAAGGCGCCCCTGGTGCCGGTCGCGAAGAAGTCCATGGGCGGCAAGGCCTCGGTCGGCGGACGCAAGTGGGCGGCCCGGCGGCCCGACGCGTCCGGGATCGCCGAGACGGAGGTCGTGGGCACCGGACCGGTCCCGCCGGAGCTCATGGACCACCAGCTCCTGGTCGAGCTGGTCAAGGGCGGCGAGGTCGTGGCCCGGGAGCCGCTGGAGGCCGCCAGGTCCCGCCACATCGCGGCCCGCGCCGGGCTGCCGATGTCGGCGATCCAGCTCTCGCGCGGCGAGCCGGTGCTGCCGACGGAGTACGTCTAGGACCTGTCGGGCGGATCAGACTCCGCGCGACCCCGGCCGTGATCCGCCGGACAGGCCCTGGAAGCCTTGGGGCTTCCCCTCCCCTGCGGAGAGGGAAGTCTCTAGGCTCGATGCCACCCCTATCCGACGCGCTAAGGACACCCGCCATGCACCGCGCATTGATCGTTGTGGACGTTCAGAACGACTTCTGCGAGGGCGGCAGCCTCGCGGTGACGGGCGGCGCGGACGTCGCCGCCGCCATCACCGACCTGGTCGGCCAGACGGCGGGCTCCTCCTACCGGTACGTCGTGGCCACCCGGGACCACCACGTCGACCCGGGCGCGCACTTCGCGCCGGAGGGCGAGGAGCCGGACTACGTGTCCTCCTGGCCGGTGCACTGCGTGGCCGGTACGGAGGGGGTCGGCTTCCACCCGAACTTCGCGCCGGCCGTCGCCAGCGGGGCGATCGACTCCGTCTTCGACAAGGGCGCCTACGACGCGGCGTACAGCGGCTTCGAGGGTCTCGACGAGAACGGGCGGACGCTCGCGGGGTGGCTGCGGGAGCGGGACGTCACCGAGGTCGACGTGGTGGGCATCGCCACCGACCACTGCGTCCGGGCGACGGCCCTGGACGCGGTGCGGGAGGGCTTCCGGACCCTCGTGCTGCTCGATCTGACGGCCGGGGTCGCGAAGGCGACGACGGAGAAGGCCCTGGAGGAGCTGCGGGCGGCCGGCGTGGAGCTGACGGGCGAACCGGTGGTGTGATGTGAGCGGTGGTGCGCCAGGCCCTGTCGTGTGGTGCGTCAGGCCCTGTCCTGCGGTGCGCCGGGCTCTGTCCTGACCTTGATCCGCCGGGCGCCCTACGCCGCGGGCTCCTTCGGGAGCGTGCGGACCGGGTGCCAGAGTTCCTGGGCGGCGCCCGGGGCGGATCTCCAGAGCAGGCCGTCGGGGTGGTGCAGGACGGCCGTGATCTCGTCCGGGGTGGGCGGCTCGGTGTTGCCGCGGAGGTAGACCGCGCGCAGGCCGAGGTTCCGCAGCCGGGTCAGGGCGCGGGCACGGTTGGCGGCGTGGACCAGGAAACGTACCGAGGCCCCGTCGCGGGCCGGGCTGGGCAGCCCTATCGCGACGACCACACTGCCTCCCGGCAGCTTGCAGAACCCTCCGTTGGGCATGCGGAACCACTCCCCCGTGGATCAGATGTCAATAAGAACTGCGTCAGACGCACCTAAACACGATCGGCCGCCGCCCGCTAGGGGGCGACGGCCGATCATGCTTTGACCTGCAATTTTATCGACTACTTGGTCGACGGGCCAACCTGAACCGTGATCGTCTGGCCGTTCTTCGGCTCCTTGACGACCTGGATCTTGGTGTTGGTGTCAGTTACCTTCACACCGGCCCGCTCGGTCTCCGGGTACCAGTAGGTGCCCTTGCGGTCGTCGAAGACCGGGTTGCCGGCCTGCGACGGAACCCAGGTGCCCACGCCCGCCTTGTGCAGCTGGAAGCCGTCGGTGCGGGAGAGGCTGAAGGGAGAGTCGTACGCCTGGACGCGGTTGCGCATCAGCGTGCCGTCGGACCACTTCAGCGGGCTCGGGTGCGCGTCGATCGGGAGGATCCGACCCACGCCCGGGTGCTTCGAGGTGTTGTTGTCCTTCTGGGACAGGTCCCACTTCCAGATGAGCAGACCGTTCTGGTACGGGTAGTGCTCGACCCAGCTGGACTTGTCACCCGTGAAACCGAAGTTGTACGGGCCGACCTTGAGGGTCGCGTCGTACGAGACGTACTGGCGGTTCTCCGCGATGTAGTACTGCTCGTAGTCCTTGCTGAAGCCCTTCCCGATGCGCGAGAAGCCCTTCGAGACCCAGCCGTTGTCACCGTTCTCGGCGTTGTCCGAGAAGACGTTGGCACCGTCCGCGGCGAGGGTGATGGCGTCGGCGGTGAAGCCCTTGCCGCCCGCGCCGCCGTCCGTCTGGTAGCGGAAGCGGAGGTCGAACTTCTTGCCCGCGTAGGCGTCGAGGCCGTAGACGAGCTTCTTGTGCGCACCGGAGACGTCCGTCAGCGACGGGGAGCCGGCCGCGTCGCGCGGGAGCGCCACGCCGTCGGCGGTGCCGTCGAGGGCGGTCCAGTTGGCGCCGCCGTCGGTCGAGACCTCGGCGTAGAGGAAGTCGTACCCCTTCTCGATGTCCCACCAGCCCTGGAGTTCCAGGGAGGCCGAGGACTTGCCGGTCAGGTCGACCGGCCGGGTCAGGGTGTTCTTGAGGTCGTCGCCCATGTTGCTCCACCACTGGGTGGCACCCTCGGCGGGGGCCACGACATCGGTGGGGACGGACTTCTTCGGCAGCTCGACGACGAGCGCCTGCGGGTTCTTGGTGTTGTACTCCGAGACGCCCAGCTTGTGGGTGGTCTTGGTGCCACGCTGCCAGTCGTTGACCTTGGCGTAGTTCAGCCAGCCGAGCTGGAGCTTGTCCCAGGCGGTCATGTCGCCGGGCAGGTCGCCGATGGCGTCCTTGCCCTGGCCGAGCCAGGAACCGGACGACATCAGGGTCCAGAACCCGGTCGAGTTCTCGCCGCCCGAGGTGTCGTAGTGGTCCGGCAGACCGAGGTCGTGGCCGTACTCGTGCGCGAAGACGCCGAGGCCGCCGTTCTCCGGCTGCATCGTGTAGTCGCCGACCCAGATGCCGGTGTCGCCGATCTGCGTGCCACCGGACTTGTTGTTCGCCGGACCGGTCTTGCCCGCGTTGGTGCCGTACGCGTACCAGCGGTGGGCCCACAGCGCGTTGGTGCCCTCGGCGCCGCCACCGGCCGACTCGTCCTCGCCCGCGTGGACGATCTGGAAGTGGTCGATGTAGCCGTCGGGCTCGTTGAAGTTGCCGTCGGCGTCGAAGTCGTAGCGGTCCCACTGGTCGTACTGCGCCAGCTCGGCCTTGATCTGGGCGTCGGTCTTGCCGGCGGCCTTCTGGGCGGCGGCCCAGGCGGTGACGCCGTCACGGACGGTGTCCCAGACGTTGGAGCAGTTGGTGTCGCCGCACCAGTTCGAGCCGTAACGGGCCTCGTTGTAATCGACCTTGACCCAGTCGGAGACCGTGCCGTCGACCGAGTAACGGCCGGACGAGGTCTTCTCGTAGTAGGTCTTCAGCGACTGCTTGGGCTGTCCCTTGGCGTCCTTGCCGGTGCCGAAGTACAGGTCCTGGAAGTGCTTCTGGTTGAAGTCCGCCTGCCAGGCCGTGGAGTTGTCGTTCGCACGGTCCGGCTCGGCTATGGCGTTGTGCAGGGGGCCGGGCTCGCCGCCGTACTTCGGCTTCAGCTCGGTCGTGTCGTCGTCGTCACGGTCGACGAGGGTGGTGTTGTCCACCTTGTCGCCGAACTCGACGAGGATCGTGAAGATCTTGTCGGTCTTCTCGCGGCCCAGCTCGACGTACTTCTTGCTGTCGAGCTTGACCACCTTCGAGCCGCCGCGGCTCTCGACCTTGGCCTCGCCGCTCAGCACCTGCTCCAGGGCAGCCTTGCGCTGCTGCTCCTGCTGCTTGCTGAACGGACCGTCGAGGTCGTGGTCGACCGTCGTCTTGTCGACGGTCTGGATGCCGGCCGGCGACACGTTTCCGTTGCTGTCGGCCCAGGCGGTGGAGAAAGTCGAGGCGGTGGCGGCGGTGGCCGCGAGCGCCACGACGACTGCGGACGCTCTGATCGCCCGTCGTCTGTTGGTCACTTGATGTAGTCCTCCCCGGCGCCCACGCACCCGGACCGAGGTGGGGAGTCCGGCCGGCGGGGGTCGCGCGTCACAAGTGACGACATTTGACCGGAGTGGCGCAAGAAAAGACAGATCTTGACTTGCACAGACCAACTGCACTATGTGGGAGCGGATTTCCGATAATCGGGCATCCAACGGGCGCATCGCGGCGGACGACGGGGGTTTGCGTGACTCTGTGCGCCCCCCGTGCACCGGCACGGTGGGTTAGGTCACGCTTACCACTGGTTCCCTCCGGGCATCCACCGTCATAGAGTCGAACCGATGTCCTGAGGGGGCGGTACCTGTCATGCAGCGACCGAACGCCGCACAGCTCGCCTACGGTTCGGCCACCGTCGTCCTCGCGACCGTCGCCCTGCTGTTGCTCTCCCGTACGACGACGACCCTCGGGATCGCGGTGATCTGCGCCGCGGGCCTGCTGCTGGGCGTGCTCGTGGCGGTGACGATGCCGGTACGGACGAGACCCGTCAAGACCTCCGCGGCGCCGGTTCCGACCGCTCCCGCCGCCCTCGGGAACGAAGAGATCCGGATACCGGCCGCGCGCGTGGGCGCGGGCGCCGATACCCGGATCGGTTCGTGACGGTTCGTCCGTACTCGTACCGGACGGGTTCTACTGCGCGGTGACGACCACCACCGTCTTCGCCGCCTTGTCGTGCAGACCCTGCTTGTAGGGCTTGTCGACCAGGATGAGGATCAGCAGGAGCAACGGCCACAGGCAGGCGCAGCAGACCAGCGCGGGCACCCACAGCACGACGGCCCGCAGCAGCGACTGGTTCATCGGGGGCGTCGAGCCGTCGTTGAGCATCGCGACCCGGAGCTTCAGCAGCTTCTTGCCGAGCGTCTGGCCGCCCTTGGCCACCATCACGGTGTCGTAGGCGACGAACGCGACGATCGTGAGGAGCTGGAAGACCAGCTGGCTGCCGCCGTTGAAGCTGTTGACCGTGTCGCCGAAGTCGTTGCCGTCGTCGGTCACGCGCTTGTAGACGTCGAACGGGATGCCGATGAGCGCCAGCGGCACCGCGACGATCAGCCAGTCGATCAGGCGGGCCAGGATGCGCCGGCCGGACTCGGCGAGCGGCGGCATCCCGGAGAGCGGATCGGTCCCGCCGTAGCCACCGCCGTAACCGCTCCCGTACGGAGGCGGGGGCGGCGGCATGTTGTCGTACGGGGAACCGGGCGGGGAGCCGTAGGGGTTCCCGGGCGGGGGGCCGCCCGGGGGCGGTCCCGACGGAGGGGGTCCGCCCGGGGGCGGGCCCGACGGGGGCGGTCCGCCCGGCGGCCGGCCCGGCGGGGGCGTTCCGTCGGGCGGTGGCTGGCCGGCGGAGGGCGGGTTGGGCTCCTGCGGCCTCTTGAGGAACGGGTCCTCCTCGGGCGGCTGGCCGGACGGCGGCTGGTCGGTGCTCATGGGGGCAGTGCATCCCGGGGGCGACCACCCCGCAAGGAATCATCGCCCGTTCGGGGGACCGCCTCCGCCGACCGGCCCTGAACCGGCGGACCGGCGGACCGGCGGACCGGCGGACCGGCGGACCGGCGGACCGGCGGACCGGCGGTCCGACCGGCCCCGGACCACCGAACCGGCCGGCCCCGGACGACCCGGACGCCCTGGACGCCCTCTAGCGGGCGACGAAGGTGCGGGCCGCCTTGTCGTGCCAGCACTGGCGCCAGGGCCGGTCGAAGAGGCACCACAGGACGTTGAGGACGCCGATGACCAGGAGGCCCAGGACGCTGTAGACGAGCCAGCGCCGCAGGGCCGCGCCGAACCGCGGCGGCTGGTGCGACTCGATGTCCCGCACCTCGAGCCCGCACAGCTTCTTGCCCAGGGTGCGCCCCCACTTGGCGGTGGGCAGCGCCTCGTACAGGACGCCGATGACGAACAGCGAGGCGAGCGCGATGCCGAACTGCACGGAGGTCGTCGAGTCCAGGAGCCAGACCTGGACGGTGGTGCCGGACTGCTTGGCCGCCTCGATCTTGCCGTCGATGTGGTCGAGGGCTGCGGTCACGAAGGGGACGGCCGCGGCGCCGACGAGCGCGCCCAGGACGAGGGTGTCGATCAGCCGGGCCAGCAGGCGCCTGCCGAGACCCGCGGGGCGGGCGGAGGCCTGGGCGCGGGCCGCCTGCTGGAACACGTCCTCGACCGGCGGCTTCCACGGCAGGACCGGCTGCTGCGGCTCCTGTTGCGCCTGGGGGTGGGGCTGGGGCTGAGGTCGGGGCTGGGGCTGAGGTCGGGGCTGGGGCTGAGGCTGAGGTCGCGGCTGGGGTTGAGCCTGGGGCTGGGGCTGCTGGGCCCAGGAGGGTGTGGAGGGGGCGGGGGCGGGCGCCTGGGCCACGGGCTCGGGGGCCGGCTGCGGCTGCGGCACGGGGGCGGGCGCGGGGGTGACGGGCATGCCGCCGAGGCGCGCGGCTCCCCCGGCCGACCGGGGGTCCGCCGCCGGGGCGGGGGCCGGAGCGGGCGCGGGAGCCGGCGCGGCGGCGCGGGGCTCGACCGGCTCGCCCGCGCCCGCCACGGGCCACTCGGCCGGGCTGCGGGGGTCGGGGACGGCAGGGGCCTGCCGCTGCGGCAGGGCCTGGGCCGGGGCCTGGGCCGCCGGGGCTTGAGCCGGGGCCTGGGCCTCCGGCTGCGCCTGGGGCGCGCCCCAGGCGACCTTCTGGTCGCGGTCGCCGCCGAAGCCGGTCTGCCGGGAGGTGTCCGCCTGCCAGGCCGAGGAGGGCTCCGGCGTCGCCGGCGCCTCGTCGATGTCGTCGAAGAAGACGGGTCCCGTCTCCTCGACCGCCGGCACGGGAGCCGCGGGAAGGGCCGCCGGGACGGGCGCCGGGGCCAGAGCCGGGCTGTGGGCCTGGTGCTGCGCCGCGCTCGGGGCCTGATGCGGGGCCTGATGCTGAGCCTGGTTCTGGGCCTGGTGCTGGGCCTGGTTCTGGCTCGGTACGGGAGCGTGGTGTTGGGCCGGCGCGAGGTTCCGCGCCGCCGCCGGGTACTCCGCGACCACCGGCGCGGGCGCCGGGCCGGAGGCCAGGATCGGACCGGCGGGGACCGCCCCGGCGGGCGGGTTCGGTGCGCCCTCGCCGTCCTTGGGGGCCGGCCGGCTCGTACCGGGCACCCAGGCGCCCCCGTTCCAGTACCGGATGTACCCGGGAATGGACGGGTCCGGGTAGTACCCCGCCTGCGGTACCTCTCCGCCGCCTCCAGGAGGAGTAGCCACTGCCCCGACTCCGTTCAGTCACAACGCCTTTGATCCCACGGCCGCACCCCCGGGCATGCCGCGCCCAAGGAGGACAGTAACGAAGAACGTCCCCGAGGGAAGAAAGAGCCCACGAGAAAGACCGCCTTCGGGCGACAGAGGCCGGAATTGATCACTCACCGTGATGTTCGGGCCGAGACCTCCGGGGTCGGCGGGGTCCCTCAAAAACTTTCCGAAAAAACTTCCCGAAGTCGCGTAATGAACGGCGTGGACCCCGCTCTCTCCAGGTGAAGGCCCGTTCGGGGCCCATCGCGAGAGGACGTCCGACCATGCAGAACACCGACAACACCACCGTCGAGCGCGAGCTGGAGCTCAAGCTGGTGCTCTCCCCCGAGCGCGCCGTTCCCGTCCCCGCCCGGCTCGCCTACCGCACCGACGACCCGTACGCCGTCCACATCACCTTCCACGTCGGCACGGACCACCCGGTCAACTGGACCTTCGCGCGCGAGCTGCTCGTCGAGGGCGTCTTCCGGGCGTGCGGCCACGGCGACGTCCGCATCTGGCCGACGAAGGTCGACGGCCGCAGCGTCGTCCTGATGGCGCTCTCCTCCCCCGACGGCGACGCCCTGCTCGAAGCCCCCTCCGCGCAGGTGTCCGCCTGGCTGGAGCGGACCCTGCGCGCGGTGCCGCCGGGCACCGAGTCCGAGCGGCTCGGCATGGAGGACGGGCTCGCCGAACTCCTGGCGACCACCGTGATCACCGACGAGCTGTGGCTGCGCGACCCGTGGCCGTCGGACGAGTCGCAGGACGGCGAGCTGTGAGCCGGGTCCCCTACCTCACCCTCGTACCGGAGCTCTCAGAACAGCTTTCCGGGGTTGAGCAGCCCCAGGGGGTCGAAGGTGTGCTTGATCCCGCGCTGGAGCTCGACGCCGACCGGACCCAACTCCCTGGCCAGCCACTCCTTCTTGAGGACGCCCACGCCGTGCTCGCCGGTGATCGTGCCGCCGAGGGCGAGCCCGAGCGCCATGATCTCGTCGAAGGACTCCCGCGCCCGCCGCGACTCGTCCTCGTCGGCGTGGTCGAAGCAGACGACGGGATGGGTGTTGCCGTCCCCCGCGTGCGCGCAGACGCCGATGGTCAGGTCGTACTTCTCCGCGATCGCCGACGTGCCCTCCAGCATCGCGGCCAGCTTCGTCCGCGGCACGCACACGTCGTCGATCATCGTCGCGGGCCTGATCGTCTCCAGGGCCGTGAGGGAGAGCCGGCGCGCCTGGAGGAGGAGTTCGGACTCGGCGACGTCCGCGGCCGGCACGACCTCGGTGGCGCCCGCGGCCGTGCACAGCTCCCCGACGGCGGCCAGATCGGCGGCCGGGTCCGGGCTGTCGAAGGCACACAGGAGAAGCGACTCGGTGGTGTCGGGCAGACCCATGCGCGCCAGCTTGTTGACGGCCTGGACGGTGGTGCGGTCCATGAGTTCGAGCAGCGACGGGGTGTGGCCGCGCTCCATGATCGCGCAGACGGCCTCGCAGGCGGCGGCCGCGGAGGGGAACTCGGCGGCGAGCGCGAGCTGCGCAGGGGGCTGCGGCCGGAGCGCGAGGACCGCCCCGACGACGATGCCGAGGCTGCCCTCGGAGCCGACGAAGAGCCTGGTCAGGTCATACCCGGCGACGCCCTTGGCGGTGCGGCGGCCGGTGGTCAGGAGCCGGCCGTCGGCGAGGACGACGTCGAGGCCGAGGACGTACTCCGCGGTGACGCCGTACTTCACGCAGCACAGACCTCCGGAGGCGGTGCCGATGTTCCCGCCGATGGTGCACGTCTCCCAGCTGGAGGGGTCCGGCGGGTAGTACAGGCCGTGTTCGGCGACGGCCCGTGACAGCACGGCGTTGACGACGCCCGGTTCGACGACGGCGATGCGGTCGACCGGGTTGATCTCCAGGATGCGGTCCATCTTCACCAGGGAGAGCACGATGCAGCCGTCGGAGGCGTTGGCGCCGCCGGACAGGCCCGTGCGGGCTCCCTGGGGGACGACGGGGACACGGAGTTCGGTCGCGGTCCGCATGACGTGCTGGACCTGTTCGACGGTGCGGGGGAGCACGACGGCCGCGGGGGTGCCGGCCGCGCAGAAGCTCGCCATGTCGCGGGAGTAGGAGGCCGTCACGTCCGGGTCGGTGAGGAGCGCCTCGGCCGGGAGCCCGGCGCGCAGCCGCGTCAGAAGATCGTCCATGCCTCCAGCGTGGCACCCGGGGCCATCGGTGTGAACCCGCCGGGGCGGGCGCTTCGTGTGCTCTTCGTACAGGCGCGTACGGGCGCACAGTGAGCGCCATGAAGACCCAGAACGTGTCGAGGACGGTCCTGGCGGCAGGTGTGGGCGCGGTCCTCGCGGCGACGGCCCTGCTGTACGTCCCCGAGCTCGTCGGCCAGGGGCCGCCGCGCCCGCCCGGTCCGGCGGAGCGGGCGGCGATCGCGGCGCACGCCGGCGCGCAGGCCGCGCTGCCGGATCTGGCGGCGCTGATCACCGACCGCGAGACGTGGCTGCGGGCCCACCCCGACGACGACGCGTCCTGGGCGGCGCTCGGCGCGGCGTACACGGAGCGCGGGACGCGGATCGGTGACGTACGGGACTACCCGAGGGCCGAGCGGGCGCTGAAGCGCTCCCTGGCCGAACGGCCCGCCGCCCGGGGCAACGTCGACGCGCAGCTGGGTCTCGGGGCCCTCGCGGGGGCGCGTGGCGACTGGCGGTCCGCCAAGGAGTGGGGCGAGCGGGTACGGAAGGCGGCGCCGCGGCGCTGGCCCGCGTATCCGGTCCTGATCGACGCGTACAACGGCCTCGGCGACTACGAGGCCGCAGGGAAGGCGACGGAGAAGCTGGGCGAGCTGCACGCGGGCGCGGTCGTGCGCGCGCGTGCCGCGCAGACGTACCGGAACCGGGGCTGGCGCGAGGACGCCGACGCGGCGGCGCTGGACGCGGTGGCGCTGGCGGAGACGGACGCGGAGAAGGCGGCGTCGCACGCGCGGCTCGGGGACCTGGCGTGGGAGCGGGGCGAGGCGGCGGAGGCCGTTGCCTCGTACGGCGCGGCGCTGCGGCTCGTACGGGACCACGGGCCGTCGCTCGCGGGGCGTGCGCGGGCGCTCGCGGCCCTGGACCGTCCGGACGAGGCCCTGCGGGACTGGCGGGCGGCGCTGGCCCGGCTGCCGCTGCCGGAGTACGTCCTGGAGGCCGGTGAGCTGTACGAGGCGATGGGCCTGGACGGGGACGCGCGGGCGCTGTACGAGCGGCTGCGGACGGGCACGTGGGTGCGGGCGGAGGTGGCTCTGGGGCTGCTCGACGCGGACCACGGCGACCCGGCGGCGGCGGTCACGCGGCTGCGGGCGGAATGGGCGCGCGGGCACCGCTCGGTGGCGGTGGCGGACGCGCTGGGGTGGGCGCTGTACCGGGCCGGGCAGCCGAAGCAGGCGCTGGAGTTCGCGAAGCGGGCCACGGACGAGGGGCTGCGGAGCGCGCTCTTCGCGTACCACCGGGGGGAGATCGAACGGGCCCTGGAGCTGCACGGACCGGCCCGCCGCCATCTGGCCGAGGCGCTGCGGATCAACCCCCGCTTCTCGCCCCTGCTCGCGCCGAAGGCGGCGGAGGCGGTGGCGGCGCTGGGCGAACCGTCGGACGAGCTCCCGCGGGAACTGCGGCCGGAGAAGCCGGAGAAGGCGGAAAATCCTGAGAGGAAGGCGGAGAAGGCGGAAGCGGAAAAGGTATCGGGGCCGGCCGCACCGGAGCCCCCGCGCGCCTAGGGGGTGTCTTGTCGATCAGGCCGGATCAGGGAGCGGCGTCTGGTGCCGTGGATCGCAAGGCGGAGGAGGGAGTCAACGCGGAGCGTTGGCGACCGACGACAACGCGGCGAGGCGCGGTGCCAGACGCCGCGAGCCCGGCCTGATCGGCAAGACACCCCCTAGGGGGTGTCTTTCCGATCATCGGATCGTTGGTCCGGTCGTGAGGGATGGGGAGATTTCTGACGCTGCGTGGGCGGTGATCGAACCACTGCTGCCGCCCGCCGGTCGGGCTCGTGGCCGGTGGCGGGACCACCGCCAGGTGCTCGAGGGCATCGTGTTCAAGTTCCGCACCGGGCTGCCCTGGAGGGACCTGCCCGAGCGGTTCGGCCCCTGGCAGACCGTCCACGGACGGTTCGCCCGCTGGGCCGTCGACGGCACCTTCGGCCGCCTCCTTGCTGCGGCCCAGTCCCGGGCGGAGGTGGACTGGCTGGTCGCGATCGATTCCACGATCGTGCGGGCCCATCAGCACACGGCCGCCAAAGGGGGCTCGAGGAACGTGGGCTCGGACGCTCCCGCGGCGGGCTGACCAGCAAGATCCACCTGGCCTGCGACGGCCGAGGCCGGCCTTTGGCCTTCCTGGTCACCGCGGGCAACCGCGGGCAACCGCAACGACTGCACTCAGGCCGAGGCCGTCATCGGTCTCATTCGCGTGCCCCGGCCGGGTCCGGGAAGACCCAGGACCCGGCCCGACCGCGTGGTCGGCGACAAGGGCTACTCGGCCCGTACCTTCCGGGCCTATCTCCGCCGGCGCGGGATCAAGGCCACGATCCCCGAACGCGTCGACCAGCTCGCGGGCCGCAGACGGCGCCGTGAACGGCCCTGCGGGTTCGACAAGACCGCCTACCGGCGCCGCAACGTCGTCGAACGCTGCTTCCACCGCCTCAAGCAATGGCGAGGCATCGCCACCCGCTACGACAAACACCCCGACCGCTACCTCGCCGCCATCACCCTCGCCAGCACCCTCATCTGGCTCGACACATGATCGACAAGACGCTCCCTAGGGGCGTACGCGCGCGTGAGGGGCCCGGGGCTGTGGCCCCGGGCCCCTCACGCACAGCGACGACCGTCAGAGGTTGCCGCGCTTCTCCTGCTCGCGCTCGATCGCCTCGAACAGGGCCTTGAAGTTGCCCTTGCCGAAGCCCATCGAGCCGTGGCGCTCGATCATCTCGAAGAAGACGGTCGGGCGGTCCTGCACCGGCTTGGTGAAGATCTGCAGCAGGTAGCCGTCCTCGTCGCGGTCGACGAGGATCTTCAGCTCGCGCAGGGTCTCGACGGGCACGCGGGTCTCGCCGGCCCACTCGCCGAGGGTGTCGTAGTACGAGTCGGGGGTGTCGAGGAAGGACACGCCCGCCGCGCGCATCGCGCGGACCGTGGCGACGATGTCGTTGGTGGCGAGGGCGATGTGCTGGACGCCGGCGCCGCCGTAGAACTCCAGGTACTCGTCGATCTGCGACTTCTTCTTCGCGATCGCCGGCTCGTTGATCGGGAACTTCACCTTGAGGGTGCCGTCCGCGACGACCTTCGACATCAGCGCCGAGTACTCGGTCGCGATGTCGTCGCCCACGAACTCCTTCATGTTCGTGAAGCCCATGACCTTGTTGTAGAAGCCGACCCAGTCGTTCATCTTGCCGAGCTCGACGTTGCCGACGCAGTGGTCGATGGCCTGGAAGGTGCGCTTGGCCGGCGGCTCGACGATCGGGTTCGCGGAGACGAAGCCCGGCAGGTACGGGCCGTCGTACCCGGAGCGCTCGACGAGGGTGTGGCGGGTCTTGCCGTAGGTGGCGATCGCGGCGAGGACGACGGTGCCGTTCTCGTCCTTCACCTCGTACGGCTCGGTGATGCCGGTGGCGCCGTGTTCGACGGCGTAGGCGTACGCGGCACGGGCGTCCGGCACCTCGATGGCCAGGTCGACGACGCCGTCACCGTGCTCGGCGACGTGGTCGGCGAGGAAGCGGCCCCAGTCGGTCGAGACCTTGATGACGGAGGTGAACACGAAACGGGCGGCACCGTTGGTGAGGACGTAGCTGGCGGTCTCTCGGCTGCCGTTCTCCGGTCCGGAGTAGGCGACGAGCTTCATGCCGAAGGCCGTGGAGTAGTAGTGCGCGGCCTGCTTGGCGTTGCCGACGGCGAAGACGACCGCGTCCATTCCCTTGACCGGGAAGGGATCGGCCTTACGCGCGGTGGAGGGGGTGTGATCGATGGTCTCAGTCATGGCAGCAATGTCCCGCCGTTCGGCAAGGTGCGCAAGAGTTCGTTGATCTGCTGGTCAATCTGCACAGCGGCAGACGAGTATGGCCGTGCGACTTGTACATCATGACCACGAGGAGACCGTCATGGCGATCGATCATTTGGACGGCCGGCTGATCACGCTTCTCGCGCGCGAGCCGCGCATAGGGGTCCTGGAGGCCTCTCGGCGCCTCGGGGTGGCGCGCGGGACGGTGCAGGCGCGGCTCGACCGGCTCCAGGCGACGGGGGTGATCTGCGGTTTCGGACCGCAGGTGGACCCGGCGGCGCTGGGCTATCCGGTGACGGCCTTCGCGACGCTGGAGATCAAGCAGGGCCAGGGCGCGGACGTGCGGGGGCACCTGGCGACGGTGCCGGAGGTGCTCGAACTGCACACGACGACGGGCCACGGCGACATGCTCTGCCGGCTGGTCGCCCGCTCCAACGCCGACCTCCAGCGGGTGATCGACAAGGTGGTGGGCTTCGAGGGGATCGTGCGGGCGTCGACGGCGATCGTGATGGAGAACCCGGTGCCGCTGCGGATCATCCCGCTGGTGGAGCAGGCGGCGCAGGAGTAGGCGGCGCAGGCCCGGGGTGGGGGCGCAGGTCGGGGGTGGGGGCGCAGGTCTGGGGCGGGGGGTGCAGGTCCGGGGCGGGCGGAGAGCGGGGAGACGCAAAGAAGATGCTGCAAAAAGGTCTCTGCAAAGAAGAAGTTGCAAAGAACCTCTTGCAACTCCTTCTTTGCAACTCTAGGGTTGAGTCATGTCCGAGCCCGAGGAATTCCTGAGCCGCACCCTCGACCCGCGCTCCCTGCGCGGGCTCGCCCACCCCCTGCGCATCCAGCTCCTGCGCGCGCTGCGCCGCCACGGCCCCGCCACCGCCTCCCAACTGGCCGAGCGGCTCGGCGAGTCCAGCGGCGCGACCAGCTACCACCTGCGCCAGCTGGCCGCCGTCGGCTTCGTCGAGGACGACCCGACGCGCGGCAAGGGCCGGGAGAGGTGGTGGAAGGCGGCCCAACAGGGGACGCGCCTGGACGAGACGCTCCACAAGAACCCCGACCCCGAGGTCCAGGGCGCCATAGAGGTCTTCCTGTTCGAGATGGCGACCATCCACACGCAGGAGCTGAACACCTACCTCGGCACCCGGCACGACTGGGACGAGAGCTGGCACGGCGCCTCGGACATGAGCGACTTCACGCTGCAGCTGCCGGCCGAGAAGCTGCGCGAGCTGAACGAGAAGGTGCACGAGCTCATCGACAGCTACCGCGACACGGCCGACTCGGACGCGCCGGGCGCCGAGCGCGTACGACTCCATCTGCACGCGTTCCCCCAGCCGGCGGACTGACGCCACGACCTGCACAGGCTGCTCTCCTCACCGCTCACGGAAGGAACCCGCACCATGCACGCCGACATCCACCTCCACCTGCACGCACTGACCTCCGCGGAACTGCGCCACGAGGCCGCCGCCGACCGGACGTACGAGTTCACCCGCACCCCTGCCACCCCGCTCCGCATTCAACTCGGCTGGAAGCTCGTCGAGTTGGGGCTGCGGATGGTCACGCCGACGGACCGTCCGGTCACCCTGGCCGCATGACCGTTCCGGGGGGAAAAGAAGCTGATGCAGCGCCGGGCTCCCGTGGCCCTCTGACCACCGTCCTGGCCGCCAACGCCGTCTCGATCACCGGCAATTCACTCACACTGATCGGCGTCCCGTGGTTCGCGCTCGACACCACGGGAAGCCCCGGCAAAGCAGGGTTCGTCGCCTTCTGCGCGGCCCTCCCCGTCCTCCTCTCCACCCTCGCCGGCGGTCCGGTCATCGACCGTCTGGGCCGCCGACGGGTCAGCATCGCCTCCGACCTGATCTGCGGGCTCGCGCTCGCCTCGATCCCCCTGCTGCACCGCCTCGGCGTCCTCGAGTTCTGGATGCTGTGCGCGCTGATGGCGGTCACCGGTCTGTGCCACGCGCCCGGCGAGATGGCCCGGCACGTCCTGGTCCCCGACCTCGCCCAGCGCGCCGGGACGGCGCTCCCCCGGGCGGCGAGCCTGTACGACGCCGTGGCGCGCGGCGCCCGGATGACGGGCGCGGCGATCGCCGGACTGCTCGTCGCCTTCTTGGGCGCCGACACGGTCCTGTTCCTCGACGCGGCCACCTTCGCCCTCTCCGCGCTGCTCGTGACCGCGGGTCTGCGCGGGGTGCCCTCGGCGGAGCCGATGCGCGACGGGCCGCCGCTCTCCCCCGCCCGCTACCGGGCCGACCTGCGCGAGGGGTACGCCTACCTGTTCCGGGCCCGGCTCATGCTCGGGATCATGGTCATGGTGATGGTCACCAACGGCCTGAGCCAGAGCTGGAGTTCGGTGCTGCTGCCCGTCCACGCCCGGGAGGAGCTCGGCGGTCCGGCCGCCCAGGGCCTGCTGGTCTCGGTCTTCGGCGGCTGCGCGCTCGCGGGGGCGCTGCTGTACGGGGCGGTCGGGGAGCGCTTCCCCCGCCGGGCCGTGTTCGCGACGGGGTTCCTGATAGGCGGCGCCCCGCCGTACGTGGTGGCCGCGCTGACCGACACCACGGCACCGCTGCTCGTGACGATGGCGGCGGCCGGGTTCGGCGTCGGGGTCCTCAACCCGATCCTGACGACGGTCATGTACGAGAAGGTGCCGGAGGCCCTGCGCAGCCGGGTCGTCGGCGCGAGCACGGCCGGGGTGCTGCTCACGACCCCGCTCGGAGGTCTGGCGGCCGGCTTCCTGGTCGAGCGGGTGGGACTGACGTCGACGCTGCTCGGGATCGGCGGGCTCTACTTCCTGACGACGCTCGCCCCGCTGGTCTTCCCGGCCTGGCGGGAGATGGACATCCGGCCGCCGTCGGCGGACATACCCGGCGGCGGACCGGCCGCCGACACGAGACCCGGCTCCGACCCCGCCGGCTCCGACCCCGTCAGCAGCTCGGGATCTTCGACTCCTGTCCCTGCTCCAGGGCCCGGAGGGACGCCACCGCGTCGCTGAGCGCGGTGACGGGGACGAGCCGCAGGCCCTTGGGCTGCTCGGCCTGGGCGTCGGAGCACTCCGCCTTCGGTACGAGGAAGACGGTGGCCCCGTCCCGCGCGGCGGCCTGAGTCTTGAGGGAGACGCCGCCGACGGCGCCGACCGTGCCGTCGGCCTGGATCGTTCCCGTACCGGCGACGGTCCGGCCGCCGGTGAGGTCGCCGCCGTCCCCGTCGCCGTCGAGCTTGTCGACGATGCCGAGGGAGAAGAGGAGCCCGGCGCTGGGCCCGCCGATGTCGGCGAGCTGGAGGGTCACCTTCACCTCCTCGGGGTTCAGCTTGAGGTAGCCGAGGGCGGCGAGGGTCGCCGCGTCCTGGGACTCCTTCATCTGGCCGAGGTTGTGCTTCTCGATCTCGGCGTCGGACTTCCCCGACGGGTAGACGGAGTCGTGCGGCAGGACGGCCTGGTCGGTCCGGAACCAGGCGTCGGCCACGTCCCCGAGGTCGACCTCGGTGGACGGTCCCGTCGCGACGATGGTCGTCATCCGCAGCTGCCCCTCGGTCGGCCGGACCGGGGCGCCGGTGATGGTGATGATCTCCCGCCCCTTGTCCTTGCCGAGCACGTCGACGGTCGTGCCGGGCTGCGCGATCGCGAACGGCAGCGGCGCGAACCCGACGACGGCGAGGAGCGCGGCGACGGGCAGGGCGCAGAGCGCGAGGGCACGGTGACGAGGAAGGCTGGAGAGCACGCCCCCAATCTACTGGGACGCGTACCGCCCCCGGGCCGGGGGCGCGGGCGCCGACAGATGCCGCGCGAAGAAGAACCGCGTCCCGCGCCGCACGGCGTCGACCGCCACCGCCGGCTCGGCGTCCCCGACGAGCCCGGCCCGCGCCTCCGGGGTGACGAGCCCGGCGGCCTGGAGAGGGGGGACGAGGAACGCGTAGTCGGAGAAGACCCAGTGGTCGCTGTCGGGCAGCAGGACGCGCCGGGCGCGCAGCCCCTCCCAGGAGCGTCGGACGCGCTCGGCGCCGTCGAAGCCGTCGGTGCGGAAGAGGAGGAGCGGCCGGTCGAGCCCGTCCATCGGGTCCAGGTCGAGGTACCCCTCCAGGTTCACGCCCGCGGCGAGCCGGTCGTCGGCGGCCAGTGCGTGCACGGCGGCAGTCCCGCCCGCCGAGTGCCCGTACACACCGATCCGGCGGAGGTCCATGACGGGTGCGAGGGGCAGGGTTCCGAGCCGGTCGAGGACGAAGCGGATGTCCGCCACCCGGGTGTCGATCATGGTGCGGAAGGTCGCCGGGTCCGGCTCCCCGCGCAGGACGGTGACGCGCACGCCGCTCGGGAGCTCCACCTGGCTCGCGTCGCCGGGGTGGTCGATCAGGACGACGATCCGACCGTGGCTCGCCAGGTCCTCGGCGAGGGTCGTGCCGAGGGTGCGGGAGTCGCCGCCGCCGGGGCTGTACAGGAGCACGGGGCGGCGCCCCGGGAGGGCGGGCGCGTCGACGTGCCCGTGGGTGAGGACCGCGCCCCAGTCGACGGCGCCCGCGGCCGGCAGCCCGGGGCGGACCAAGGGCGCGAGCTCGGCGAAGTACCGGGCCTCGACCGGGGTGAGCTGCGGGGCGCGCGGGCGGCCGAGGACGGTGCGGGCCGGGTACAGGACGGTGATCTTGACTTGCCGTACGCCGGTCCCGGGCTCCCAGGGGTCGTCGCGGGAGGTGTCGGTCAGGACGAAGGTGCGCAGGCCCACGGGGTGCGGGCCGGTCGGCGCGGGCAGCCGGAGGACGGCCGGCTCCGCCGCAGGGCTGGCCGGCCGGGCCGTCGCCCGGGGGCCGGGGCCGAGCAGGGTGGCGGCGGCCGCGAGGAGGGCGCCCTTGGTGACGGTGCGGCGGCGGGGTGCGGGGTGCTGGGTCATGCACGGCATCCTTGGATGGCGCGGGGCCGCGCGCGAAGGTTCAGGGCCTGCCCGAAAGGCTGGCGGACGGCGAGGAGTTCGGACAGGTGCTGCGTATCCACTTCACCGCGGACGACTTCGCGCGGGTCCGGTTCGCGCCCCGGCCGTCGCCCGTGCCGGAGCTTCACGCGGCCCTCATGATGCTGGGCGCGCCGCACGAGGAGCTGCTCTTCGGCCGCTGGCGGGGCAGGCTGTCGCGCACCCTACCGGCGGCGGCCGAGCCGCTCGCGGACCTGGTGCCGGGCGGGGTGCCCCCGTCCTTCCTCGACGTCCTCGGCGGGACGCGCGAGGAGGGCTTCGCGCTGATCCGCGAGAGCCGCCCGGAGTTCGTCCGGTCCGAGCTGGAGCGGGTGTACGCGGGCGGGGGCCCGGTGCCGCCGTGGATCCGCGCCCTGCACGGCGGGGACGCCGGGGCGTGGCGCACGCTGGGCCGCGCGCAGGAGGCGGCGTACGAGACGGTCCTGGCCCCGGTGTGGCCGCAGGTCCAGGACCTGCACCGGGCGGAGTTCACCCGGCACGCGCTGACGGTCGCGGAGCAGGGCCTCGGCGCCGCCCTGCCGGCCTCGGCGCCGGGCTCGCGGCTGCGGGACGGGGTCTGGGAGTGGCCCGGAGTCCCGGGCTGCCGGGACGTCCGCCTCGACGGCCGGGGGCTCGTGCTGCTGCCGACCTTCCACTGGCGGGGCGGACCGCTGGTCCAGGACCTGCCGGGGCGGCCGGTGGTCCTGGCCTATCCGGCGGGCCGGGGGCTGCCGCTCGCCCCTGACGGCGGCGGCACGCGGGAGGGGGCCCTCACGGGGGTCCTCGGCAGGACCCGCGCCGAGCTGCTCCGCGCCCTGGACGAGGTCAGGACGACGACGGGACTGGCCCGCCGCCTCGGCGTCAGCAACGCGACGGCCTCGGCCCACGCCCAGGCCCTCCGCGCGGCGGGCCTGATCACGACGATCCGCACGGGCAGATCGGTCCGCCACGAGCGGACCGCCCTGGGCAGCCTCGTCGCGGGGAACCGGCCCTGAGACCCGTGATCCGGTCCCGTGACGGGGGCAGCCGCCCCGGAGCGGCTGCCGTGCGCGCTAGCGCAGTGCGTCGGCGACCTCGCGGGCCGCGTCCACGACCCTCGGGCCCACGCGCTCCGGTACGGCGTCCGCGAGCATCACGACGCCGACGCTGCCCTCGACGCCCGTGACGCCGACCAGCGGCGCGGCGGCGCCGCTCGCACCGGCCTCCAGCTCACCGTGGGTGAGGGTGAAGCCGGGTTCGATCAGGGAGCCCTGGCGGGCGGCGAGGATCGCCCGGCCGGCCGCGCCCCGGTCGAGCGGGTGGCGGAATCCGGCCCGGTAGGCGACGTGGTAGTCGGTCCAGGTCGGTTCGACGACCGCGACGGCGAGCGCCTCCGCCCCGTCGACGAGCGTCAGGTGGGCCGTGGCTCCGATGTCCTCGGCGAGCGAGCGCAGCGCGGGCAGGGCGGCCTCGCGCACCAGCGGGTGCACCTGGCGGCCGAGCCGCAGCACACCGAGGCCGACGCGGGCGCGTCCGCCCAGGTCGCGGCGGACGAGGGCGTGCTGTTCGAGTGTGGCGAGCAGACGGTAGACCACCGTCCGGTTGACACCGAGTTTGTTGGACAACTCGGTGACGGTCAGGCCGTGGTCGGTGTCGGCGAGCAGTTTGAGGACTCTGAGTCCCCGGTCGAGCGTCTGGGAGGTCTCCGCGGTCACGACGCCCTCTCCTTCGGAGTGAGTGGCGGCGGGCTCTCACGGGATTGCGACGCCGGTCCCGTCGGCGACGCACGTCAGAGGCCGCCGGCAGGAAGGGGTACACCGGCTGCGCTCCGCGGCGGCGCTGCCACGGGGCGATTGCTTTTGAGCCGGGACAGTAGCGACCCGCTCCGCTCAGCGGAAGACCTCGTCCAGAATCCGGGCGTCGGGGACCGGATAGAGACGGTTCGGGACTTTCGTCGGCCGGACGAAGGACTTTGGCTGACAAGATCGGCTTTGTCGTGCATCTAGCGTGGAGGGTGCCCGGAGGCCGACCGTGGGGGCCTGCCTCCGGACCGTGTCCCCTCACGCCGGGACGCGTGAGGCCCGTACGCGCAGACTCGTACGGGCCTCACTGACATCTCCGGACCTGACATCTCCGGACCGGGCGGCCCAGGGACGGGCAGCCCCGGGAGGGCGCTCAGCGCATCCGGGTGGCCCACTCCTGGACCTTCTTGATCCGCTCTCGGATCTGGCCGGCGGTGGCCTCGGCGCTCGGCGGCCCGCCGCACACCCGCCGCAGCTCGGTGTGGATCACACCGTGCGGCTTGCCGGTCTGGTGGACGTAGGCGCCGACCATCGTGTTGAGCTGCTTGCGCAGCTCCAGGAGCTCCTTGTGGGAAACGACAGGACGCCGCTCGGCGGGAAGCTCCAGGAGGTCCGCCTCGTCGTCCGGCTTCTTGCGGCTGTGCGCGATCTGCCGGGCCTGGCGCTTCTGCAGCAGCAGCTGGACCTGGTCGGGTTCGAGGAGTCCGGGGATGCCGAGGTAGTCCTGCTCCTCGGCGCTGCCGGGGTGGGCCTGCATGCCGAACTCGGCGCTGTTGTACAGCACGCGGTCGAAGACGGCGTCGGACTCCAGGGCCTCGAAGGGCAGCATGTCCTGCTCGCCGGTGTCCTCGTCCTGCTGGCGCTCGGCCTCGGCGAGCTCCTTCTCGGACTCGGCGTACGGGTCCTCCTCGCCCTGCTTCTTCGGCTTGTCGAGGACGTGGTCGCGCTCGACCTCCATCTCGTTGGCGAAACCGAGGAGGCTGGGGATCGTCGGAAGGAACACGGAGGCGGTCTCGCCGCGCCTGCGCGAACGCACGAAACGGCCGACGGCCTGGGCGAAGAACAGCGGCGTCGAGATGGTCGTCGCGTACACGCCGACCGAGAGGCGGGGTACGTCGACGCCCTCGGACACCATGCGGACGGCGACCATCCAGCGGTCGGTGTTCTCGCTGAACTCGTCGATGCGGTTCGAGGCGCCGGTGTCGTCGGAGAGGACGACGGTGGCCTTCGTGCCGGTGATCTCGCGGATCAGCTTGGCGTACGAGCGGGCCGAGTCCTGGTCGGAGGCGATGACGAGGCCGCCCGCGTCGGGGATGGACTTCCGGACCTCGGTGAGCCGCTGGTCGGCGGCCCGGAGCACGTTCGGCATCCAGTCGCCCTTCGCGTCCAGCGCGGTGCGCCAGGCCTGCGAGACGGCGTCCTTGGTCATCGGCTCGCCGAGCCGGGCGGCGATCTCGTCGCCCGCCTTGGTGCGCCAGCGCATGTTGCCGCTGTAGGAGAGGAAGATGACCGGCCGGACGACGCCGTCGCCGAGGGCGTTGCCGTAGCCGTAGGTGTAGTCCGCCGAGGACCGGCGGATCCCGTCGTTCCCCTCCTCGTACGTGACGAAGGGGATGGGGTTGGTGTCGGAGCGGAACGGGGTGCCGGTGAGTGCGAGGCGCCGCGTGGCGGGCTCGAAGGCCTCCAGGCAGGCCTCGCCCCAGGACTTGGAGTCTCCGGCGTGGTGGATCTCGTCGAGGATGACGAGGGTCTTGCGCTGCTCGCAGCGGTTGCGGTGGAGCATGGGCCGGACACCGACGCCGGCGTAGGTGATGGCGACCCCGTCGTACTCCTTGCTGAGGGGCCCGGCGCTGTAGTCCGGGTCGAGCTTGATCCCTATCCGCGCGGCGGCGGCGGCCCACTGCTTCTTGAGGTGCTCGGTGGGCGCGACGACGGTGATCTGCTGCACGACGTGGTGGTGCAGCAGCCAGGACGCGAGGGTCAGGGCGAAGGTCGTCTTGCCGGCGCCGGGGGTGGCGACGGCGAGGAAGTCTCGGGGCTGCTCCTGGAGGTACCTGTCCATGGCGCCCTGCTGCCAGGCTCGCAGCTTGCCGGCGGTACCCCAAGGGGCCCGGCCGGGGAAGGCGGGAGAGAGGTGATGGGAGGAGGTGGTGGTAGTAGTCACGATCTCCGGGTTCGACGCTCGTCCAGATATGACAACCGGGCCACCTTACCGGCGGCCCGGTCGGAACCTCGTATGAAACGGGGTGGGGATGGTGCGGTTGCGATTCAGCTCACGTCGGTGAGGACCAACTCGCGGAGCCCGCGCGCGATGTCCTCGACCTCCTCGGTCTCACCGGTCGCCACGGCGATGACCAGGCGTTCCGCGGCTTCGACGTCCGGTCGCAGCTGGACGCCGTTCATGGCGAGGAAGGTCACGCAGGACAGCCAGGCCGTGCGCGTGTTTCCGCCGACGAAGCCGCGGCGGAAGGCCAGCGACTGGAAGAGGGCCGCGGCCTTCTCGATGGCACCCGGGTAGACGTCCTCGCCTGCGTGAGCCGCCGACGGCCGGAAGGCGGCCTCCGCGACGAGCCCCACGTCACGCACGAGCGGTGTGTCCCCGCACGCGTCTTCGGCGATCCCGACGACGTCCTCGGCGGACAGGTAGACGCACGTCATGCCAGGCGCTCCAGGAGTTCGTTCCACCTGGCCGCCTGCTCGCGAGAGGTCTGCCTCACCCTCGCCTCGTGCGCGGTCCGTACGAGGTAGTCGTCCACGGCCCGGAGAACGAGCGCGTGCATGCTGACGCCCTCTTCCTGGGCCCGCCGCCTCAGCGCTTCGGTCTGGTCGTCCCGAAGACGAAGGTTCATCGCCATACCCGAACGGTACCCCCGTGGGGCCATTCCGGTACCGGATGTGTCACGCCCGCTCCGGCTCCGCCCGCAGCCGCGTCGCCACCCACGCGCCCGCCGCCGCCACCCCCGCCATCGGCAGGAAGACCGCCGCGAAGGCCGCCGGGTGGGAGCCCGTCGCCGCGTGGGAGCTCACCGCGTGGCCCACCGCGCCGCCGCCGAGGGCCGCGAAGGCCGCGCCGCCCACGGCGAGGAGCAGGACGTTCGAGAGGCCGTCCGAGATCTGGAGGGCGGCCGAGTTCGCGCCCGCCTCCTCCGGGGCCGAGAGCTTCATGAGCAGCACGCTCGTCGAGGCGATCACCGCGCCCATGCCGAAGCAGCCGAAGGCCCAGGCCACCGCGACCACCCACACCGGCACCGCCGTGATCAGCACGCTCGGCGCGGCCGCGATCGCGAGGGCGACGAGGACCATCCCGAGGACGACCAGGCGTTCGCGGTACGGCTCCGTCCGCGGCCTGGACTGGATCCACGAGCCGAGCGCCCAGGTCAGGCCGCCGACGGCGAGGGACAGCCCGGCCAGGGTCACGCTCAGGCCGCGCTGGGTGACCAGCATCAGCGGGACGAAGGACTCGGCCGCGATGAAGGACCCGGCGGCGATGCCGCGCAGCAGGATGACCGAGGGCAGGCCGCGCGCCGCCCGGACGGTGCCGCGCGGCAGCAGCCCGCGGACGGCGGGTACGAGGAGCGCGACGCCCGCGGCGGCCGGGAGGAGGGAGAGCCAGCGCAGCTCCTGCCCCGCGTACTGGAGCAGCCCCGCGCCGGCCGAGATGGCGAGCGCGAGTCCGATCTGCCGCCGGTCCCAGGGGGCGACGGGCGTGGACGGGTCGGCGGGGCCGGAGGCGGTCCTGCGTATCGCGGGGAGGGCGAGGGCGAGCGGGAGGACGACGAGGGCGGGGATGCCGACGAAGACCCAGCGCCAGCCGAGGTGCTCGGTGATCGTTCCGGCGGCGAGCGGTCCGACGACGGAGGGGACGACCCAGCTCGCGGCGAACGCGGCCATGATCGCGGGCCTGAGGTGCTCCGCGTACGCCCGGCTGACCACCACGTACAGAGCGACGATGACCAGGCCGCCGCCCAGCCCCTGCACGGCCCTGCCGAGGATGAACAGCCACATGCCGCCGGCGGTCCCGGAGAGCAGCAGTCCGGCGGCGAAGGCGGTCATTCCGGTGGCGAGGGATCCGAGCGGCCCCCGCCGGTCGGACCACTGGCCGGCCAGGACCATGCCGAAGAGGCTGGTGGTGAAGTACGCGGAGAAGGCGAAGGCGTAGAGGGAGACGCCGTTCAGCTCGCGGGCGGCGACGGGCATCGCGGTGCCGACGGCGGTCGCCTCGAAGGCGATGAGCAGGACGACGGAGACGATGCCGATGCTGAGCGCCCGGTGGTCGCCGTCGAGGACGGACCCCTTGGTGTCGTCGTGTGCGGCACGGGGTCCGGGGAGGCGGGCGTCGGCGACATCGACATCGGCGTCGGTGTCGGCTTCGCGGGGTTCGAGGGCGCTCATCCCCCCAGAGTAAGAGGTCAACCGCCGGATGACCCCTGTCAGGGTTCTCGGTCTTTGGTCCCCGGTCTCCGGTCGGAACGCCGACGGGGCGGCGTACTCCGACCTGGTGTCGGTGTACGCCGCCCTGGGGCGGAACGGGGTGCGGAAGGCTTGGCGGCGGTGGTCCGCGCTGTCACGGCGGGGCTGCTTACTTCGGGTCCCCGTTGAACTTCGACGTCGACCAGAAGTAGCCGAGGACGGTGAGGCCGACGCACCAGGCGAGGGCGAGCCAGCCGTTGTGGCCGATCTCGGTGCCGAGGAGGAGGCCGCGGAGGGTCTCGATGGCGGGGGTGAAGGGCTGGTACTCGGCGATCGGCTGGAACCAGCCGGGCATCGAGGCGATGGGGACGAAGGTGCTGGAGATGAGCGGGAGGAAGATCAGGGGCATCGCGTTGTTGCTGGCGGCCTCGGCGTTCGGGCTGATCAGGCCCATGCCGACGGCGATCCAGGTGAGGGCGGTGGCGAAGAGGACGAGGAGTCCGAAGGCGGCCAGCCACTCCAGGGCGGTCGCGTCGGTGGACCGGAAGCCGATGGCGACGGCGACGGCGCCGACGAGGATCACGCTCATCACGCACTGCAGGACGCTGCCGACGACGTGTCCGACGAGGACCGAGGGGCGGTGGATCGCCATGGTGCGGAAGCGGGCGATGATGCCCTCGGTCATGTCGTTGGAGACGGACACCGCGGTGCCGATGGTCGTGCTGCCGATGGTCATCAGGAGCAGACCGGGGACGAGATACGCGATGTAGTCGGAGCGGTCGCCGCCGCCGATGCCGGCGCTCATGGTGTCGCCGAAGATGTAGACGAAGAGCAGCAGGAGCATGACCGGCGTGAGCAGCAGGTTCAGCGTCAGGGACGGGTAGCGCCGGGCGTGCAGGAGGTTGCGGCGCAGCATCGTGGACGAGTCGCGCACGGCGAGGGAGAGAGAGCTCATCGGACTGCATCCTTCGGCTGGTCGGTCTGGCCGGGCTGGCTGGGGACGGTGGTGCGGCTGGTGAGGGCGAAGAAGACGTCGTCGAGGTCGGGGGTGTGGACGGTCAGTTCGTCCGCCTCGACGCCGGCGGAGTCGAGCCGGTTGAGGAGGGTACGCAGGGCGCGCTGGCTGCCGTCGCTGGGGATCTGGAGCGTCAGCGACTCGTCGTCGCGAGTGGCGGCCTCGCCGAGGGCGGCTGTCGCGCTCCGGTACGCGGTCGGGTCGGTGAAGCGGAGGCGGACGTGCCCGCCGGGGACGAGCCGCTTGAGCTCCTCGGCGGTGCCTTCGGCGGCGATCTTCCCGTCGTTCAGGACGGCGATGCGGTCGGCGAGTTCGTCGGCCTCTTCGAGGTACTGAGTGGTGAGGAAGACGGTGACGCCGTCGGAGACGAGCTCGCGGATGATCTGCCACATGCTGTGACGGGAACGCGGGTCGAGCCCTGTCGTCGGCTCGTCGAGGAAGATGATCCGCGGACTGCCGACCAGCGTCATGGCGATGTCCAGGCGGCGCTTCATGCCGCCGGAGTACGTGGAGGCCGGCTTCTTCGCGGCGTCCACCAGGTCGAAACGCTCCAGGAGTTCGGCGGCGACCCGCCGCCCCTCGCGCTTCGACAGGTGATGGAGGTCCACCATCAGGAGCATGTTCTCCTCGCCGGTGATCAGACCGTCGACCGCGGAGAACTGGCCGGTGACACCGATCGCGGCGCGGACCGCCTGCGGGTCGGCCGCCAGGTCGTGGCCTCCGATGCGGATGGCTCCCGAGCCGGGTCCCGCGGAGACGAGCGTGGAGAGGATCTTGACGGCGGTGGTCTTGCCGGCGCCGTTCGGGCCGAGCAGGGAGAAGATCGTTCCTTCGGGGACGGCCAGGTCGACACCGTCGAGGACGACCTTGTCGCCGTAGGACTTGCGCAGCCCGTTCGCCGCGATGGCCAAGTCGGTCATGGGGAGTGCTCCTTCAAGGGATGGGGACGATCAGGGGCTGCGCGGGGGTCTCGGGTGCTTGCGTGGGCGTCTCGGGTGCCTGCCGCGGGCGTCTGGTGCTTGCCTGGGCGTCTGGTGCTTGCGTGGGTGTCTCGGGTGCTTCAGAGGCTGCGGGCGGTGATGTCGCCGTAGGCGGTGGTGGCGTGGATGGCGAGGCCGGCGCCGGCGCCCTCGCTGTTCTGGAGGGTGTTGGTGATGCGGCCGTAGGCGGTGCCGGCGTCGAGGGTGGCGGAGACGCCGCGACCGGCGCCGACCGCGATGTCACCGGCCTGGGTGCTCAGCGCGACGGTCCCGCGCAGGGCCTCGGCGACCCGGAGGTCGCCCTTCTGCGTACGGATCTCCGCCGGGCCGCCCAGGCGGCCGACCGCGATGTCACCGGCCTGGAGGGTGAGACGCGCGGCGGCGGTCTCGTCGAGCTTGACCGTGCCCTGCGCGCCCTCGAAGGTGACGTCGCCGAGGCGTCCGACGCCCCGGAGTTCGGCGGCGGCCGTCTTCGCCTCGACCCGGGAACCGGCCGGCAGCTGGACGGTGACCTCGACCGCACCGGAGTTGCCCAGGATCTTGTTCTTGGCCTCGGCGGCCTCGATCCGCAGGACACCGTCGGCGTAGGCGACCGCGATCTGCTCCGCGGCCTTCACGTCGCGGCTCTTCCCGGCGTCCGCCGGGAGGACCTCGACCGTGGTGTCGGCGCGGTCGGCGGCGATGAAGCGGATGTGGCCGGCCGGGACGTCGAGGATGACGGCGATCGGGGCGGTGGTGGCGAAGTTCTGCATGGTTGCTCTCCTTGTTTTTCCGGACTTCCGGCCTTCCGGGCTGTTGCCCGGCGCCGTTTCCGACAAGGGAAAAGCTACGTTGCATTCAAAGAACGAGCAACATGCACGTTGCGCCAGATCTGCATCATTGCAGCTCAAAGCCTGGATTTCATTGCAATCATCCTGAGGCCTAACGCAACAAGCCTCATCGTTGCGTTGCAATGAATTGAGCGTGAACGCTATAGTGAGGCACTCAAGGAGCACGAAGGAGAACGCGATGCCCGGTGGCAGGCTCACTCAGCAGGAACGTCAGCAGATCGCACTGGGACTGGCCGACGGCCTCGCCTACGCCGAGATCGCCCGACGTCTCGACCGCCCGACCTCGACCGTCACGCGTGAGGTGATGCGGAACGGCGGCCCCACCGGCTACCGCGCCGACCTCGCCCACCGCGCCACCGAACGCCGGGCCCACCGGAGCAGGCAGGCCACGCCCCGCAGCCCGGAGGCGCTCCCCCAGGCCCACGGGCGCGACCCCGAGGCCGTGCGCGCGTACGAGGAAGTCCTCACCACCGTCTTCATGCAGTCGGGCATGCCCAAGATGATGTCCGGGGTGATGGCCTGTCTCTGCATCAGCGACACGGGCAGCCTCACCGCGGCCGAACTCGTCCAGCGCCTCCAGGTCAGCCCGGCGACCGTCTCCAAGGCGATCACGTTCCTGGAGAGCCAGAACCTGGTCCGCCGGGAACGCGGCGAAGGCCGCCGCGAGCGCTACACCGTCGACGCCGACGTCTGGTACCAGTCGATGATGGCCAGCGCCCGGTCCACCGCCCAGATCGTCGAGACCGCGCGGCAGGGCGTCGGCGTCCTCGGCCCCGGGACCCCCGCCGGCACCCGCCTCGAGAACATCGCCCGGTTCCTCGACTTCGTCAGCGAGAGCACCGCCCGCGCCGCGGAGCAGGCCCGCGCGATCCTCCACGAGGGCCCCGAGACGTCCGCGGAGGACCCTGAGGACCCGGAGGACACGCCCGCCTGACCCTTCGGCCCGAGGCCCAAGACCCGAGGCCCAAGGCCCGAGGCCCGAGGCCCGACTGTGAACGGGGTGTGGCAGCACCATTGCAGTCGTATGGCACAGCCCGGGAAACCCTTGAGCCCCTCGCGGCACCCGCTCTACGGTCGTACCAGTGCACAACACGACCGTGTGCCCGAGTGGTTCAGGGACTCGCCTGCAAAGCGAGTTACGTCGGTTCGATTCCGATCACGGTCTCTCCCAGAGGGACGGCCTTCGCCGTCCCTCTCCCTTTTCCCCTCCCCTTTCCTTCCCCCCTCCCTACTTCCTCACGGAAGCAGGTCGTCGGGGACCGTGACCTTCTCCTCGCAGCCCAGGAGCTCGCGCGTGCTCTCGGCGAGGGACTTCAGGAGCTGCTCCGTCGACACGGCCGGGTCGCCGGCCTTCCGGGCCTCGTCGTTCACCGCCACCTGGAGCGGCAGCTCCCGCCCCTGGCCGGTGGCCGTGCCCGGGACCGTGCAGGGCATGACGAGCGGCGTTCCCCAGGTGTCGGGCCGGGAGGCCACGTACACCCCGTCCGCGACCGCGCGCCAGCGGAGCCTGCCGTCACCGGACTTCACGAAGTCGATGTCGTACATCGACCATCCGACGGTGCCGGTGACGCGAGCCGTGGCCCCGTCCTTTTCGCCCTCCATCTCGCACGGGTGGAACGTGGTGCGCTGGAGGTCGTCCTTGCCGGCGGTCCAGCCGCGCGCCTCCGTGACCAGGCGTTCCTTCATCTCCGGGAGCGAGCGGTCGAACGGGCGGAACCCGTCGCCCAGATCGGCCTGCACCGCGTCGACGTTGGCCGTGCCGAAGACCTCCTGGCAGGTCTTGAGCGCCGTCGGCGACACGGCATCCGTCGCGTTCGGCGCCGGGGAGTCCCCGCCGCCGCAGGCCGCCGCCGAGAGCACGACGGCGAGCACGACGGCACTCCTGCCCACCCACCCGCTGGTGACCGACATGCTCACCTGACCTTCTGTTCGGTGCCGCTGACGAGCTGCTCGCCATCGAGATAGGCGCCCCTCGCGTCGTCGAGGAACGCACGCCGCTCGGCCTCCGTCATGCCGGTGGCCTCCGCGTAGTTCAGCAACGGGCTCATGGCACTGCCGCGCCCTGCCTCCCGTGTGGAGCCGATCGACACCCGCGCCTCGTCGTCGTTCTTGAACTCGTTGTCCTTGAGGTACTCAAGGGTGCCGGACGCGTACGACGTACTGACGGTCGACCCGACGCTCTCCATGATGATCGGCACGACGGTGGCCGCCACGACACCCGCCGCGGGGCCGAGCACGACGGCCGAGCCCACGCCCACGACCGCGGCGACACCGCCGCTGACCGCGGACTTCCGCCACTCGGCCTGCTGCTCCAGGGCCAGGTTCTTCTTGTCCTCGTCGTCCTTGAAGTCCTCGGCGATCTGGGTGACGCGCGACTCGTCGAGGACGCCGTGGACGAGGGAGCCGTTCTTGGCGAACGCCATCGCGTCGTCCCGGTCCCCCTCCAGCGCCTTGATGCCGCTCGCCTCGAAGACCTGCTGGGCCGCCGACATGCTCTTGTACGCGTCCTCGTCGCCCGCGACGCCCTTCATGAACTCCAGCGACGCGTTGAACCCGAAGTCCGTCCGCTTGCTGCCGTCGCTGCTGTTCCCGAAGAGCTCGTCCCGGTTGTACGCGTCTCCCGTGCCGCCGAAGTTCATCATCGAGTAGTTCAGGTCGTCGATGTAGGCCGCGCCCATGTTGCCCAGGCTGTCCATCATCGCCTTGTGCTGCTCCCGCAGTTCGGTGCTCGAACCGTAGGAGTCGATGACCTGCTTCATGATCTCGGCGGACTTCTCGTCGCGGTGCAGCTCGGGGGTGGGGTCGTCCCAGCCGTGACCCGTGGTCGCCGCCTCCAGGGCGTGGCCGAGGGCGTCCGGCATGTAGGCCGCGGTCTTCTTCCAGTCGTCCGGGTTGTGGCCCTCGATGTCGGGGAAGAAGTCGTACTCCTTGTTCTGGAAGTAGTCCAGGTAGCCCTTCTGGTTCCCGTCCTTCTTCGGGTCCAGGTCGACGGTGCCGCCGAGGCTGCCGTCCTTGTTGTAGGACGTCGGCTCCTTGGAGAAGTACTCCTTCGACGCGTCCGGGCTGTGCCCCAGCGCCTCCAGCATCGAGACCATCGGGTCGAAGCCGGAGCCGTTGACTCCCGACGGGTTGTACTGGTTCTGCAGCCCGCCGCTGACCATCGGCTTGCTGTTGGCGAAGAGGTACGGGTCCTTGGCGTGAAGCTGTGTGACGTGCTCCGCGATGGGGACCAGGAACTTCTTGTCGTAGTCGCCGTAGCGCATGATGCCGCCGAGCAACTGGTAGCCGAAGGCCGGGTTGTTGTCGTACTTGACGAGCGGGATGCGCTCCGTGCCGAGCTTGCGCATGTCCGTGGACCACTTGTCGGTCCAGGCGTCGCCGCCCTGCGTGGCCGTCGCCAGGTTGAGGCCCAGGTTCTTCTGGAGCTCCTGGACGTCCGCGAGGCGCTCCTTGTCGACCTTCGTGTAGTCGTACGTGTCCGTGGACAGCTGCCCGAAGAACTCCAGGGAGCCCTTCGGACCGAGACCGTCGTAGAAGTTCCTGGAGAACTCCTTCGAGCCGCTGTTGTCCTTCAGCAGCTCGTTGAGGCGCATCAGCTCCTCGTGGGAGATGTCCCGGCCCTTCTTGGCCAGGTCGACGGCGCGCTGCGCCTCCTCGGCGTCGAGGCTCGCGTACTTCGGGGCGCTGAAGTTGTTCTTGTCGCCGGTGATGTTGGCCTTGAGGGCGTTGGAGCAGGCCACGTCGGCCTCGGTGCAGACCTCCAGGATGGCCTTGATCCGCTCCTCCATCGCGTGGATGTCGGCGCGTTCCTTGCGCACCAGGTCCTGGAAGTCGGGGTCGTGCCGGGCCGCCGGGTCCTTGATGGCGGAGAGCGGCTCGCGGGCCGAGACGGTGCCGTCGGAGTTCACCCTGAAGCCCTTGGCGGGGGCGTCGGTCTCGGCGATCGTCGTCAGGTCGTCCTTCGCCTTCTTGAAGGCGTTGTAGCCGTCCTCCAGGACCTTGTGGATGCCGTCGGCGGCCTTCGCGGCGTCGTCGAACTCCTTGGCGGTCTTGTCCACGAACGGCTTCGTGACCTCGGCGTTCACCCCGCGCCAGTAGTCGTCCTTGGCCTTCGCGGCCATCGTCGTACGGGCGTCCTCGGCGAGCTTGTCCAGCTTGGCCTTCATCGCGGACCAGTCGTCGGCCGCGGCCTTCATCTTGTCGAGCGGCGCGTGGTGCACGTTGTCGTAGGTCAACACAGCAGGGCCCCCGGCCTACTTGAAGTACTCGTTGATCTTGGAGGCCGCCAGGGCCGCCTTGATGTCTTCCTCTTCCTTCGCGTGGGAGGCCGCGCTGTAGTCGAGGTGGTTGGAGATGTTGGCGCAGGCGTCGAGCAGCGTGTTCAGCTGCGAGCTCCACGTCTCCTGCACGGTCGACATCGCGGAGCCCGTGAGGAAGCCGTTGCTCGACATGCCCGTCGCGGCCTCCGTGGTGTTCGTGCGCGCGTGGTTCCCGTCCTTGACCAGCCGGCCGTGCAGGGCGTACGCGGCGCTGCCGATGGCCCCGAGCTTGTCCTGGTCGACGCTGAGGTCGGCACTGCCGCCACCGCCGCCACCGGGCTCCGGGGCGACCTGGTTGAGCCTCATGCTCACGTTGGTCGCGGATGTGGACCGGACCGACGCCCACTCCTCTTCGAACGACATGCTCTCCCCCGTGCGGTGATCGCGCCGACGATCGCGTGGTGATCGTTCCGGCTTCGCCTCAGCAAGTTCCGTGCCCACGGAATCACGGCGATCGTAGTCCCACGACCATGCGTTCGAGCACTCCTCACCGGGAAAACCCTCACGGAAAGAGATCTCCACGACGCTTCACCGCGCACACGGGCCCACTTCACCTTCGCAACCCGGACAGCCTCGGACGTTCCGGGCCCGCCCCTCCCCGGCCCGTACGCCGCCGGGGTCCGCCGCCCTCCCCCGCCCCGCCGCGGAGGCCGGCCGCCTCGATAGGCTCGACCCGCCCCGGGGCCGCCCCGGGAGCCAACGCAACGCCAGCCGCAACAGCCAGTGGCAACAAACGGTCACGACAAGCAGCGGCAACAAGCAGTGGCAACGAGCAGTCGCAGCAACAGGGGGACTCACCGGTGGAACGGTCGCGCACGCAGGGGGACGCCGCACCGTCAGGGGCGGCGCCGCGGACGGCCCCGAACCAGCCCGCGGCCCCGAACCGGCCCGCGGCGGACCGGCCCTCGGCCCCGGACCGGCGGATCGGCCCGTACCGGCTGATCACCCGCCTCGACCCGCCCGGCTCCGCCGTCCCCTGCCGCCGCTTCGTGGCCCGCACCCCCGACGGCGGCCGTACGGTCCTGCTGAGCGCCCCGCTGCCCGGCACCGACCCGGCGCGCTTCGCCGCCGAGGCCACGGCGGCCCGGCACCTCCTCGGCCCCTGGATCACCCCGGTGACGGACCTCGCCGACCCGGCCGATCCGACCGCCCCCGCCTGGTACGCGAGCCCGTACCTGCCCGCGCTCCCACTCCCCGTAGCCCTCGCCGTCCACGGCGGCCCGCTGCCCGAGGCGACCGTCCGGGCCGTCGGCGCCGCCCTCGCCGAGGGCCTCGCCGCCGCGCACTCCCAGGGCCTCACGCACGCCGGGGTCTCCCCCGCCGCGGTCCTGCTCACCGCCGACGGGCCGAAGCTGAGCTGCTTCGGCGCGGTACGGGCCGCCGCGGCCGACGGCGAGCCGCGCACCGGCCTGCCGGGCCTCGAACCGGGGTCGCTCGCCCCCGAACAGGCCTCGGGCGGCCGGCCGCGACCCCCGGGCGACGTCTTCGCGCTCGGCGCCGTCCTCGCGTACGCCGCCACCGGCCACACCGTGCCCGAACGCGAGGAACTCCCGCCCGCCCTGCGCCAGGTGGTCTCCTCCTGCCTGGCCCGCGACCCGGCCGACCGCCCCACGGCGGCCGCCCTGATGGCCGCGCTCGCGCCGCCGACCGCGCACCAGACGGTGCTGAACTCGGCCGGCACTCTGCTCGTCCCCGGCTGGCTGCCGGGCCGGGTGGTCGCCGCACTCGCCCGCCAGTCGGCGGAACTGCTCGCCGCCAAACTCCCGGCGGTACCGGACGCGCAGGCGCACACGACCCCCGCGAACCACGCGAACCACGCGGACCACGCGGACCACGCGACACGGGCCCGCACCTGAAGCCGAACCGGCACCACCGACCCTCCCCCCTCCTCGATCCGACGGACCTGACCTCATGCTGTCGCCCCTGACCCACGACGACCCGGCCGCCGTCGCCACGTACCGACTCCTCGCCCGCCTCGGCTCCGGCGGCATGGGCACGGTCTACCTGGCGCGCACGCCCGGCGGCCGCACGGTCGCCCTCAAGACCGTGCACGCCCGGCTCGCCACCGACCCCGCCTTCCGCGCCCGCTTCCGACTGGAGACGGACGCCGCGCGGATCATCGGCGCGCGCCACGGCGCGGCCGTCGTCGACGCCGACCCGCTCGCCGAGACCCCGTGGCTGGCCACCGAGTACGTCCTCGGCCCGCCGCTCGACGACGCCGTCGCGCTCGGCGGCCCGCTCCCCGAGCCGACCGTCCGCGCCCTCGGCGCCGCGCTCGCCGGAGCCCTCGCGCAGCTGCACTCCTCGGACGTGGTCCACCGCGACCTGAAGCCCTCGAACGTCCTCGTCACCGCCTACGGCCCGAAGATCATCGACTTCGGCATCGCCCGCGCGGCCGGCGACGACCACCTGACCCGTACGGGAGCGGCGGCCGGCACGCCCGCGTTCATGTCGCCGGAGCAGGCGAGCGGCCAGGAACACCCCCCGGCGGGCGACGTGTTCGCGCTCGCCGGCGTACTCGTCTTCGCCGCCACCGGCCACGGCCCCTTCGGAACGGGCTCGCCGGCCGACCTCCTGTACCGCGTGCGGTACGCCGAGCCCGACCTCGGCGGCGTACCGGAGGCGCTGCTGCCGCTCCTGACGGCCTGCCTGTCCAAGGACCCGACGGCCCGCCCCACCACCGCCGACCTGACCACCCATCTCCACGACGGCCACGGCGAGTTCGCCGACCACCTGCCGCCCCTCGTCCTCGCCGACATCGCCCGCCGCGCGACGGACGTCTGGCTCCACGCACCGCACCGCCTCCCGGTCCCGGCGGGAGCCGCGACCGCGGAGACCGCCCCGGACACCCCGCTCTCCCGCCGCCGCGCCCTCACCCTGGGCGGAGGCTCCCTCCTCGGCGTCGCGGGGGCGGGCGCGGGAGTGTGGGCGTGGCTGAACTCCCGGGACACAGACGCCGATACAGCCAAGGGCGGCGCCCCGACCCCGACCGGCCCCACGGCCGTCCCCGCCCCGACGGCCGCCGACGGCGCGCCCGCGCCGCTGTGGCAGGCCTCGGTCCTCGACCGCGAGGAGAGCATCACCCCGCTGCTGGCCGGTACCGATGTCGTGGGCTTCGCCGAGACGGTCTCCTTCCGCGCCGTCGACACGAAGAGCGGCAGCGAACTCTGGGCCGACTCCATGGTCATGGAACCCCACCAGATCACCACCGACGGCACGAACTACTACGCCTCCGACGGCAACTTCGAGGGCCCCGGCGCCCTGAAGATCCGCACGCTCGCGGCGCGCACCGGCAAGGAAGCGGCCAAGACGATCGAGCTGAAGGGCATCGACGGGACGACCACGGAGCTCCTCACCGCGGTCGGCGGCATCCTCTTCACCGCCTCGCGCCTGGGCAAACGGGAACTCGACTCGGACGCGAACCAGGTCGGCTGGCACCTGCTCGCCGTCAACCTGCGCACGGGCAAGGAGGCGTGGCGACAGCCGTACGCATGGGACGGCGTCCGCCCGTGGCTCGCCCAGGTCGTCGGCGACCAGCTGATCCTCGGCAAGAACAGCGGCGACCTCGACTCCTTCCTGGTCCAGTCGAGGGACGTGCGCACGGGCCGGCAGCTGTGGAAGCGACGGCTTCCGCTGACGGAGTCGTCCGGCTTCGTCCCCGGCCAGCTCGCCACCGACGACCGGCACGTCTACACGGGCGGCGACCGCCTTCGGGCCGTGCGCCTGACGGACGGGGCGGTCGCCTGGGAGTACGGCAGCGGTAACGACCCCTTCGCCTACGGAATGCCCGCTGTCACGGACGACCTCGTCTACACGAACGCGAGCGGCAAGGGGCTCGTGGCCGTCAGTACGGGCAAGGGCGCCGAGTTCTGGGCGGAGAAACCCGGCAGCCGTTCCTTGACCCCGCACTTCTACTACCGGCCGATCATCGGAAAGAAGTACGTCTACGCGCCGGTGCGGGGAGGTCTGAGCGCGGTCGACCTGTCGACCCGCCGCTCGGCCTGGGTTGTCCCGACGGACGCCACGCGGTACGTCGTCGACAAGGAGCGGACCCGCATCATCGGGGCCGGCGAGTCGTCGGTCGTGGCGATCCCCTTCGCCTGAGCACGCCCTCGCCTAGCTCTACCTCCACCTCCACCAACCGGAAAGCACCCTCCGTGACCACGCAGCCCCTCGCCACCGGCGACCCGCTCCGGCTCGGCCCGTACCGCCTGCTCGGCGTCCTCGGCGAGGGCGGCATGGGCAAGGTGTACGTCGGCCGCGACGCCTCCGGAGCCCCCGCCGCCGTCAAGGTCCTCCGCCCCGAGCTCGCCCACGACCAGCACCTCGCCCAGCGCTTCGTCCGCGAGGCCGACATGGCGCGGGCCGTCACGAGCCACGGCGTGGCCCGGGTCCTCGACGCGCAGACGGAGGGCGGGCGGCCGTGGATCGCCGCCGAGTTCCTCGCCGGTCCGACGCTGGACGTCGCGGTCCGCGCGTACGGGCCGATGGACGTGCCGACGGTCCGTGCCCTCGCCGCTCAGCTCGCCCGCACCCTCCACGACATCCACGCCGCCGGGCTCGTCCACCGCGACCTGAAGCCCGCGAACATCGTGCTCACCTCGACCGGTCCGCGGATCATCGACTTCGGCATCGCCCGCCCCGAGCACGGGCTCACCCTCACGACGACCGGCCAGATCCCGGTCACCCCCGGGTACGGGGCGCCGGAGCAGGTCCTCGGGCAGCGCGTCGGTCCGGCCTCCGACGTCTTCTCGCTCGGTGCTGTCCTCGCGTACGCGGCGAGCGGCCGGCGCACCTTCGACGCCGCCCATGTGGCGGCGGTGCAGTACGAGGTCGTCCACGGCACCCCGGACCTGAGCCTGGTGCCGCCGGAGCTCCAGGAGCTGATCGGCCCGTGCCTGGCGAAGGACCCTGCGTTCCGCCCGGCTCCGCCGCAGGTGGCCCTGGCCTTCGCCCCGCCGAAGGGCGCCGACCGGGCCTGGCGCAAGGGCCCGCTCGCCGAGGACATCAAGCGGCGCGAGACCGCCACGAAGCGCCTCGCGGCCCCCGAGGAGACCGCCGTACCCGGCGCAAGGCCGTCCCGGCGCCGCTTCCTCACCGGCGCGGCCGTGGGCGTGGCCGTCCTGGGCACCGGTGGCGGGGCGGGCGCCTGGTGGCTGAACCGCGGCGAGCCGAAGTCACCGACAGCCGACGTGCCGCCCGCCGTGCCGACCCCCGAGGCCGCCTTCGTCTCGATCATCGACAGCCCTTACGGCGAGGTCCCGAAGCCCTTGTGGGGGCCCCAGGACGTCACGGCGGCCGACGGAGAACTCCCCCTGCCCGTACGGGACGTGGTCATCGTGCAGGCGAGGACGGGCGGTCTGCTCGCGCTCTCCGTGACGACCGGCAAGGAGCGGTGGCGGGCCAAGGAGATCGACGCCGACGCCGGCTACGTCTCCGTCGCCGACCGGCTCGTCGTGGGCGTCGACAAGAACGGCGTCGCCCACGCCTTCGTCGCCTCGACCGGAAAGCCCGTCTGGCAGACCCAGAACGACGTCGACGACCTCCTCGCCGCCGACGACACCCACGTCTACCTGGTGTCGAAGGACAACGAGCTGCGGGCGGTCAACGCCTGGACCCTCGCCACCACCTGGACGCGCCCGATGACGTCCCCCCGCTCCCACAACGGCCCGGCGAAGGCCGCCGTGGGCAGGAAGCGGCTCGTCATCCACGGCAGGGACGGCTACGTCGCCGGGCTCTACACCGAGACGGGCGAGACGGACTGGGAGGTCAAGAACCTGGGCACCGACGGCCAGGCTCCCGTGCTCGGCGACAACACCGCCTACCTCGGCGGCCGCAAGCTCACCGCCCGCCGCCTCGACCGCGGCGACTTCCTGTGGGAGGAAGAGGCCAAGAACGACACGGGGCCGGGCTGGAGCACACCGGCCCTCGACGGCGACTACATCATCGCGGCCGACGGCTACAACATCTACCGCTACAGCACCATGCTGGACATCCGCTTCCCCGTCTCGGACTGGTACGACGTCCTGGACGGCACGGGCGTCGGCAACGTCAACCCCCCTGTCGTGGCGGGCTCGACGGTCTGGCTCCACGCGCCCGACAACAGCCATGTCCAGGTCATCCACAAGACCACCCACGAGCATCTCTTCGTCGCGAAGATGCAGCGCGAGGGTGCCTACCAGCTGGCGAGTGACGGCAACCGCGTCTTCATCGCCCGCGGCGGCCGGATCTACGCGATGCCGGCCTACGGGCAGTGACCCGCTTGCGGACGGTGAAACGCAGCGGTTGAGCGATCTCCTCAGGACGTCGGGTTCGCGGTGGGCGAGGGAACGCCCGTCGCGAGCCCGTCGTCCTCACAGCCCAGCTCCGCGGAGACCTGCCGGGCCGCCGCGTTGGCGAGGGTGATCAGGCGGGTGCGCTGCGCCAGGTCCGTGTCTGGGACACCTGCCGGGCCCCAGATGGTCGTCTCGACGACGATCTCGTGGGCGGGCGCCTTGAGGCGGCAGGAGAAGTAGACAGAACCCAGGCTGGAGGAGGTGAAGGCCTCAAGTCCCGAGGTGTAGGAGGTCACCTTCGGGGCAAGCTTCGGGCCCAGATACGGACCCTTCCCCACCGCGCCCACCTCGATCTTGAGGTTCTTCGGTCCCCCCTCGGCGGGCAGGAGGCCGCAGTACGTCACCGGCTGGGGCCGGTAGGAGTCGGCCCACGGCGCGGCCGCGTCGTCACGCAATCTGTCGAGAGCCTTGTCCGGCTTCGAGTAGTTGTCCTCGAAGCGGTCACCGCCCAGGACGGCCTTGAGCGCCGCCGTGGAGGCCGCGTCCTTGGCGAAGCCACCGCAGGCCTCCGCCGCAGTCAGGCCCTCCGGTTCCTTCGTGCCCTCCCCGCTGCCGCCGCCAGAACAGCTCGCGAGAGCAGCAACTGCCACGACCGCACCAATAATTGCCAGCGCAGGCCTCACGTCAGTCCTTCTTCTCATACGGGTCGGGGAGGTTGTTGTCCTGGGCGTGGAGGCGTGCGGTCCGGGTGTAGTTGACCAGCTCCTCCCTGAGGTAGCGGCGCTCCTCAGTACTCCAGGCGGGGTCCGTCGCGTAGGCGACACCCGGCCTGAGCGAGTTCTCCTTGCCGCTATCCAGCGCCTCGGCCTTCAGGTCGTCCGACTTCTTCTTGAGCAGCTCGTCCTTCTCGTACTTCTCCGCCATGTCATCGGCTTCCATCCCGATGAAGGTCGTCACCGCGCCGCCCACCGTCTCCGCGGCCAGCGGTACGAGTACGCCACCGGCGCCGCCGGTCAGGGCGACGACACCGCCCGCCGCGACCGCGCCGACCCCGAACTTGACCCATTCGGTCGACTTGGCAACGGCCTTCTTGTGCTCCTCGGAGTCCTTCTCGTAGTCTGCGTCGATCTGCGCCATGCGGGACCCGTCCATGATCCCCTGCGCCTCCGACCCGATCCGCAGAGTCGTCCGCGCGTCCGTGAGATCTCTCTCGTCGAAATCCGTGCCCGGCTTCGGGCCCACCTGATCGAGAACGCTCGTCGTGTACAGCGACTCGGCCGCGGAGAGTGTCGAGTGACCGGACTCGCTCTGCGACACGATGCCCATGAAATTGATGGCGTCGCCACGGTTCCAGAGCAGTCCGGTGTCGAACTCCTCGCCGAACCGGGACTTGCCCTTGGCGTCGTTGTTGCCGAAGGGGGAGCCGTCCACCTCCTCCATCGTCGAGTCGCTGTCCGTCTCCAGAGAGCGGTTCAGCTCGTCGACGTAGGCCGCGCCCATCTTGCCGAGGCTGTCGTCGATGCCCGGCTGCTCGTGCATGTACTTCGGGTCGCTGCCGTACCGCTCGACGACCTTCTGCATGACCTCCGCGTTCTCCTTGGTCCGCACATCCTTGAGGCCCTCGCCCTCGGCGTCGGACGGGTGGCCGGTGGTCGCGGACTCCAGGGCGTGACCGAGCGCGTTGTAGCCGGGCTCCTTGGTCCTGTCACCCTTGTCGTTGAGCTCCTCGGGCCACTCGCGGTCCTTCGTGAAGTAGTCGAAGGGGTCGATCTTCTTGTTGTCCTTGGAGTTCTCGGGCGTGACGTCGATGCTGCTGTTGAAGAAGTCCGTCGACGCCTTGGGGTTGTGCCCGAGCCCCTCCATGAAACCGATCATGGGGTCGTTGCCGAGGTCGCCGCCCTGCCAGTTCAGGTGGGACGGCATGCCGTTCATCGCGTGCCAGGCGCGGTCGGCGGGCAGCCGGCCGTCATGCGTCATCTTCCGCTCGGTGGTGACGAGCCCGTTGCCGTAGTCCTTGAGGAACTTGTCGTCGTAGTCGCCGACCCGCATCAGGTTGCTCATGACCTGGAAGCCGTACGGGCTGGTGCCGCGCGTCTGGATGGGCTCGCTGCCGGCCTTGATGACGTCGGCCTTCCACTGCTCCATCTCGGGGCTGGTGGAATGGGTCGCGGTGGCGAGCGTCAGACTCCAGTTCGTCTGGAGTTCCTTCAGCTTGTCGCGGTGGTCGACACCGAGGCGCGAGCCGTCGCTCGGGTCGCCCATGTCGGCCCAGTACTCCATGGAGCCCTTCGGTCCGACTTCCAGGGCGAACTTCTCGGCGAAGTACGGGTCCTTCTGGTTGGCCTTGAAGAGGGCGTTGAGCTTGTCGATCTCCGCCGGGGTGGCCTCGTCGCCCTTCTTGTACAGCTCGTACGCGGCGTGCGCGTCCTCGGCGTCCTGCACCTTCGAGGCGGCGGCGAGCGAGTCGTACTTCGTGCCGGAGAAGTTGTTCTTGTCCGGACCGACGAGTCCGCGCAAGGCGCGGGACGCCACGTCGTCGGCGTTGTTGGCCCGGTCGATCGCGGCCTTGATCGCCGCGGACATGGCCTCGAAGTCGGCCACCTCGGGCTTGGGCCCGTCGTAGTCCTTGGACCGGCTGTCGGGGCGGATCAGGTGGCTGACGGCGCCCTGTTGGTCGATACGCATCCCCTTGCCCGGGGCCTCCGCGACCAGCCTCTCCAGCTCGGTCTTCGCGGCCTGGAACTCGCTCTCCGCGTCCCGCAGGATGTTGCGGATGCTGGTCGCCTCGGTGAGGGCGTCGCCGAACTCCTTGGCGGTCTTCCTGACGAACGCCTGGGTCACCCCGGCGTTCTCACCCTTCCAGTCGGCCTTCTCGGCCTTGCTCTGGAGGCCGGTGTCGGCCTTCTCCTTGGACTTCTCCAGCTTGGACACCGCCTCCGACCAGCCCGTGACAGCCTCCTTGAGGCTGCCGAGATGGGCGTGGAGAACCTGGTCGAACTTCAGCATCTAACGTCCCTCGTCAGCCGTTCCCGTGTCGTGCTGTGCCGTGCCGTCGGCTTACTTGAAGTGTGCGTCGATCGTGGACATGGAGAAGTTCGTGATCAGCGTTTCCTCATGGTTGGCGTGGCTGACGACCGTGTCCTCAAGGTGGTTGTGGATGTGCGCGCAGGCGCTGAGGAGCGTCTCGCACTGGTCGCGCCATGTGTCCCACATGGTCCACATCGCCGACCCGGTCAGGAAGCCGTCTCCGTCGAGGCTCTTGGCCGCCGCGTCAGTCTGGGCGCCCGCGTGGAAGGCGTCCCGCTCGAACCAGTGGAAAAGCTCCTGGGCCTCGTTGCCGATGGCCTTGAGATCGGCGGAGGTCACCTTGTAGTCGCTGGGACCGCCACCCCCGCCCCCCTCGGCGGGCACGCCGTTGAGCCTCATGGCAGCTGCCTCGCTGCGGACTTGGCCCCACTCCTCGTCGAACGACATCTACTTCTTCTCCATGTGAGTCACGGACGTTCAGCGGCAGGGACGGACGGACTCAGCTCCGCCGCGAACGAAGTACGGATACGGCGACACCGGCACCGAGCAGCACGGCCGCACCGATCCCGAGCCCGATCCAGAGGCCGGTGTTGCCGCCTTCCTCGGCCGAGGCCTGCGGGGCCGGCGCGGGGGCCGCGGTGGTGGTCTCCACCGGACCGGGGTCGGCCGAGGGCAGGGTTTCCGGGGCGGAAGGCGTGGCGGTCGCGGCCTCGGTCAGGTCGTCGATCGGCCGGACGTCGGCCGGACCCGGGTCGCCGGGAGTCTTCAGCGTGCGAAGGGGGCGGATGGCCCCGTAGCCGATGAAGTCGCTGCGCTTGTCGCCGTCCTTGGGCCCGGCGATGGTGTTGAGCATGACCTTCAGGACCTGGTTGTTGGTCCAGTCGGGGTGCTTCGACCAGAGGAGCGCGGCGGCCGCGGAGGCGAGGGCGGTGGCGTCACTGGTACCGGTGGACTTGCAGACGCCGCCGTCGTCGCAGGCGGCGACGATGTCCTTGCCGGGGGCCACCATGTCGACCTGATCCCCGTGCTGGGACATCGGGATGTGCGTGAGCTTCTGATCGACCGCCCCGACGCCGACGACGCCGGGAGTGGCCCCCGGGTACTCCACGACGTTGCCCTTGTCGGCGGTGTTGCCGACGGACGCGAAGACGAGGGCCCCCTTGTCGAGGGCGTACTTCACCGCATCGGTGAGCTCCTGCGAGCCCGACTTGGCGCCTTGCGAGATGTTGATGACCTTGGCACCGGAGTCGACCGCGAAGCGGATGGCCTCGGGGGCCAGCTTGTTGAACTGCTTGTCCGCGTCGGCCATGCTGCGGTCCTGGTCCGGGGCCGGAAGCCGAACGGGGAGGATCTTCACCCCGGGGGCGAGGCCGAACGCCCCCGCGCCGCCGTTGGCCTTGCCCGTGCCGGCGATGATCCCCGCCATGCTCGTGCCGTGGCCTTCGACGTCGGTGTGTTCGTCCCCCGGCGCCTCGGGAGCCAGGTCCTTGCCGTCCAGCACCTGCCCCTGGAGGTCGGGGTGGGTGTCCTCGACGCCGCTGTCGATCACTGCGACCGTGACGCCCTTGCCCGTGCTGAGCTGCCAGATCTTCTCGGCGCCCATGGCGTCGAGGTGCCACTGCCGGTCTCGGATACCCGCCGCCTGGGCAGGGACGGAAGCGATGCCCACCAGCAGCATCCCCAAGGCGGCCGAGGCGGTGACTCGGGCACGGCTCCGACGCGTACTGCTGGTAGACATCTGCTTCCTCGCGCTGATCAGTCGATGACGGGCGGCGCCACGCGGCGGGTGCCCTGCTGCCAGGTTTCCTCGTCCTCGACAAGGTAGTCGGGACGCTCTCCGTTCGTGTCCTCGCGCTCGTCACCGGCCCGCGTGGTGCCTCCGCGCACGAGGCCGGAGCCGCCGGGCGTGAAGGGACGCGCGCCGCCCGCTGCGGTGCCGGGACGCTGCGCCTTGCCGCCGACGACCCCGCCGGTCTCACCGGCGAGGCGGCGACCGCCGCTGATGCCGTTCTGGCCGGCGCCCATGCCGCCCGTGGAACCGCCCATGCCGCCGCCCATGCCACGGCCCATGCCCGAGCCGTTGCGCCCGCCCTGCTCCGTGCCGATGGCGGTGGTGCGCGGGAGGCCGGTCGCGGGGCGCCCCTGCGTGCTCTGCACCTGGCGTCCGCCGCTGATGCCCTCGCGGGGAACGTTGAGGCCTGCGCGCTGGCCGCCGGTCACGGGACCGCGGGGGTTGCCGGTGCCTCCGGTGACGGGCCCGGTGGGCCCCACGGGACCCGGGCCGCCCTTCGAGGGGAACGGCGGCATGCCCGTGGTGACGAACGGAGGCGTACCGCCGTCCTTCGTGATCGGCGGCGGCGTGCCCTGCGTCGTCGGCCCCGGCCCGGTGGTGGTGTGGGTCGGGGACGGCAGCGTGTCCACGCTGTCGATGCCCAGGTCCACAGGAACCTCGGGCCGGACCTCGGTGCTGACGGGGGGCCGGTCGGTAGGCCGGATCACGTCCGTCGGCCCGGTCGTGTCGCCCTTCGGCGGGATCGTGGTCGTCTCGTGCGTGGACTGGGTGTCCGGCTGGGTGCGCGTGGTGTGCGTGCCCGTGCTCGTGTCCGTGCCCGTGGTGCGGCGGTCGCTCGTCGGGTACTGGACGCGCTCGGTCTCGCCCTGACGGCCGCGCCCGGGGTCCGGCGGAACGAACGCCCCCGGCGGCGGCGGGAACGTCGGCGGGACGTTGTTCTTCATGTTGGAGCTCGACCACTGGTACGCGGACGAGAGGCGCTCCATCTCGGCCGCCGCCGCCTCCTTGTTCGCCTTTTCCTTGGCCTCGATGGCGGCGAGCTCCTCGCTCGCGGCCATCTGGGACCGGGCGTTGCTGGCGATCGTCCGGGAGTCGGGATCGTTGCGGTACTTCAGCGCCGCTTCGAGGTTCTCCTTGGCGGACGCGTGGGACGTGTACCGGGGCACGGCGCTCTGCGCCGAGGCGATGGCCGCGGAGTTGTCCTCCATCCAGATGGCCCCGCGCTCGCTGTAATCCGCGAGCCCCTTGGTTGAGTTGGCCACGTTGGTGGCCCACTCGACGAAGGCCTTCTCGGCCTCGCCCTCCCAGTCCATGCGCCGCATGCTGGCGCTCAGTTCTTCGGCGATCCGCTCCAGCTGCACCGCGACCGACTTCAGCCGCTGTGCCGCGTCGCCGACGTAGAAACTGCTGGCCTCGTCCAGCCACGCCAGCATCTGCTGATGGGACATGCCGCGGAAGTTCGTTCCGCCGCCTCCGCCGCCCTCTGCAGGCCTCATGTCTCGCCTCTTCCCCGTGTCCCCGAAATTCCGTCCGCACCCGCCTACTGCAAGGAGGTGTCGCCCTCGGCGGCCTTGTCGCCGCTGCTCTCCGGCGCTCCACGGCCCGCTTCCTTGTCCGCCTTTTCCTTGGCGTCGAAGGTCCGCTGGTGGATGTCGATCATCTTGCGCTTGATGTCGTCGTCCATCTCCTCGAAGCCGTTCTTCGAGGCGACGACCGCGATCCCCAGGCCCTCCAGGCAGTCGTTGAGCAGGCCGGACAGCTCCACGAGGCGCGAGAGGGTCCCGTCGTACGCCGCGTAGGCGCCCTGGGCCTCGCCCCAGGCGGCGCCGCCGCCGCCGAACTGCGTGCGGGTCACCGGATTCTCGGCCTTCAACTTCCCGGGTTCGGCGTGCGAGCCCTGGAGGTCCTCGATGAGCCCCTCGACCTGCTTCCTGAAGGACTCCATGGAGTCGGCGCTGTACTTGACGGCCGCCGCCCGCATCCCGGACGCCATCCCACCCAACGAGGCTTCCATGCCGCGCTCCTCCCCCGTGTGAACCACCGTGCCGCGTCAACACCGTGCCGCGTCAACCAAGTCTAGGAGTTCACTGTAGTCAGGAACGACGACAGTCCGCACCTCCCGGTTGCACAAGCAACGGACATCACATGGTTACGAATTGGGCACGGCGACGGCCGCCTGTGGGCGGATCGGGAGGCGGTTGACAGGTCGTCCGGTCGCCGCGCGCACCGCTGAGGCCACTGCGGCGGGTGAGGTGACGACCGGGACCGCGCTCGCCGCCTTCGCGCCGAACGGGGCCACGACATCGCGTTCCTCGACGAGTTTCACGATGCGAATGTCCGGGGCATCCAGGGATGTCGGAAGTGCGTAGCCGGTGAAGTCGGGGTGCCGGACCAGGCCGCGGGCGGTGCGGAGGTTCTCCGTGAGGGCCGCGCCAACGCCCTGGGTGACGCCCGCCTCGATGCGGGTGGCGAGCTGGGCCGGGTTGAGGATGCGGCCGACGTCCTGGGCGACGGCCATCTCCACGACCCGTACCGCGCCGAGTTCGATGTCCACGTCCACCACCGCGCGGATCGCGCAGAAGGCGAGGCCGACGAAGGCGTCGCCCTGGCCGTCCTCGTCGAGGGGCTCGGTGGGGTGGGGCCGGCACTGGGCGGTGGCCCAGAGTTCCTTGCCGTCCATCGCCTCCGTGACCGTCGTCGAGAGCACGCCGTCGTACGAGGTGATCTTGCCGTCGGTGATCTGGAGCAGCTCGGTCGACATGCCGAACTTGTGGGCCAGCGGCTGGAGGAGCTGCGTACGGACCATCTTGGCGGCGCGTTCCACCGCCCCGCCCGAGACCCAGGTGTGGCGGCCGTGGGCGGACGGGCCCGCCGGCGGCTGGTCGGTGTCGACGGGTGCGACCTGGACCTCGTCGATGCCGAGGGTCTCCTGCACGATCTGGCGGGCGAGCGTGGAGAATCCCGAGCCGGTGTCCACGGCCGAGCAGATGACCGTGGCCACGCCGTCCATGACCCGCACGGTCGCCGTCGAGACCTCGTCCATGCCCTCCGCTCCCAGCATGTGCACCATGCCGAGGGCGTAGCCCACGCCCCGCCGCACCGCGCCGGGTTCGCCCGCGCCCTCGGGGCCGCCGGGCAGCAGCCAGTCGTCCTCCGAGGTGTCCTTGGGCAGCGGGGGGAGCGGGAAGTCGCGTACGGCGGCGAGGAGTTCGGCCACGGGGGCCGGGCAGGTCACGGTCTGGCCGGTCGGCAGGATGTCGCCGGTGGCCATCACGTTCCGCATGCGCAGCTCGGCCGGGTCCACGCCCAGTTTGGCCGCCAGCTTGTCCATCTGCGCCTCGTAGGCGGCGCACACCTGCATCGCGCCCTCGCCGCGCACATGGCCGGACGGCGGGTTGTTCGTGCGGACCGCCCAGCCTTCGACGAAGGCGTGCGGGACGACGTACGGGCCGCAGGCGAAGGCCACGGCCGCCGCGAGGGACTCGGACGAGGAGTCGGCGTACGCGCCCGCGTCGAGCAGGATCTGCGCCTCCACCTTCACCAGGTGCCCTTCCGCGTCCGCGTGGTGGCGGTAGCGCAGCAGGGTGGGGTGGCGGTGGGCGTGGCCGAGGAAGGACTCCTCGCGCGTAGCGGTGAGTTTGACGGGGCAGCCGGTACGGAGCGCGAGCAGGCCCAGCGGGATCTGGAAGCCCGGGTCCTCCCGGTCTCCGGTGGCGCCGGGGACGCCGGTCACGACCACCTTGACCTGCTCGGCCTGGAGGCCGAAGCAGGCGGCGGCCAGGTCCCGGTCGGTGTGCGGGTCGGTCGAGGCCGTGTACAGCTCGACGCCGCCGTCGGGGCGGGGCACGGCGAGGCCGGCCTCCGCGCCGATGGGCGCGGGGTCCTGGCGGCCGATCCGGTACAGGCCCTCGACGATGACCTCGCCGGTCGCGTCCGGGTCGCCGAAGCGCAGCGGGATGTGCCGGATCAGGTTGCCGTCGGGGTGCAGCGCCTCGGCGGCGAAGGCCTTCTCGGGGTCGGTCACCGGGTCGAGGAGCTCGTACTCGACGCTGATCGCGGCCGCGGCGAGCCGGGCCGTGTCGGGGTGGTCGGCGGCGATGGCGGCGATGGCCTCGCCGTGGTGCCGGACCAGGTCGGAGGCGAAGACGGGCCGGTCGGCGACGCGCCGGCCGTAGGTCGCCGCGCCCGGGACGTCCGCGGCCGTCACCACGGCCCGTACGCCCGGCATGGCGGTCGCGGCCGTCGTGTCGACGGAGACGATCCGGGCGTGCGGGTGCGGGGAGCGCAGGATCGCGGCCCAGAGCAGGCCCTCGGCCCACAGGTCCGCGGCGTACGGGAAGGTGCCCTCGGTCTTCGCCCGTGACTCGGCCTGCGGGAGCGAGGTGCCGAGGCCGTGCGCGGCCGGCTCCTGGTCCAGTGCCCCGGGGGTGTCCAGGACAGGGGGAACGGGAACGGCGGTGGTCGCGTCGCTGCTCACGCCATGCCTCCGTCGTGCGGGTGGGGAATCTGGTGCGGGACGCGGAGCTCGGCGGCGGCCTCGGGTCCGGTGGGTGCCGTGGCCGCGGCGCTCGCCTCGCGCTCGGCGACGACGTCCCGTACGGCTTCGAGGACGCCCCGGTAGCCGGAACAGCGGCAGAGGTTGCCGGCGAGCGCCTGGCGGGTCTCCAGCTCGGTGGGGGCGTGGTTGCCCTCCAGGAGGTCATGCACGGTCATGCACATGCCCGGGATGCAGAAGCCGCACTGGACGGTGCCGCACTTCGCCATCGCCCGCTGCACGTCGGACGGCTCGCCGTCGGTGGCGAGGCCCTCGACCGTCCGCACCTCGGACCCGGCGGCGGTCGCCGCCGGCACCAGGCAGGAGGCGACGAGCCGGCCGTCGACCTGCACGTTGCACGCGCCGCACTCGCCCTGGGAGCAGCCGTCCTTGGCCCCGGCGAGGCCGAGGCGCTCGCGCAGGACGTAGAGCAGGGACTCGCCGATCCAGGAACCGGTGACGGGCCGGTCGGCGCCGTTGACCCGCAGGGTGTACGAGGTGTGGGGGTGCTCGTCGCTGTCCGTGGACGCGTAGACGTCGGGCGCGGGGTCGGGCTCGGGCACGGGGGCCGGGGCCGTCTCCTCCAGCGCCTCGACCGGGATCTCGGCCGGGGCGTCCGCGTCGGGCTCCGGCTCCCGCTCGGGCTCCGGCCCGGAGGCGTCCTGGACCGCATCGGCGTCGGCCTGGCCGGCCTCCGCGACCGGCTCCTCCGGCAGCGCCCACGGCGCGGGCGCGCCGCCCGGCAGGGTCGCCGGGGCCTGGTCGTACGAGGTGCGGTGCGGGGGCTCGACCGCTTCCGCTGCGGCGGTCTCCGGTACGGCGGACTCCGGTACGACCTGCTCCGGTACGGCCTGCTCCGGCGCGACCGGGATCTCCCACTGGCCCGTGGAGTCGACCGAGGCCGTCGAGCCCGCGAAGTTCCACTCGGCCGTCGCGTGCGGGTCCTGGCCGAACCCCTCCGCGTGCTGCGACCCGTGCTGGACGTACTCGCCCTGCTCGAAGTACTCGGTCCCCTGGCCCTGCCCGAAGTCCTGCGCCTGGCCCGCGTGCTCGACGCGATCCACGTGCTCGACGTGATCCACACGATCGACGTGATCCACGTGCTCGACCTGGTCGAAGTGCTGGACCTGCTCCGCCTGCGTCGGCAGGTGCACCGTCCACGCGCCCGTCGCCGCCGGGTCGGTCGCCGCCGCCGGGGTGAGCGGCTGCAGCGGCATGATCATCGGCGGTACGTAGCCGTGGCCCGGCGCCTCCAGGGGCACGCCGTCCAGCATGAAGTCGGGCGGCAGCTGGACGAAGGCGGTCGCGTCGCCGTCGTACCCCTCGCTCTGCGGGATCGGCTCCCAGCCGCCCGGGTTCCCGTGCTGTTCGTCGTTGCTCATGCCAGTGCCCTCCCCAGTGCCCGTCGGGCGAGTGCGGCGACCGTGCGCCGCAGGTGCTGTACGGCGGGCGGCAGCTGTTCGTCGCCCGGCGGGTCCGGAATGCAGGCGGCGGCGACGTACTCGCCGAACGCCGCGAGCGCCTCGGGGGCCAGGCCCCGGTCGTTGTCCCAGTCCACCAGCGAGGCGATCCAGCGCTCCGCCTCCAGCGGGCGCAGCGGCATCGGGGCGACGGCGCCGACCGCGCAGCGCACGCCGCGCCGGGCCGGGTCGAGGACGACGGCGACGGAGGCGGTGGCGCGGGCCGGGCCGGTGCGGCCGGTGGCCTTGAGGAAGACCTGGGGGGCGTGGAGCAGCGGTACGCGGACGAAGCCGACGAGCTCGCCGGGGGCCAGCAGATCACGGCCCGCGAGCAGGTGGGAGACGGGGATCTCGCGGGTGCCGAGGGGGCCCACGACGACGAGGTCGGCCTCCAGGGCGGCGAGCACGGGCAGCGAGTCGCCGGTCGGCGCGGCGGTGACCACGTTGCCGCCGAGGGTGCCCGCGTTGCGGATCTGGGGCGGTCCCGCGGCGCGGGCGGCGGCGGCGAGGGCAGGGATGAGGGCGGCGAAGTCGGGGCGGCCCATGCGGGCGTGGGTGAGGCCCGCGCCGAGGAGGGCGTGGCCGTCCTGGTACTGCCAGCCGCGGATCTCGTTGATGCGGCTCAGGCCGACGAGTCCGGCGGGGCGGAGCTGACCTCTGTTGACGGCGGCCATCAGGTCGGTGCCGCCGGCGACGGGCACGGCGGCCGGCATGGCGATGAGCGCCGCCACGGCCTCGTCGAGCGAGGCGGGCAGCGTCACGGACTGCGCCGTCTGTGGTGCGTGCGTGGTCAACCCGCTGCCCCTTCCCGGTGTCCCGGTGGTCCCCGACTGTGCCCGGCGGTCGCGCCTGCGTGTGGGCGTACCGTACGTGCTCACAGGCCGGACGTGGCAACTCTGGCACATCTTCCGAGCCGTCCGGCGCGAGGGTCCGCGAAGGACTGTTCCGTCCGGGACGCCCCAGGAGCGACGGTAACTTCCCTTTCGCCGCTCTTGGGTGAACCGGGGACGCGAGCTGTCTCACACGATCGGGGGCGCTCCTTCCAGGGGCCTGCCGAGCACTCCCGGGCGACGCTGCCGGGGCTGGGGGCCGGTCGGCGGGCGGTAGTCGACGCCGAGGGCGTCGAGGCGCCGGTAGTGGGTGTTCATGCGGCGCTCGAAGCCGGTGTAGTCGCGGTCTTCCGGGGCGGGCAGCGCGGACCAGGCGACCTCGGCGAAGGCGGCGAGGCGCGGGAAGACCTGGTAGTCGACGCGGGACCGGTTCTCCATGACCTCGGTCCAGACGTTGGCCTGGGTTCCCAGGATGTGGGCGGCGGCCTCCGGCGAGAGCCCCGGCGGGACGGGCTCGAAGCGGTAGACGTCCTCCAGGGTGCGGACGTACCCGATGGGCATCGGCTCGTCCTCGCCCGGCGCCTGACGGTGGTCCAGGTACACCTGCTGTTCGGGGCACATGACGACGTCGTGGCCGGCCTCGGCGGCGGCGATCCCGCCCGCGTACCCCCGCCAGGACGAGACGGCCGCGCCGTCCGCGAGGCCGCCCTCCAGGATCTCGTCCCAGCCGATCAGGCGGCGTCCGCGGGCGGCGAGCCAGCGGTCGAAGTGGCGGATGAACCAGGACTGGAGCCCGTCCTCGTCGGCGAGCCCGAGCTCCTTGATGCGGGCCTGGGCGGCCGGGGAGGCCTTCCACTGGTCCTTGGGGCACTCGTCGCCGCCGACGTGGACGAAGGTGGACGGGAAGAGGCCGAGGACCTCCTCGAAGACGCCCTCGTAGAACCGCAGGACGTCCTCGGTCGGGGCGAGGACGTTCGGGTTGACGCCCCAGGTGTCCCAGACGGTGAGGGCGGCGGTGTCGACGACGTCGGTGTTGCCGAGTTCGGGGTAGGCGGCGATGGCGGCCTGCGCGTGGCCCGGGAGGTCGATCTCGGGGACGACGGTGATGTGCCGCTCGGCGGCGTACGCGACGATCTCGCGGATGTCGTCCTGGGTGTAGAACCCGCCGTACGGGGCCTCCGTCCAGAGGGGCGAGGCCCGGTGTCCCCATTTGGTACGGGCCCGCCAGGAGCCGACCTCGGTCAGCTTGGGCTGGCGCTTGATCTCGATGCGCCAGCCCTGGTCGTCGGTGAGGTGGAAGTGGAAGACGTTGAGCTTGTGGGCGGCGAGGAGGTCGAGCTGGCGCAGGATGTCGTCCTTGGGCAGGAAGTGCCGGGAGACGTCGAGGAGGAGCCCGCGCCAGCCGAAGCGGGGGGCGTCCTCGACCGTGACGTACGGGAGGTCCCAGTCGCCGCCCCTCACGGGCGCGCTGCGGTACGCCTCCGGGCCGAGCAGCTGACGGAGGGTCTGGGCGCCCCAGAACACCCCGGCGGGGCCGCCGCCCTCGATGACGACGGCGGCGTCGGGGGCCTCGGCCTCGGTGGAGAGGCGGTAGCCCTCGGGGCCGTGCTCCCGCTCCACCTCCTCGCTGATCCGCAGCCGTACGGCGTGCGGTCCCGCGCCGTCGGCCAGCGGCAGTCCGGTGGCGGCGCCCAGGGTGGTGCGCAGCCAGCGCGCGGTGCTCTCGGTGCCGGGTCCCGCGTCGAGCGTCGTCCGCGCGTCGAGCGCGACACGGGTGGCGCCGGGGCCGGTCCCGCCGCGCGCGACGGTCAACGGCGCCGGGATCAGGTTCACGTCGTCGGTCGTCACGTCGTCGGCCATCACGTCGTCTGTCATCACGTCAGTCCTTCACCGCCCCGCCGAGGCCCGAGACCAGGCGGCGCTGTACGAGTACGAAGAAGACGAGGACCGGGATCGTCATCACGGTCGAACCCGCCATGATGCCTCCCCAGTCGTTCTCGTCGGGCTTGAAGAAGACGAGCAGCGCCATCGGCAGGGTCGACTGCGAGGTGTCGCTGATCAGGAAGGACTTCGCGAAGAGGAAGTCGTTCCAGGTCGAGATGAAGGAGAAGACGCTCGTCGCCACCAGGCCGGGGAAGACGAGCGGGAAGAGGATCTGCCACAGGAACCGGGTGCGGCTCGCCCCGTCGATCTGGGCCTGCTCCTCCAGGGCCTCCGGGACCGCCTTGACGAAGCCCCGGAGCATCCAGATCGCGAAGGGGAGCGAGAAGGCGAGGTGCGGCAGGATCAGCGAGCCGAGGGTGTTGAGCTGCCCGAAGTCCCGCATGAGGAAGAACAGCGGGATGGTGAGCGCCTCGACCGGCACCATCTGGGCGACCAGGAACATGACGAGGAGCGTCGTCCGGAACCGGAAGCGGAACCGCGTGACCGCCGTCGCCGCCAGGAAGGCGATGAGCGCGGAGGCGAGGACGACCGTGCCCGCCACGATCAGCGAGTTGAGGAAGTAGCGGCCGAAGTCCTGCTGCTCGAAGACCCGCCGGAAGGAGTCGAGGGACGGGGAGAGCGTCCACGGCCGGGGGTCGGTCGACTGGATCTCGCCCGCCGGCTTGAGGGCCGAGAGGACCATCCAGTACAGGGGGAAGGCGACGGCCGCCGCGACGAGGAGCGTGACCGCCTCGGCGGCGAGGCGCCCGGGCCGGCGTATGCGGAACGCGCTCACAGTTCTTCTCCCTGGCGTCGCAGGAGCCGCAGGTAGACCAGGGTCACGGCCAGCAGGATCAGCAGCATGACCACGCCGATCGCCGAGCCCAGGCTGTACTGGGAGGAGGCGAAGGCCTTCTGGTACGCGTACACGTTGAGGACGAGGTTCTGGCCGGCGATGCCGCCGCCGTTGGTCATCACGTAGATCTGGGTGAAGAGTTTGAAGTCCCAGATGATCGACTGGATGGTGACGACGACCAGGATCGGCCGGAGCATCGGTGCCATGACCGAGCGCCAGATCCGCCACTGCGAGGCGCCGTCGAGGGCGGCGGCCTCCAGGACCTCCGACGGGATGGCCTTGATGCCCGCGTAGACGGTGACCATCACGAACGGGAAGGAACACCAGACGACTTCGAGGAGGACGAGGGCGAAGGCGCTGTACCGCCCGTACGTCCAGGAGAAGTCGCCCAGGCCGAGGAGCCGGTTCACCGGGCCGAAGTCGGGGTCGAAGAGGAAGACCCAGACGGTGGAGCCGGTGACGGCCGGCGTGGCCCAGGCGCCGAGCGCGGCCACCATCAGGACGAGCCGGGGCAGGGCCCGGACCCGGGTCAGGAGGACCGAGAGGGCGCAGCCGACGGCGAGCGTGGTGACGACGCAGGCGGCGGCGAAGACGACGGTGGCGAGGAGGACCTGCCAGAACTGGGGGTCGGAGAAGAGGGTCGTGTAGTTGCCGAACCCCTTGAAGGACGTGGGTTCGCCGCCGCTGACCTGGGCCTGGGTGTACTCCAGGAAGGAGATGAGGCCGAGCTGGTAGACGGGGTAGACGAGGAGTCCGCCGATGACGGCGAGGGCGGGCAGGAGGTACAGCCAGGGGGTCCAGGCGCTGGTGCGCCGGGCGGTGCGGGGGGTCCGCGCGCCGCGCCGGGGGGCCGGGCGCGCGGTCGTGCCGGTCCGCTTCTCCGTGCGTTCGATCGAGGTCGTCATGCGTCTCAGCTCGCCGGCGCGAAGGCCGCGTCCATCTTCTTCGCGGCGTCGTCGGCCGCCGCCTTGACGTCCTTACGGCCGCTGACGACCTCCTGGAACATCGTCGGCAGGACGAGGGAGGAGTCGATCTGGCCCCAGCCGGGGGACGCGGGGACGAACTTGGTGCCGGCGTCGAGGGTGTCGATGAAGGGCTTCACGAAGGGCTGGCGCTGGGCGGCGGCGGCCCGTACGTCGGTGTAGGTGGGCAGGAAGCCCATCGCGTCGAAGAGCTTGCCCTGGGTGTCCTTGCCGGTGAGGGACTTCAGGAGGTCGACGGCGAGGGTGCGGTGCGAGGTGCTCTTGAGGACGCCGATGTTGTTGCCGCCGGCGAAGGCCGGGGCGATCGAGCCGGGGGCCGTGCCGGGCAGCGGGACGACCGCGTACTTGCCCTTGACCGTGCCGGCCTCGACGGCCGCGTGGCTGAAGTCGCCGCCGATGGCCATGGCGGCCTTGCCGGAGGCGAAGGCGGTGACGGTGGCGTTGCCGCCCATCTGGGCGCACTTGGCGGCCGGGCAGTTGTCGTCGCCGAAGAGCGAGGTGTAGGTGGCGATGCCCTTGCGGGCGGCCTCGCTGTTGATGGCCGCCTTGTAGGAGCCGCTGTTCTCGGTGGCGATCTCGCCGCCCGCCGACCAGACGAAGGGCATGGCGCCGTAGGTGTAGGCGCCGCCGACGGCGATGCCGTAGAGGTCGGGCTTCGCCTTGCGGACCTTCTTGGCGGTGGCGATCAGTTCGGCCTGGCTCTTGGGGGCGGTGAGGCCGAGTTCCTTGAAGACGTCGGTGCGGTAGTAGAGGGCGCGGAGGCCGACGAAGAGCGGGGAGCCGTAGACCTTGCCGCCGACGGTGACGGACTGCCGGGCCGTCGGGTCGGTGTCCTTGGCCTCGTCCCAGGCCGCGAACTCGGCGCTGATGTCGGCGAGTCCGCCGTCCTTGACGTATCCGGCGGTGTCGGTGTTGCCGTACTCGATGAGGTCGGGCGCGGACTTGGGGTCGTTGAACGCGGCCTTGACGCGCTGGGCGCGGGTCTCGACGGGGATGTACTCGACCTCGACCTTCGTGCCCTGGTTCCGCTTCTCGAAGGCGGCGACGGCCTGGTCGACGACCTGCTCCTTGGGCTTGTTGCTCACCTCCTGGAAGAGCCAGACGCGCAGGGTGCCGCTCTTCTCGTCCGCCGTCGCCTTGCCGTCGGACGTCTGGGGCGCGCAGGCCGTGGCGGTGAGCCCCGCGAGCAGGAGTACGGCTGCCGGGGCGGCGAGGCGGGCAGGAAGCTTCATGGGCGGATCCCCTCCAAGTACGTCCGTTGCAACATGTGCAATGTGCGTTTCGTTCTGCACAACACGCGTGAGGTTAGGCGTGCTTCCGGCGAGCCGACAAGAGGTCTCGACCACTTCAACCACTCCGTGACCGGCGAAAGCACCCTGTGCAACGGCCCCGACGCACTGCCCGGAAACGCGAAACGGCCCCCGTCGCGCATGCCGAAGCACGCACGACGGGGGCCGTCCCCGACGTCAGGACCTACCGGACCCGCGGGATCCACACGCCCCGAGGGATCCGCCTACTTGTCCTTGCCGCCCTTGTCCTTGTCGCCACCGCCGGCGCCCATGGACTCGTAGATCTCCTTGCACATCGGACAGACCGGGTACTTCTTGGGGTCGCGCCCCGGCACCCAGACCTTTCCGCACAGCGCCACGACGGGAGTCCCGTCGAGGGCGCTCGCCATGATCTTGTCCTTCTGGACGTAGTGGGCGTAGCGCTCGTGGTCGCCGTCACCGTGGGACACCTGCGGAGTCGGCTCCACGAGGGTTCCCGTACCTGCCCCGCGCTCGGGCTCGAGAGTGCTCATAACCGCCAAGGGTACTGAAAGCCGCGGGGGTCAGTTGAGGGACGGGTCGTCGGGGTACGTCGCGATCATCGCGAGTTCACCGCGCTGGCGGCGCAGCACCTGCCGCCAGAGGGTCTCGGGGTGCGGCGCGGAGACGTCGCCGGGCTCCGACTCGACCACGTACCAGGCTCCGTCGCCCAGCTCGGTCTCCAGCTGGCCGGGTCCCCAGCCCGCGTACCCGGCGAAGATCCGCAGGGAGCCGAGGGCCGGTCCGAGGAGCTCGGGCGGGGCCTCCAGGTCGACGAGGCCGATCGCTCCGTACACCCTGCGCCAGCCGAGGGGGCCCTCGTCGCCGGGGATCACGGCGACGCCGAGCGCCGCGTCGAGCGAGACGGGGCCGCCCTGGAAGACGACGCCGGGTTCGCCGGCGAGTGCGGCCCAGGGCGCGAGGATGTCGCCGACGGTCACCGGCGTCGGCCGGTTGAGGACCACGCCGAGCGAGCCCTCGTCGTCGTGGTCGAGCAGCAGGACGACCGCGCGGTCGAAATTCGGGTCCGCCAGCGCGGGGGTGGCCACGAGCAGCCGTCCTGTGAGCGAGGACACCTCGGTCATGCGACACATGATCCCGCATCTTCGGCGTTCGCGGGGGCTGTCGGGCGCGATGGGGGTGCGGCGGCGGGAAGTCGACGGCCTTCGCAGTTCAGAAGGGCGCGGCGGGTCTTCCCGTACGGACGAACCGGCACAAGCGGACGGTAACGCTCCGCAAGATCACGGGAACAGAGGGTGTTGTGCCGAATTCATTACATCTGACAGACCCCCCGACACACCCGAACGGGGTCCCATGGCCCCTTACCCTTTTCTCTGGCCACCCGACCGACCCGACCGGAACGCGAGATTCATGACCGGCACAGACGATGTCCTGCTTGTCCACGGCGGAACCCCGCTGGAGGGCGAGATCCGCGTCCGCGGCGCGAAGAACCTCGTGCCCAAGGCGATGGTCGCCGCCCTGCTCGGCAGCGGTCCCAGCCGACTGCGCAACGTTCCCGACATCCGTGACGTCCGCGTGGTCCGCGGACTGCTCCAGCTGCACGGGGTGACGGTCCGTCCGGGCGAGGAGCCCGGCGAGCTCGTCCTCGACCCGACGCACGTGGAGTCCGCGAACGTCGCCGACATCGACGCGCACGCCGGCTCGTCCCGCATCCCGATCCTGTTCTGCGGCCCGCTGCTGCACCGACTGGGTCACGCCTTCATCCCGGGTCTCGGCGGCTGCGACATCGGCGGCCGGCCGATCGACTTCCACTTCGACGTCCTGCGCCAGTTCGGCGCCACGATCGAGAAGCGGGACGACGGTCAGTACCTGGAGGCCCCCCAGCGTCTTCGCGGTTGCAAGATCCGCCTCCCGTACCCCTCGGTCGGTTCGACCGAGCAGGTGCTGCTCACCGCCGTCCTCGCCGAGGGCGTCACCGAGCTGTCGAACGCGGCCGTGGAGCCCGAGATCGAGGACCTCATCTGCGTTCTGCAGAAGATGGGCGCGATCATCTCCATGGACACCGACCGGACCATCCGGATCACCGGTGTCGACCGCCTCGACGGCTACACCCACCGGGCGCTCCCGGACCGCCTCGAGGCGGCCTCCTGGGCGTCGGCGGCGCTGGCCACCGAGGGCAACATCTACGTGCGCGGCGCCCAGCAGCGCTCGATGATGACCTTCCTCAACACGTACCGGAAGGTGGGTGGCGCCTTCGAGATCGACGACGAGGGCATCCGCTTCTGGCACCCGGGCGGCTCGCTCAACGCGATCGCCCTGGAGACGGACGTGCACCCCGGCTTCCAGACGGACTGGCAGCAGCCGCTGGTCGTGGCCCTGACGCAGGCCTCCGGCCTCTCCATCGTCCACGAGACGGTGTACGAGTCGCGCCTCGGCTTCACCTCCGCGCTGAACCAGATGGGCGCGCACATCCAGCTGTACCCCGAGTGCCTGGGCGGCTCCGACTGCCGCTTCGGCCAGCGCAACTTCCTGCACTCCGCGGTCGTGAGCGGGCCCACCAAGCTCCAGGGCGCCGACCTGGTCATCCCCGACCTGCGCGGCGGCTTCTCGTACCTGATCGCGGCCCTGGCGGCCCAGGGCACATCCCGGGTCCACGGCATCGAGCTGATCAACCGCGGCTACGAGAACTTCATGGAGAAGCTCGTCGAGCTGGGCGCCAAGGTCGAGCTCCCGGGCAGCGCACTGGTCTAACGAAGGTCGTACGGGCCCTCCGGGGCCCGTACAGCGCCTTCTGAGGCCCGTACGACGCCCTCTGAGGCACAAACGGAAGGGCGGCCACCCCCTGACAGGGTGGCCGCCCTTTCTGCGCCTACAGGCTGCCTTACTTGCCCTTGGCGGCTTCCTTGAGCTTCGAGCCCGCGGAGACCTTCACGCTGTAGCCGGCCGGGATGTTGATCGGGTCGCCGGTCTGCGGGTTACGAGCGGTGCGAGCGGCACGGTGGGTGCGCTCGAAGGTCAGGAAGCCGGGGATGGTGACCTTCTCGTCGCCCTTGGCGACGACCTCACCGACGGTCTCGGCGAGAGCGGCCAGCACGGCGTCGGCGTCCTTGCGGGTCACCTCGGCGCGGTCGGCCAGGGCGGCCACCAGCTCACTGCGGTTCATGTTGTTACTCCCGTGTTCTTCTTGCCTGTGAGGCGTGCCACGCGGCGGAAGCCGCGTGATTGGGTACAGCGAAGCCGATGCTGCCAGGGCCTTCGGACAGTCCCCGGACCCGGGTCTAATGACAGACCCTCGCGCCCAAACACGCATCCTGCCCCCACCAGCGGCGGGAACGCCAATCCGGCACCCCCTGGGGTCACACGAAAAGCGCCGGAGCCCCGTAGTGGTGACGTTCCGTCGACTCCGTGATTTCCGTACGGAGCCGAAAAGCCACCCTAAAGGCGGGTTTGCGGCATCGCGAATCGCGACGCGCCGTCAGCGACCGCTCGCCGCCTTGGCCGCGTTGCGCACCGCGCCCGCCACCGCGCCCGCGACCTTGTCGTTGAAGACCGACGGGATGATGTAGTTCGGGTTCAGCTCGTCCTCGGTGACCACGTCGGCGAGGGCCGAGGCCGCCGCCAGCATCATCTCCGTGTTGACCGTACGGGACTGGGCGTCCAGCAGGCCGCGGAAGACACCCGGGAAGACGAGCACGTTGTTGATCTGGTTCGGGAAGTCCGAGCGGCCCGTGGCGACGACGGCGGCCGTCTGGCGCGCGGCGGCCGGGTCGACCTCCGGGTCGGGGTTCGCGAGCGCGAACACGATGGCGCCCTCCGCCATGGCGGCGACGTCCTCCGCGCCCAGCAGGTTCGGGGCCGACACGCCGATGAAGACGTCCGCGCCGACGACGGCCTCCTTGAGGGTGCCGGTGACGCCCTCGGGGTTGGTGTTGTCGGCGATCCAGCGCAGCGGCGAGTCGGCCGGGGCGTCCACGAGGTCCGGGCGGTCCGCGTGCACGACGCCCTGGATGTCGGCGACGACCGCGTGCTTGACGCCCGCCGCGATGAGCAGCTTGAGGATGGCCGTACCGGCCGCGCCCGCACCGGACATGACGACCCGTACGTCGCCGACGCTCTTGCCCACCACGCGCAGCGCGTTGGTGAGGGCGGCGAGGACGACGATGGCGGTGCCGTGCTGGTCGTCGTGGAAGACGGGGATGTCGAGGGCCTCGCGCAGCCGGGCCTCGATCTCGAAGCAGCGGGGCGCGGAGATGTCTTCCAGGTTGATGCCCGCGAAGCCGGGGGCGATCGCCTTGACGATCGCGACGATCTCGTCGGTGTCCTGCGTGTCGAGGCAGATCGGCCAGGCGTCGATGCCGGCGAAGCGCTTGAAGAGGGCGGCCTTGCCCTCCATGACCGGCAGGGAGGCCATCGGGCCGATGTTGCCGAGGCCGAGGACGGCGGAGCCGTCGGTCACGACCGCGACGGAGTTGCGCTTGATGGTGAGGCGGCGGGCGTCCTCGGGGTTCTCGGCGATCGCCATGCACACGCGGGCGACGCCCGGGGTGTAGATCATGGAGAGGTCGTCACGGTTGCGGATGGGGTGCTTGGACGCCATCTCGATCTTGCCGCCGAGGTGCATCAGGAACGTACGGTCGGAGACCTTGCCGAGGACGACGCCCTCGATGGTGCGCAGCTGCTCGACGATCTCGTCGGCGTGCGCGGTCGAGGTCGCGGCGATGGTGACGTCGATGCGGAGCTTCTCGTGGCCGGAGGCGGTCACGTCGAGGCCGGTGACGGATCCGCCGTGGGACTCCACCGCCGTGGTGAGCTGGGAGACCGCGGTTCCGCTGGCGGGAACCTCCAGCCGGACCGTCATCGAGTACGAGACGCTGGGCGCCGTTGCCATGGCCGACTTCCTCTGCTTTCCCTGAGCTTCGTTGCTACGCCGCCCCGGCTGGTTGCCTGGCGGCGCCCTCCGATGGTCGCACCTACCTGCCGGTAGCAGGTAATGCGGTCATTTTGTTTTCGGAAAGTAGTTTCCACCATACGAGAAGTCCGGGGGAAACAGAAGAGGCCCCCGTCACCGGAGGTGACAGGGGCCTCAACTTTGTGCGTATGTCTAAGTGGCACCGACCCGCCATGCTCGCCTCGCGGCAAGTGGTCCCTCAAAGGGACGAAGGTTGGGCCCGGGGGCTTGGATCGAGCCGGTGCCACGACAAGGCTAACAAACCACTCTGGATAGTGATTCCGGCGCCACAGGTTGACTGGAAATCGGCCCCCGACGGGCGCGGGAGCCCCGCCCCCCCGCGGCCCCGGGCTCAGTCCCGCAGCAGGTCCGGCACCCCCGCCTCGTCCGGCATGTCCCCCGCCCCCGCGACCACCGTGAGCTGCTGCGTCGCCCGCGTCAGCGCCACGTACAGCACCCGCAGACCGGCCGGGGACTCGTCCGCGATCTCCGCGGGCGAGACGACCACCGTCGCGTCGTACTCCAGGCCCTTCGCCTCCAGGGAGCCGAGCGCCACCACCCGGTCGCCCAGCTCCGCGAGCCAGCGGGCGGCCTCCGCGCGCCGGTTCATGGCGACGACGACACCGACCGTGCCCTCGACCCGCTCCAGGAGCAGGGCCGCTTCGGACCGTACGGTTTCGGCCAGATCGGCCTTCCCCGCGGTCTCCCGTACCGGGACGAAACGGGGCTCGACGCCCGTCGAGCGGACCGCGCGCGGCGACTCCTTGCCCGGCATGGCGAGGGCGAGCACCTTCGCGGCCAGCTCGGCGATCTCCGCCGGGTTCCGGTAGTTCACGGTCAGCTCGAAGCGGCGCCGCGGCCGGCTGCCGAGGGCCTCGTCGCGCGCCTCGGCGGCCTCGTCCGGGTCCGACCAGGAGGACTGCGCCGGGTCGCCGACGACCGTCCAGGTGGCGTGCCGGCCGCGCCGCCCGACCATCCGCCACTGCATGGGCGTGAGGTCCTGTGCCTCGTCGACGATGACGTGCGCGTACTCGGTGCGCTCCGCGGCGAGCCGCTCGGCCCGCTCGTACTGCGTCTCCTCGCGTACGGGCATGAGCTCTTCCAGGCCCGAGAGCTGGTCCAGCGGGTCGTACTCCCGCTTCTTGCGGGGCCTGGCCGGGGCGCCGACCAGGGTGTGCAGCTCGTCGAGGAGCGCCACGTCGTGGACGGACAGCTCCCGGCGGCGCAGCGAGCGGGCGAGCCGCCGCACCTCGCCCGGGTTGAGGATCCGGCGGGCCCAGCGGCCGAGCCGCCGCTCGTCGGCCATCGCGTCGAGCACCCCGCGCGGGGTGAGCTCGGGCCACCAGGCGTCGAGGAAGCCGAGGAAGGAGTCCTCCGTCGACACGTCCTCGTCGAAGGAGGAGCGCAGCTCGGCAGCGAGCTCGGGGTCGCTGTGCCGGCCGACCGCGCCGGACTTGGAGTAGAGCGCGTCGAGGAGCAGCCGGCGGGCGCGCGGGCGCAGCAGGTTGACGGGGGCGGTGCCGCCGAGGACGTTGTGGCGGATGCGCCGGAGGTCGTCGGCCTCCAGCTCGATCCGCCGGCCGAAGGCGACGACCCGGAGCCGGTTGGGCGTCCCGGTGGGCGCGGCGGCCTCGTCGTCGTCGCCCAGGGCGAGCTGTGCCCGGGGCGCCGGGGTCTCCAGGGCGCCGCGGGCCGCCTTCCGCAGCACGTGGAGCATGCGGGAGGAGCCCTTGATCCGGGCGACGGCCGGTTCGTCGTAGGCGGTGGCCTCGGCGCCGTCGACCAGCGAGCCGACGGCGCGGATCGCGACCTGGCCCTCCTCGCCGAGCGAGGGCAGGACGCCCTCGGTGTACGAGACGAGGAGCGGGGTCGGCGAGACGATGAGGATGCCGCCCGCGTACCGCCGCCGGTCCTGGTAGAGCAGGTACGCCGCCCGGTGCAGGGCGACGGCGGTCTTGCCGGTGCCGGGGCCGCCCTCCACGTACGTGACGGACGCGGCGGGCGCGCGGATGACGAGGTCCTGCTCCGCCTGGATGGAGGAGACGATGTCCCGCATGGTGTGGCTGCGGGCCTGGCCGAGGGCGGCCATCAGGGCGCCGTCGCCGATCACGGGCAGCTCGCGCCCGTCCAGGGCGGCCCGCAGCTCGGGGCGCATGAGGTCGTCCTCGACGCCGAGGACCCTGCGGCCCTTGGAGCGGATGACGCGGCGGCGCACGACCCGGCCGGGGTCGACGGGCGTCGACCGGTAGAACGGCGCGGCGGCGGGCGCGCGCCAGTCGATGACGAGCGGGGCGTAGTCGGAGTCGAGGACGCCGATCCGCCCGATGTGGAGGGTCTCGCCGATGTCGGCCGTGTTGTCCGGGCGTACGGCGTCCTCGGCGGGCTCCACGGAGGTGTACGCGCCGTCGGGGCCCTTCTTGCCGTCCTTGCCGTACAGCAGGTCGATCCGGCCGAAGAGGAAGTCCTCGAACTCGTTGTTGAGCCTGTTGAGGTGGATGCCGGCGCGGAACACCTGGGCGTCGCGCTCGGCGAGGGCGCCGGGCGTGCCGACCTGCCCCCGCTGGGCGGCGTCGTTCATCAGGAACTCCGCTTCGTGGATCTTCTCCTCCAGCCGGCGGTAGACCTGATCCAGATGTTCCTGCTCGACACCGATCTCACGGTCTCTGACCGTGTCCACGGCTTCCTGCGCGGCCACCTAAGGCCCCCTTCTGACGTGCACTGGGCAGCCGTCGAGCGTACGCCACCGGAAGGCACCGTGTCAGGCGCGATCACCGTTCACCGGGAGGGATCCCGGAAAGCCGGGCGGCGGGTCGTCGTGCAGGAGTCGCTGGAAGAGGTGGTGGTCGCGCCATTCCCCGGCGATGTGGAGGTAGCGGGGCGCGGTGCCGATCCGGGTGAACCCGCTCTTGGCCAGGACCCGTTGGGAGACGGTGTGGTCGAGGACGGTGCACGCCTCGACCCGGTGCAGGCCGAGCTCCTCGCGGGCGGCCCGGCAGGCCTCCTCGACGAGCGCGGTGGCCACGCCGCGCCCGGTGTGTTCCCGGTCGACCCAGTAGCCGAGGGAGCCGCTGCGGAAGGGCCCGAGGGCGATCCCGGAGAGGATCGCGGCACCGACCACGGTGTCCCCCTCGACGGCGAACCACCGCACCCCGCCGTCCGCGAGCCGCTCGGCCTGCGCCTCCGGGGTGTAGTACCGCTCGGGGCGGTAGGGCTCCCAGGGCCGCATGTGCTCCCGGTTCCGCAGCAGGGCGGCGGCGAGCGCGACCGCTTCCGCGGGGTCGTCGGGTTCGGCGGGGCGGATGCGGAGTCCTTCGGCGATCATCCCCGTACCGTAACGCCCGCCTCCCGAAGGGCCCTACGGCGTGTCGTACTTGTCGTCCGCGGCCGGGTCGAGGGCCAGCCGGTAGCCGCGCTTGACGACGGTCTGGATCAGTTTCGGGGTGCCGAGCGCCGTCCGGAGGCGGGCCATGGCCGTCTCCACCGCGTGCTCGTCGCGCCCCGCGCCGGGCAGCGCGCGCAGCAGGTCGGCCCGGGAGACCACCCAGCCGGGACGGCGGGCGAGCAGCCCCAGGAGGGCCATCCCGGCGGGCGGGACCGGGCGCAGGTCGCCGTCGACGAGGACCGCGTGCCCGCGGACCTCCATCCGGTGGCCGGCGACCGGCAGGACCCGGGAGCGGGCCGGGAGCTCCTTGCAGAGCAGCTGGACGAGCGGGCCGAGCCGGAAGCGCTCGGGCTGGTACGTGTCGATGCCCTCCGCCTGGAGCGGGAGCGCCGTCACGGGGCCCACGCACACCGCGAGGACCCCGTGCCGGAGCGCGGCGACGAGTTCGTCCCGTACGCCCTTCTCCGCCGCCCGGGAGAGCAGCGAGGCGGCGGCCGGGGCGCTGGTGAAGGTGACGGCGTCCAGGCCGCCCGAGAGGGTCGCGTCGAGGAGCCGGTCCAGGGGGCCGATGTCCTCCGGGGGCATCCAGCGGTAGACGGGGACGACGACGACCTCGGCGCCGCCGGCCGTGAGGGCCTCCACGAAGCCGGGCAGCGGCTCCCCGTGCAGCTGGAGGGCGATGCGCCGGCCGGCCACGCCCTCGGCGAGGAGCCGGTCGAGGACCTCGGCCATGGACTCCGAGGAGGGCGACCAGGACTCGGTGAGTCCGGCGGCCCGTACGGCTCCCTTGACCTTCGGGCCCCGGGCGAGGAGCTCGACGTCCCGCAGGACGGCGAGGAGCTCCTCGCCGTGCCCCCAGCCGTCGGCGGCCTCGACCCAGCCCCGGAAGCCGATCGCCGTGGTGGCGACGACGACGTCCGGGGCGTGGGCGACGAGTTCCTTGGTCGCGGCCAGGAGTTCGGTGTCGTCCGCGAGGGGCACGATCCGCAGGGCGGGGCCGTGGACGACGGCCGCGCCGCGCCGGCGCAGCAGCGCGATGAGTTCGTCCGCGCGCCGCGCCGCGGTGACACCGACCGTGAAGCCGGCGAGGGGGCCGTGTTCTTGCTCGTCCATGGGGCCAGAGCCTGACGGGGGTGCGTGACGGACTCGGTTCGCCCGTATTTCCTGGTCGTTACGGTCCGCGCCGGGCACCGTGGATCACACCTTCGCGTATCCGGGCCGGGTCCGCTCGTCCACGGCCGCTCCCGTGCCCCCCGCCGTGGTCCCTTCCGCAGCCGCCTCCGTGGCACCTTCCGCGGTCTCGGGCACGGCCGTCGGCCGCCGAAGGTATACCGCCCAGGTGACGACGGTGCAGGCCGCGTAGAAGGCGAGGAAGGCGACGAAGGCCCCGGTGCCGGTGCCGGCGGTCTGGAAGGACTGGCGGAAGGCGAGGTTGATGCCGAGCCCGCCGAGCGCGCCGACGGCCCCGATGAGGCCCATGGAGGCCCCGGAGAGCCGCCGCCCGTAGGCCTCGGCGGCCTCTCCGGAGAGGCCCTTGCGGTGCCCCTGGGCGAGGAAGATCGCCGGGATCATCTTGTACGTCGAGCCGTTGCCGAGGCCGCTGAGGACGAAGAGGCCGATGAAGCCGACGAGGAAGACGGCGAGCGACTCGACGACGGAGGCGTAGATCACCACGCCGGTCGCGGCGGCCATCGCCACGAACGTCCCCAGGGTGATGCGGGCGCCGCCGTGCCGGTCGGCGAGGGAGCCGCCGATCGGCCGGATGAGGGAGCCGAGGAGCGGACCGACGAAGGTGAGCGAGGCGGCCTGGAGCGGGGTGCGTCCGAACTGGGTCTGGAGCACCAGCCCGAAGGCGAAGCTGTAGCCGATGAACGAACCGAAGGTACCGACGTAGAGGAAGGCCATGATCCAGGTGTGGCGGGCCTGCACGGCCTCCTTGGCGGCGCCGGTGTCGTTCCTGACGGGCGCGAGGTTGTCCATGAAGAGCGCGGCGCACACGGCGGCCACGACGATCAGGGGCAGGTAGACGCCGAGCACGATCCTCGGGTGCATGGCCCCGGCGGTGCCGATGACGAGCAGGCCGACGAGCTGCACGACGGGGACGCCGATGTTGCCGCCGCCCGCGTTGAGCCCGAGCGCCCAGCCTTTCTTGCGGAGCGGGAAGAAGGCGTTGATGTTGGTCATGGAGGAGGCGAAGTTGCCGCCGCCGACGCCGGTGAGCGCGGCCACCAGGACGAACGTCGTGTACGAGGTGCCCGGCTCCATCACCGCGAAGGCGAAACCGGCGGGCAGCAGGAGCAGCAGGGCGCTGAAGACGGTCCAGTTGCGGCCGCCGAAACGGGCGACGGCGAAGGTGTACGGAATCCGGATCAGCGCGCCGACGAAGGTCGCGGTCGCGATCAGGAAGAACTTGCCGGCCGGGTCGACGCCGTACTGCGGCCCCATGAAGAGCACCATGACCGACCACAGGCTCCAGACCGAGAAGCCGATGTGCTCGGAGAGCACGGAGAAGAGCAGATTCCGCCGCGCGATCCGCTCCCCCTCCTCACGCCAGAAGGTCTCGTCCTCCGGTTCCCACCGTTCGATCCACCGGCCGCCCATGTCGCACCTCCGCCGTGTCGGGTCCTGGGGCGTCCACAGCCCCGGTCCTCCGATCGCAGACGCTAGGGAGGCCGCGTTTCGGCCCGGTGCCGCGCGAGGTGACGGCGCGGGAACCTTGCTCTCACCCGGCGCACGACGACGCTGTGAGCGCTCCCCTCCTTCTTTCGGGCTCGGTTCACCTCCGGGACGCCACAGCCGGGCTCACCTCCCCGACCGTGCTCGCCCCCTCCTCCGTCGGGGGCTCCGCGCGCTCGGGGAGGTTCCCCCGGCGCGTCCCTTCGGCTCACTCGCCGGTCCCGGGGGTGGCGGGTTGTCCGGGTGTCCCCGGCTCCCCCTCCGGCAGCCAGGAGGCCGCCGGGCGGTCCAGCCAGCCCTCGTGGGCGGCGATCTCCGCGGCGGCGGTGCGCAGGGCGTCCAGGCCCCGGTGGCGCAGCCCCTTGCGCCACACCAGGCTCACGGGTGACAGGGGTACGGGGTCGACGAGCGGCCGGAGCACGCAGCCCGGCATCGGCGGGAAGTCGACGACGGCGAGGACCGGGTTGCGGTGCTTGGCCATGATCCGGCGGAACTCCTCGGGGCCGATCGCGAGCGGCGCGGGCGCGGCGACCTCGATACCGCGTCCGGCGAAGAGCCGGCCGGCGAGGTCGGTCCACTCGGGCGTGCGGTCGTTGCCGGCGCCCGCGTAGATCCGCTCCCCGGCGAGCCGGTCGAGCGGGACCTCGGGGAGGGCGGCGAGCTCGTGGTCCTCGGGGAGGATCACGGCCATCCGCTCGTACCGCACGAACTGGCTGTCCAGCCGCGTCCGGAGTCCCGCGGCCAGCCCTCCGTACCGGCCGAAGGAGGTGTCGAGCCGCCCGGCGAGGATCTCCCGCGCGGCGCCGGTGAGGCCGCTCTCGTAGCGGGCCATCAGCTCCTGTTCGGGGGCGAGTTCGCGGGCCCGGCGCAGGATGCGCTCATGGGCGAGGCCGGGGGTGTTGAGGTCGACGAGCAGCGGCCGGGGCGCGGCGCGGAAGGCGTCGCCGAGCTCGTCGTGGGCGGTCAACACCCGCCGTGCGTACGGGAGGAGCCGTTCGCCGTCGGGGGTGAGGGTGACCTGCCGGGTGGTCCGTACGAAGAGCTCGGCGCCCAACTCCCGCTCCAGGCGCCGGATGTCACGGCTCAGGGCTTGCTGGGCGACGTACAGGCGGGCGGCGGCCCGGGTGAAGTGCAGCTCCTCGGCGACGGCGGTGAAGGCGCGCAGGAGGCGGGGGTCGATGTCGTGCGAGGGGCCCGAGAAGGTCACCGCCGCATTTAACAACACAGGTGCGTGAATGGCCACCGATCAGGTGTTGGACCGGCGGGGACCGCGCCCGCGAACCTTGATCCATGCCGCAACCGGACCTCACCCTCACCCCGGCGGGCCCGGCCCTCGCCCCCCGCTACACCGAACCCCGACCCGCCACCCCCGACACCACGACATCCCGCACCACAGCACCCCGCACCCTCCGCTCCCACACCCCCGACTCCCCCACCCCCCGCAACCCCTACCTCCGCCTCTTCGCCCTCCCCGGCACCCGCGCCTTCACCGCCGGGAACCTCATCGCGCGGCTGCCCAGCGGCATGTTCGGCGTGAGCGCCGTGATCATGATCGCGGGCCGCTACGACTCCTACGCCCTGGCCGGTTCGGTCACCGCCACCGGCCTGACCGCCGGCGCCCTGGCCGCCCCCTGGATCGCCCGGCTCGTCGACCGGTACGGCCAGGCGCGCGTCGCCGTCCCGGCCACGGCGTACGCGGTCCTGGGCCACCTCATCCTGCTGCTCTGCGTCCACGGCAAGGCCCCCGCCTGGACGCTCTTCCTCGTCGCCGCCGCCACCGCCACCGCCCCGAACACGGGCGGCATGTCCCGGGCCCGCTGGGCCCACCTCCTCCGGGACGACCCGGACGCCCTGCACACCGCCAACGCCTTCGAGCAGGCCGCCGACGAGCTCTGCTTCATGCTCGGCCCGGTGCTCGCCGCGCTCCTCTGCTCGGCGCTCTTCCCGGAGGCGGGCACCCTCGCGGCCGCGGTCCTCTTCCTCTCCGGCGTGCTGCTCTTCGCCGCCCAGCGCTCCACCGAACCCCCGATCGCGCCCCGCACCGCCGCCGGCTCCCCGCTGCGCACCCCCGGCATGGTGCCGCTGCTCGCGGTCTTCCTCGCCACCGGGGCGATCTTCGGCTCCATGGAGGTCGTGACCCTGGCGTACGTGGACGGCCCCGTCGCCGGCCCGGTCCTCGCCGTCCAGGCCGCCGGCTCCTGCGCCGCGGGCCTCCTCTACGGCCGCGCCCGCCGCACCGCCCGCCTCCGCACCTGCCTGGCCGCGATGACCGTCCTGATGGCGATGCCGCTGCTGGCCGCCACGACCGGCTCCCTCCTCGCCCTCGCGGGCGGCCTGCTCGTGGCGGGCATGGCGACGGCCCCGACGATGGTCACGGGCATGGGCCTGGTCCAGCGCCTGACGCCCGCGTCCCGGCTCAACGAGGGCATGACCCTCGCGGTGACCGCCCTCCTCGCCGGCATCGCGGCAGGCTCCGCCACCGGCGGCTGGTCCGCCGACCACGCCCCCTTCCCCGCCTTCGGCTTCCTCGTCCCGATCGCGGCGGCAGCCCTGGCACTGACCCTGGCACTGTGCGCGAGGCCCTCGGCTCACTGAACTCGTACGAGTTTCCGGTACGAACCCCGTACCATAAAGTCGTACAGGACAGAGAGGAGTGGGCCCATGTCCATAAGCGCCAGCGAAGCCAGGGCGACACTGTTCCCCCTGATCGAGCGCGTCAACACCGACCACGCCCCGGTGCGCATCACCTCCAAGAGCGGCGACGCCGTCCTCATGTCGGCCGACGACTACGACTCCTGGCAGGAGACCGTCTACTTGCTCCGCTCCCCCGCCAACGCCCAGCGCCTCATGGAGACCGTGGCCCGCGATCGCGCGAGCGCACCCACGGCCGCCAAGACGATGGACGAGCTGAGGGAGCTGGCCGGGGGCGAGGAGTGAGGAGCATCCACTTCGACCCCGCCGCGTGGGAGGACTTTCTGTTCTGGCTCGCTTCGGACCGGAAGATGGCCCGCCGGATCACCCGCCTGATCGGCGAGATCCAGCGCGACCCCTTCAGCGGGATCGGCAAGCCCGAGCCACTGAAGGGCGACCTGTCGTGCTACGGGTCCCGCCGGATCGACGACGAGCACCGGCTCGTCTACCGGGCGGACGACAAGGAAGTGAAGATCCTCAAGGCCCGCTACCACTACTGACCGGCCGACAGGACGGGCACGGTCGCCGATCCGCGGGCTTGGCATGACAAAGGCCCGACAGTCCGAAGACTGCCGGGCCTCTGCCCACATGGGATGAGGTGTCCGAGGGGCCATGCCACTCGGACGCTCGGTGGAGATGGCGGGAATCGAACCCGCGTCCAACGGTACGGAAACAGAGCTTCTCCGTGCGCAGTCCGCTACGAGTTTCTCAGCCCCGGAGATCACGCGGACAAGTCTCCGACGGGCTCAGTCACTGTTTGATTTCCCTCTCACCCCCGTGACCGGGGTGAGAGGTTTAGATCCCTAAATGACGCCAGGATCCGGGTCGGGACCATCCCCGGGCTGACGCTCCTCACAGAGGCTTCTTGTCGTTACCTAAAATTAGGCAGCGAGGGCGAAGCGGGAGTTATCGCTCTTGGAGTTGGCGATTATTGGTTGCGACATATGGTTTACGAGATCATTGCCGCTTCCTCGACACGCTTCCTCTGCATCGGTATCCGCTGTCGAAACCGATCATCCCCATGTTTATTTTTCAAAGCGCGCACCTGTTGCGAGGTGTGCAAGGCCCATCGTACGTGACCGACAGGCGCCGTCGCCAGCGTATTACCCGCCGACCCGCCGCTAGGCGATCTTGGCCGCCCGCTCCCTGCGCTTGGCCGCCGCGATGGCCCGGTTGGTCTCGCGGGTGTCCTGCTGCTCGCGCAGGGTCTGACGCTTGTCGAACTCCTTCTTGCCCTTGGCGAGCGCGATCTCGACCTTGACCCGGCCGTTCAGGAAGTACAGCGCGAGGGGCACGATCGTGTGACCCGTCTCCTGCGACTTCGACTCGAGCTTGTCGATCTCCTCGCGGTGCAGGAGCAGCTTGCGCTTCCGCTTCGCCGAGTGGTTGGTCCAGCTGCCCTGCATGTACTCGGGCACATGGATGTTGTGCAGCCACGCCTCGTGGTTGTCGATCTGCACGAAGCCGTCGACCAGCGAGGCGCGGCCCATCCGCAGCGACTTCACCTCGGTGCCCATGAGGACCACACCGCACTCGTACGTGTCGACGATGTGGTAGTCGTGGCGCGCCTTCTTGTTCTGCGCGATGATCTTGCGCTCCGGCGCCTTGTCCTGGTTCTTCTTCGCAGGCTTGCCCTGCACGTTCACGAGTCCCTTTGCCATAGTGCGGTCATTTTCGCACTACGAGCCCCCTCCGAGGCCACTCAATACCGTACGAGCTCGTTCCTCGGCCCTCTCCGCTGCCGTCAGGTCGGGGGTGATGCCCCGCCCGTCGACCGCGTGCCCGGCGGGCGTGCGGTAGTGGCCGACGGTCAGCTCGGCGACGGAACCGTCCGGCAGCGTGCTCGGCATCTGCACCGATCCCTTGCCGAAGGTCCGCGAGCCGACCGTGACCGCCCGGCCCCGGTCCTGGAGGGCGCCGGTGAGGAGCTCGGCCGCGCTCATCGTGCCGCCGTCGATCAGCGCCACCAGGGGCCGGCCGGTGTCACCGCCCCCGTCCGCGTACACGGCCCGCTGCTCGCCCTCGACGTCGTACGTGGCGACGAGGCCGCCGTCGAGGAAGGCGGAGGCGGCGACGGCGGCCTCCGCGACCAGGCCGCCCGCGTTGCCCCGCAGGTCCAGGAGGACTCCGGCGCCGGCCGGGGCGTCCCGTACCGCGTCCCGCACGCGCGAGCCCGCGCCCTTGGTGAAGGCGGCCACCTTGATCAGGACGGCCCCGTCGTCGAGGCGGCGGACGGTGACGGGGTCCGTCGCGACCCGGGCCCGGCGCAGGGTCTTCGTCCAGGCGGCGCGGCCGCGCTCGACCCGGACGGCGACGGTCGATCCGGAGACGCCGTCGCCGCGCAGCAGGGAGACGACCTCGGAGACGGAGAGCGCGCCGACCGGGCGTCCGTCGACGGAGACGAGCCGGTCGCCGGCCCGCAGCCCGGCCCGCTCAGCGGGGCCGCCGGCCTGGACCCGGGTCACCTTCACCCCGCCGCCGTCGGCGGCCCGCCCCGCGGAGAGCCCGACCCCCGTGTAGGCGCCGTCGAGGGCCTGCTCGAAGTCGGCGTACTCCTTCTTGTCGTACACCGCGCCCCAGCGGTCGCCGCTGCGGCTGACGAACTCCTCTGCGGCCTGCTTGCCCGACTTCCCGTCGGCCATGGCCGCGGCGGCGGCCCGGTTGAGCGCGGCGCGGTCCACCGTGTCCGTACGGGCGGCGTCCGACGACTCCGCGCCCGCGCCGCCCTGCCGGGGCAGGGACCCGGTGGCGGCGGCGGTGGCGAGGACACCGGTGAAGACCAACGTCAGAACGGCCCCACGGAGCACTCCGCGGGGCCGGATACAGAATCGGTGATCGGTGCCGGCCGGCATGGCGCCCACTCTAGGACAAGGGAATGGCGCCGCACGGGCTTTGCCCGTACGACGCCGTTCGCCGTCAGTGGTGTCTTCTCACACCTTCAGGTACTTGCGCAGCGCGATGAACGCGGCAATGGCCGGCATGAGCAGACCGATGGCGAGGACCAGCGGCAGCTTGGCCAGGACGGCGTCCCAGCCGATGAAGTTGACCAGCTGCATCTTCTCGGCGAGCGCGATGCCGTGGTCGATGAGGAAGTACCGGCCGACGAGCAGGAGCACACAGGCGACGGTGCCGCCGAGGAGTCCGGCGAAGGCGGCCTCCATGATGAACGGCATCTGGATGTAGAAGCTGGACGCGCCGACGAGCCGCATGATGCCCGTCTCGCGGCGGCGGCTGAAGGCCGAGACGCGGACGGTGTTGACGATCAGCATCAGCGCGATGACCAGCATCAGGCCCATGACACCGAGGGCGGCGATGTTCATGCCGTTCATCAGGTCGAAGAGGTTCTGCAGGATGTTCCGCTGGTCCTGGACCGACTCGACGCCGTCCCGGCCGGCGACGGCCGTGGCGACCACCTTGTACTTCTCCGGGTCCTTGAGCTTGACCCGGAGCGACTCCTGCATCTGGTCCGGCGTGATGACGGACGCGATGGCGGTGTCGCCGTACTGCTGCTTGTAGTGGTTGAACGCCTCGCCGGCGGTCTCGTGGTGGACGGTCTCCACGATGTCCATCTTCTTCAGATCGGCCTCGATCTGTTCCCTCTGCTGCTTCGTGGCCGCGCCCTTGGCGCACTTGGGCGCGGTGGTCGCGTCCGTCTTGTTGCAGAGGAAGATGGAGACGTTGACCTTGTCGTACCAGTAGTCCTTCATCGTGCTGACCTGCTCGCGCATGAGCAGCGCGCCGCCGAAGAGGGCGAGCGAGAGGGCCACGGAGACGATGACGGCGAAGGTCATCGTCAGGTTGCGCCGGAGGCCGACGCCGATCTCGGAGAGCACGAACTGAGCGCGCATGGTGACTGCTTTCCCCTACCTGTTCTTCGCCGACCCGCTCAGTGCTGGTATCCGTAGACGCCGCGCGCCTGGTCGCGGACGAGGCGACCCTTCTCGAGCTCGATGACGCGCTTGCGCATCTGGTCGACGATGTTCTGGTCGTGGGTCGCCATGACGACGGTGGTCCCTGTCCTGTTGATGCGGTCGAGCAGCTTCATGATGCCGACGGAGGTCTGCGGGTCGAGGTTGCCGGTGGGCTCGTCGGCGATCAGCAGCATCGGGCGGTTGACGAAGGCGCGGGCGATGGCGACGCGCTGCTGCTCACCACCGGAGAGCTCGCCGGGGCGCCGGTCCTCCTTGCCGCCGAGCCCGACGAGGTCGAGCACCTGCGGGACGGCCTTGCGGATCTCGCCGCGCGGCTTGCCGATGACCTCCTGGGCGAAGGCCACGTTCTCGGCGACGGTCTTGTTGGGGAGCAGGCGGAAGTCCTGGAAGACGGTGCCGAGCTGGCGCCGCATGTGCGGCACCTTCCAGTTGGAGAGCCGGGCCAGGTCCTTGCCGAGGACGTGCACCTGGCCTTGGCTGGCGCGCTCCTCACGCAGGAGCAGCCGCAGGAAAGTCGACTTTCCGGAGCCGGACGAACCGACGAGGAAGACGAACTCCCCCTTCTCGATCTCCAGGGAGACATCCCGGAGCGCGGGGCGGTTCTGCTTCGGATAGGACTTGGAGACGTTGTCGAATCGGATCACGGATGCACCACGGTCGGCCGGGAGTAGGTGTGCGTGACCTTACGCGAACGGGGATGGCCCGCGCAGTCGCGGTCCTGGCTTGCGTGCTTTATCCTTTTCGCCCTTTCGGGCGGAAGGCGGACAATCCGGCGGGGCGCGCCGAAACGCCCCGGAGCTGGCACAGTGGTAGGGGGAACGTCCGGACCCCTCCGGGCGTTGTCCTGGTGTGGATCCCTGTGCGGGAGGAGGAGAGCGCATGACCTACGACCGACTGGTGTGCGCCAACTGCGCGGGCCCGGTCGCCGAGGGCCGCTGCCGCGTCTGCCGCGCGAACCGGGAGCGCCTGACCCCGCAGGGGCTGACCCCGGCGATGCTTCTGACGCTGGCGATCGCCCTGCTGGCCGCGATCGCCCTGCTCGCGGTGATCCAGGCGGCCTGAACGGCCCAAGACCTTGTACCGGACGGGGAGAGACACCCAGACGAGCCGGAGCGCGACGAAGGGCCGGGGAGAGTGATCTCCCCGGCCCTTCGTCATGCGCGCGCTCTCACGCGCTCACGCGGGTCCGTCAGACGGCGGCGTTGCCGCCACCGGCGACGAGACGCGGCAGCATGCGGAAGCCGATGCCGCCGGCGATCATGGTCGCGGCGCCGATGATCAGGAACGAGGTCTCGGCCGCACCGGTCTCGGCGAGCTCCTCCTTCGCCTGACCCTGCTGCACGGGCTGCGAGCCGGCGTTGTTGGTGTCGGTGTTGTTGTTGCCGGTGTCCACGCACTCGGCGCCGTCGAGGTCGACGGTGCAGGTGCCGGGGTCGCCCGCACCGGAGCCGGTGGAGCCGCCGTCGGCGCCTTCGTCCGGGGTGACGGGGCTGTCGGTCGAACCGGGGTCGGTCCCGCCGTTCCCGTTGCCGCCGTTGCCGTTGCCACCATTGCCGTTGCCGTTGCCGGGCTTGGTGGTCTCGCCACCGGGCTCGGTGGTCTCACCGGGGCCGGGCTCCGTGGTCTCGCCCGGACCGGGGTCCGTGGTCGGGGGCTCCGTGGTGGGGGGCTCCGTCGTGGGCGGCTCGGTGGTCGGAGGCTCCGTGGTCGGAGGCTCCGTCGTGGGCGGCTCCGTGGTCGGGGGCTCCGTGGTGGGGGGCTCCGTCGTGGGCGGCTCGGTGGTCGGAGGCTCCGTGGTGGGCGGCTCCGTGGTCGGCGGCTCGGTGGTCGGCGGCGGCGTCTCGCAACCGGCGTCACCGGGGAGGCACGTCTCCGTCGGGGCCGGCTCGCCGAAGGCGCCCACGGCCTGCGCGGCACCGGCCGCGGTCAGCGAAGCTCCGGCGGCGATCACCGCACCGGCGGCGATGCGCGCGAATCGGACTCGCATCTGCTTGGTCATCTGGCTGCTACCCCCAGTAGCTCAAACTCGTCATGGGGCAGCGCTCGGGGCCCCGCGCAGCAGGGGCGGCGTCACGACTGGGCCGGCCCCCGTTCACACGCGCCCCAGAAATGCGCATGCCAGTACGTCACCCTTCCGAGTTTCCGATGAAGCGTCAAGGCCGTTGCGCGTGCGATGCCCGAAAGATCCACAAGTGCCCGCCATGAGACGATGCAACTGTGACGTAAACCCGTAACTCCGGGCCCTGTGACAGCAGTTCCCTTGTCGACAAAGAGCCCCGACGGCCTCGCTTCCGCTTGCGCCAGCGAATCCGCACGACGGTACGGAACGAGTCCGGGCCCCGCACCGAGAAAGTGCGGGGCCCGGACTCGTACGGCTGAACGGGTCAGCCGGGAAGGCTACTTGTCCTGCTACTTGTCCTGCTGCTTGCGCCAGCGGATGCCGGCCTCCAGGAAGCCGTCGATCTCGCCGTCCAGGACCGACTGCGGGTTGCCGACCTCGAACTCCGTACGGAGGTCCTTGACCATCTGGTACGGGTGCAGGACGTACGAGCGCATCTGGTTGCCCCAGGAGCTGCCGCTGTCCTTGAGCGCGTCCATCTTGGCGCGCTCCTCCTGGCGCTGGCGCTCCAGGAGCTTGGCCTGGAGGACGTTCATGGCGCTCGCCTTGTTCTGGATCTGGGAGCGCTCGTTCTGGCAGGAGACCACGATGCCGGTCGGGATGTGCGTGATGCGCACGGCCGAGTCGGTCGTGTTGACGCCCTGGCCGCCGGGGCCCGAGGCGCGGTACACGTCGACGCGCAGCTCGGACTCGTCGATCTCGACGTGGTCCGAGGACTCGACGACCGGGAGGACCTCGACGCCCGCGAAGGACGTCTGACGGCGGCCCTGGTTGTCGAAGGGCGAGATGCGGACCAGGCGGTGGGTGCCCTGCTCGACGGAGAGCGTGCCGTAGGCGTAGGGCGTCTTCACCACGAAGGTGGTCGACTTGATGCCGGCCTCTTCCGCGTACGAGGTCTCGTAGATCTCCGTCGCGTAGCCGTGGCGCTCCGCCCAGCGCAGGTACATGCGCTGGAGCCGCTCGGCGAAGTCGGAGGCGTCGACGCCGCCGGCCTCGGCACGGATGTTGACGAGGGCCTCGCGCTCGTCGTACTCGCCGGAGAGGAGCGTGCGGACCTCCATCTCGTCGAGGGCCTTGCGGACGGAGGTGAGCTCCGTCTCGGCCTCGGCGAGGGTGTCCTGGTCGTCCATCTCCTCGGCGAGCTCGAAGAGCACCGAGAGGTCGTCGATCCGCCCGCGCAGGGTTTCGGCCTTCCGGACCTCCGCCTGGAGGTGCGAAAGCTTGCTCGTGATCTTCTGCGCCGCGTCCGGGTCGTCCCACAGGGACGGGGCCGCGGCCTGCTCTTCGAGCACGGCGATGTCGGCCCTCAGCTTCTCGAGGTCCAGGACGGCCTCGATCGACCCCATGGTCGAGGAGAGGGACTTCAGCTCTTCGGATACATCGACGACTGCCACGCGTCCAGCGTAACGGCTCCGGGCGAGGAGCCGAACCTTTGGCCGTGACGGCCGTACGGCTGTCCCCTGCGGCCGCCCCCCGGGGGCGTCCTGGGGCGGTCCCCTCAGGCTGCCCCCGCGCCCGTACGGCTGTCCCCTACGGCTGGGAGGACTGCTTGGAGTCCTGCGGCGGCGCGTCCCCGTCCCCGGAGGCCGCGAGGTAGCCGCCGGCGCCGAGCGCGCCGGCGACCACGACCGCCGCGACGGCGAGGGTGATCCGGCGCTTGCGGACCACGCCCGCCTTGTGGCGGGCCGAGCCGGGACGCCGGGCGCCGGCCGGGCGGGGGGCCCGGGCGGTGCCGAGGGGGCCGCCGGAGAGCTCGTCGGGGGCCGGGACCCGCATGGAGGTGTGGGTGTCCCGGTTGGAGTCGGCGGACGCGCCGGGGACGAGCGGGACGGCGGCCCGGCGCGGGCCGGGCTCACCGGCGCCCGTGCCGGTGGCGTACGCGTCGTCCTCGTACGGCTCCGACGCCTGCGCGGACCCGGGTGCCGGGTCCGAGTCCGGCTCGTCCACGTCCAGCGGCGGAATGCCCTTGAGCAGCGGCAGGACGTCCTTGAGGCGGGCGGCGAGCTCGGAGGCGCGCAGCCGGGAGGCGGGGGCCTTCGCCAGGCACTGCACGATCAGCTGCCACAGCTCCTCGGGGATGCCGGGGAGCGGGACGACGGTCTCGGTGACGTGCCGGCGCAGGACCGCGCCGGGGTGGCCGCCACCGAACGGCGTGAAGCCGGCCAGCAGCTCGTAAAGGACGGTGGCGAGGGCGTAGATGTCGACGGCGGCGCGCGGCGGGAGGCCCTCGACGATCTCGGGGGCGAGGTAGTCGGGGGTGCCGATGATCCGGGTCGCCTTGGTGCGGCCGGGGGTGTCGATCAGCTTGGCGACGCCGAAGTCGGTGAGGAGGGCGGGGTGGGCGCCGCCCGGGCCGAGCGGGCCCTCCATGTCGAGCAGGATGTTCTCCGGCTTGACGTCGCGGTGGACGACCCCGGCGGCGTGCGCTGCGGCCAGGGCGTCGGCGACGTCGGCGGTGATCGCGACGGCGGCCTCGGGGGCGAGCCGTCTCTCCCGGTCCAGGCGGGTGCGCAGGTCGGTGCCGCGCACGAGGTCCATGACGAGGGCGAGGTCGTTGCCGTCGACGACGAGGTCGCGGACCTTGACCACCCGGGGGTGGTCGAGGCCGAGGAGCGCGGTGCGCTCCTGGACGAAGCGGCCGACGAGCTCCTGGTCGGATGCCAGGTCCTCGCGCAGCAGTTTGACGGCGACGGGCCCTTCGGGTCCCTCGCCGAGCCACACCGTTCCGGCGCTGCCCCGCCCGAGGATCTGGTGGGCGGTGTAGCGGCTGCCGATGTTCCGTGCCAAGACTGCTCCCTCAGCGGCTGCGGTTCGCGTCAAAGCTACGCGTCCGCAGCCGCCGGTCGTCACTTCCGAAGCGAAATCACCCTTCGGAAGTCGATAAATCGGCAGTATTACTGCCCCGTACCGCCGGTAGTACCCCCGGAGCCGGTGGCCTCGCCGATCGTGGAGACCCAGTCCGTGATCTTCGTGATGCCGTCGCCGATGGCCTCCCAGTAGCCCTTGCCCTGGGCGACCCAGTCCTGGAGCGGGGTCAGCTCCCAGACGAGCCAGCCGGCGACGACGAACAGGACGATCGTGAACAGGCAGCCCTTGAGGCAGCCGAGGCCGGGGATCCGCATCGGGTTCGCGCCGCGCTGGCGCGGCGGGCGCGGCTCGCGGGGCGCGGGCGCCTGGGGCGGCGGCTGCGGCGGCGTGTACTGCTGCTGGGGCGGCTGCTGCGGTTGCGCGTACTGCTGCGGGGGCGGCGGGGGCGCGTACTGCTGCGGCTGGTGCTGCTGCTGGTACTGCTGCGGCGGGGCGGGACGCTGCGGCGCAGGCCGCTGCGGCTGACCCTGCTGCCCGTACTGGCCCGGCTGGCCCTGCTGCCCGTACTGGCCGGGCTGCCCCTGCTGACCCTGCTGGCCCTGCTGCTGCGGGCGCTGCGGGCGGCGGCGCAGCGGGTCCTCGCTCGGGTCGAGGTACTGCACCTGCGTCTGCTCGTTGCGGTCGCGGGCCGCGCGCAGCTGGCTCTGCCAGGGGTGCGGGTCCTCGGACTGCGGCGGCTGGGACGGTACGGGCGGCATGACGGCCGTCGGGTCGGCGACGCCCGCCGGGCCGCTGGTCGGCATCACGCTGGTCGCGGCGGCGGGGTCGTAGTGCGCCGGGGCGCCGGCGCCGCTGGGCAGCACCTGGGTGGCGTCGGCGGCCCCCGGGGTCTCCGGGACGGGCGCGGGCGCCGGGTCCGGGGCCAGGAGCGCCCCGACGCCGTCCGCGGCCTCGATCTGCGCGGGCGTGGCGTGGACGCCGATGCCGGCGGCGACGGCGCGCAGGCCGCGGGCGAGGTTCTCGGCGCTCGGCCGGCGGTCGGGGTTCTTGCTGAGGCAGCGCTCTATGACCGTCCACAGCGGGCCGGGCACGGTCGAGGGGCGGCGCGGCTCCTCGCTGAGGTGCCGGTGGAGGACTTCGAGGGCGGTGCCGCCCGCGAAGGGGGGCCGGCCGGTGACGAGCTCGTAGAGCAGGATGCCCGCGCCGTAGATGTCGACGGCGGAGGTCTGCGGGCGCCCCTCGGCGGACTCGGGCGCCACGTACGCGGGCGTGCCGACGAACTCGTGCGTCCGGGTCAGGCCCGGGGAGTCCGCGAGGCGCGCGATGCCGAAGTCGGTGAGCATCGGGTGCATCTGGCCGCCCTGCTCGGCGAGCAGGACGTTGGCCGGCTTGAGGTCGCGGTGGACGACGCCGTCGGCATGGCTGGCGGCGAGCGCGTCGGCGATCTGGGCCGTCAGGAGGGAGGCGGCGACCGGGGTGAGCGGTCCGCTCTCCCGGATGTACCGGTGCAGGTCGGGGCCCTCGACGAGGTCCATGACGAGGGCGAGGACATCGCCCTCGACGACCAGGTCGCGGGTGCGCACGATGTTGGGGTGGGTGAGCCGGAGGAGCACGGACCGCTCGCGCAGGAAGCGCATCACGATGTCCGCGTCGTTGGCCAGCTCCTCCTTGAGGACCTTGATCGCGACGGTCTCGCCGGGCTGCCCGGCCACGGCCGCCTCGGCGCCCGCCGTCTCCCGCTGGCGGGCTCGCCAGACGGTGCCCGTGGCGCCGCGTCCGAGCGGCTCCTCGAGCAGGTACTTGCTGCCGATAGGCCGCACGTCACGCGCTCCCTGCTGATCGTGGTCCTGGGGTGATCTCGTGTGCTCCCCGGGGTCCCTGTTCTCTGTTGTGACCCGTCCGGGCGTCCGACCCACTTTAGTGCCGCCGAACGGGTCACAGGCCGGTCGTCCACAGGCGGAATATGCACCGAACTTGTCCGGAAGAAGACGCTCCGCGGGCCGTGACGGTTGCCAGGCATGGTCCGAAGGCATGCCCAACCAGGCATTTTTAGGACCACAGCCGACCATTCAAGATCACTTGTGGCCGACCCGCGGGCGTGTTGTCGGTGGCAGGTGCGAGGATGCCTACAGCACGTCGCATCAGTGGGGTCGGGAGCCCCCCGCGCCGTGCCGACCTGTACCGGACGACGCGTCCGTGCCGGGTGGGGGGAGTCACAGGGCGGTTCCCCTGCCGGGCATCTCGCGCAGAAGGGACCGCTGACGGCGATGCAGATCCGGCTGACCGTCCTCGCGCCGCATTCCGGCCATGGCAGCCACGGCGGCCACGGCGCCGGGCGCGCCTGCGACGTGCTCGTCACGGCCCCCGCGGGGACGGCGCTCGCCGCCGTGGCCTCCGGTCTGGCCGCCGCCGTCACCGGCCCCGACACCTCCGCCTCGGGCACGACCGTGCTCTACGCGGGCGGGGACCGGCTCGACAGCAGGCGCTGTGTGCTCGGCGAGCCTCCGCTCGTCGACGGCGCCGTTCTCTCGCTCCAGGTCCCCGGCCCCGACGACCGGCTCGGCGAGGCCGCGTCCGCCCGGCTGCACGTGGTGGCGGGACCGGACGCGGGCGGGGTGCACCTGCTGCACGGCGGACCGATCAGAATCGGCCGCTCCGTCGACGCCGACGTGCCGCTCGACGACCCGGACGTCTCGCGCGCGCACTGCACGGTGATCGTCGGCGACGACGGCCGCGTCACCGTCTCCGACCTGGGCTCGACGAACGGGACGACGCTCGACGGCGTGCCGGTCGGCGACCGCCCGGTCCGGCTCCGCCCCGGCTCCCTGCTGCGCCTCGGCGAGTCCGCCCTCCGCCTGACGGGCCCCGGCGACGGATCCGACGGTACGGAGACGGTGGCGACTGCCCCCGACGGCGAGGGCCACCTGCGCGTCGCGCGCGGGACGTCCGGGCCGGACGGGACGCCGGCGCCCGCCGGTCCCGACGCGCCCTCGGGACGCGCCGGACGACAGGGACCTCCGGGATCTCCCGGTTCTCCGGGGCTTCCCGGACTCCCCGCCGACGACACCACCCACGGCGGCGCGCGGGGCATCCCGTACGACGCCTCTCACCACGCCCCCCAGGGCACCCGCCACGACGACGTGTACGCGGATCCGTACGCCGCCGAGCCCTACGGCGACCGCCCCGGCTCCCCCGGCCACGCGCGCGCGGAGGAGCCCGAGGGCCCCCACGACCACGTCGGCGGCGAGGCCCACAGCAGGACCCGCGAGTCCGGCCGCCAGGGCGCCGCACCGTCCCCGGCACCCGGCCGCGCGGGCGGGAAGCGCGGGCTCGGCGCCTGGGCCCGGCGCCTCGCGGGCGGGCGCGAGGAGCTCCCCGCCCGGGAGGCCGACCCCCGTACCGCCCCGGACACCCACGCGGGCGCCTCCACCGGTGCCCTGAGCAGCGGCCGTCCGGGCCCCGCCGGACGGGACGCGGCCACCGGCCCCGGCCCCGTGGCCGGCACCTGGCCCGACCCGGCCACCGTCCTGCTCGCCGCCCTCGGCCCGGGCCCCCGCCTCTGGGAGCGGGCCCAGGACCATCCCGAGTCCCTGGTGGTCCGGCTCGGCACGACCGACCGCGCCGAACTCTCCGGGGTGCCGGTCACCGTCGGGCTGCGCGAGGCCGGTTCCCTCGGTCTCGCCGGCCCCGCCGACCGGCTCGCCGGACTCGCCCGCTCCGTCGTGGCCCAGCTCGCCGCCCTGCACTCCCCCTCCGACCTGGAGATCGTGCTGATCAGCGCCGACCGGAACCGCTCCCTTGAGGAGCGGCGCCGCGCCTGGGGCTGGCTCGGCTGGCTCCCGCACGTCCGCCCGGCCCACGGCCAGGACTGCCGCCTGCTCCTGGCGTACGACCGCGAGCAGGCCCACGCCCGGACGACCGAGCTGACCCGGCGGCTCGACGACGGTCCCCTCGGTCCCGGCTGGCCCAGCGCCGACCGCGCGTCCGTCGCCGAGGCCGCCGCGCGCCACACGGGCACGGCGACGGTCGTGATCGTCGACGGGGACCCCGGTTCCGCCGCGCTGCGCGAGACCGTCGCGCGTCTCGCGGGCGCCGGGGCCGCGGCGGGCATCCACCTGCTGTGCCTCGCCGAGGCACCCTCGGCCACCCCGGAATCGCCGGTGGCCGCCACCTACGAGGCGGCCTGCGCCGCCTCCCTCGCCTTCCGCGAGTGCGGGGCCGCCGCGCTCCTGAGCGGCGACGTCGCGACGGCGCTGCGGCTGGTCCGCACCTCCGGCGGACGGGTCGCGGGCCACGGCACCGTCGGCATCGTCGACGCGGTCTCCGTCGCCTGGGCCGACCGGTTCGGCCGGGCCCTCGCCCCGCTGCGTACGGAGACGGCGGCGGCGCCGCACGGCCGGGCCGCCGCGCTGCCCCCGTCGGCCCGCCTGCTCGACGAGCTCGGCCTCGCCCGGGCGACCCCCGCCTCCCTGCTGGCCCGCTGGGCCTCCGCCGGCGACGGGACGGCCGTGCTCGGCGCGGGCCCGCGCGGCCCGCTGTCGGTGGACCTCACCCAGGAGGGCCCGCACCTGCTGATCGAGGGACCGGCGGGCAGCGGCCGCACGGAGCTGCTCCGCTCGATCGCCGCGTCCCTCGCGGCCGGCGGCCGCCCGGACCGGCTGGGCCTGCTCCTCGTGGACGGGGCGGGCGGCGAGCGCGGCGAGGGCCTCGCGGTCTGTACGGAGCTGCCGCACGTCACCGAGCACCTGGTCGCCTCCGATCCGGTACGGATGCGGGAGTTCGCGCAGGCGCTCGGCGCCGAGCTCAAGCGCCGGGCCGAGCTCCTGGGCGACGGCCACTTCGCCGACCGGCGCGGGAGCCGCACCGCGCCCGCCGCCGACCGGCTGATCGGCCAGCGCTCCCCGAGCGCCGCGGAATCCGTGCCGCAGGGCGCCCGCGCGACCGTCCGCGTGTCCGAAGCGGGCGACCTGACGGACCGTCCGAGCGGCCGTACCCTGCGCACGGGCGACGGCACGATCGGCGCGCTCCCGAGCGCGCGCGGCGCCCGTACGCCCGACGGCGACCTCGGCGGCCGCCCGAGCGGCCGGATCACGTACTCGGGCGCGGACGAGCTCGGCGGCCGCTCCAGTGGACGCACGCTCCGCACGGGCGACGGCAGCCTCCACGACGGCTCCAGCGGCCGGGTCCCGTACCCCGGCGCGGACGACCTCGGCGGACGTTCCAGCGGGCGCGTGCCCTACCCCGGCGCCGACGACCTCGGCGGACGTTCCAGCGGGCGCGTGCCCCGCACGGGCGACGGCAGCCTCCAGGACCGCTCCAGCGGCCGCGTGCCGTACCCCGGCGCGGACGACCTCGGGGGCCGCTCCAGCGGGCGCGTGGCGCGTGACGGTGGGACCGGCTTCCTGGCCGACACGCCCAGCGGGCGGCTCCCCCGGCGCGAGGGCGGGTCCCTGGACGACCGGCCGAGCAGCCGCACCCTCCGCACGGGCGACGGCGACCTCGCCGACCACCCGAGCGGCCGCGTACCGCACCCCTCCAGCGAGCAGCCCGGGGCCGCCGACCCGACCGGTGGGCGGATTCCTCGGCCCGCCGTCGGCGAGTCCGGCTCCGCCCGGGCGGCGGGCGCCGGGCCGCTGCCGCGGCTCGTCGTCCTCGTCGACGACTTCGACGCCCTGGTCGCCCCCGCGCTCGGGGCCCCCGGCCGGCCGGCCGCCGGGTCCGTCGTGCGGGCCCTGGAGGCCGTCGCGCGGCACGGCGAGCGGCTCGGGGTGCACCTGGTCGCGACCTCGTCGCGCCCGGACCGGACCGCCGACACGGAGCTGGCCCACGGGGCCCGGCTGCGGATCGTGCTCGACGCGCCCCCGGTGTCCCCCGGCCCGGACGTACCGGCGGCCGGGCGGGGCAGGCTCGGCCATCCGGACGGCCGCGTGACCCCCTTCCAGGCGGGCCGCGTGACCGGCCGCATCCCGCGGACGGCGACGCTCCGCCCGGTCGTCGTCCCGCTGGAGTGGGAGCGGATGGGCGACCCGCCCACCCGCCGCCCGGTCCGCGAGCTCGGCAACGGCCCGACGGATCTGGCCCTCCTCGCGAGCGCCCTCGACCGGGCCGCCCGTTCGGTCGAGGCGACGCCCATACCGCCGCTCGCGCCCGCCACCCGCACCTGACGGCACGTCACGAGGGAGTCACGATCACCCACTTGACACGGAAGGCGGTATTGCGGGGGCTCCGTCACCCGGCGTAGACCTGTCGGCACGGGACAGCGACGCGCACGGGAGAGACGGGGCAGCGATGCGTACAACTCTTCGTCCACGCAAGACCACAGTGACCATCACGGCGCTCACGGCGCTCACCGCACTGGCCCTCGCGGCCTGCGGTGGCGGCGACGGCGGCGGGGCGCGCGAGGATCCGGGGGACGCCACGTCCACCCCCGGCACCTCCCTCAAGGGCGAGAAGATCGAGGTCGCCGCCGTCTGGACGGGCCCCGAGCAGGAGAACTTCACCAAGGTCCTCAAGGAGTTCGAGAAGCGCACCGGCGCGACCGTCACGTTCGTGCCGGCCCAGGACCCGATCGTGAACTTCCTCGGAACGAAGATCGCCGGCGGCTCCCCGCCCGACGTGGCGATGCTGCCGCAGGTCGGCGCGATCCAGCAGGCCGCCGCCCAGAAGTGGCTGAAGCCGGTCGGCCCCGAGGCCAAGGCCCAGCTCGCCGCGAACTACTCGCCCGGCTGGCAGAACCTCGGCGCGGTCGACGGCACCCAGTACGGGGTCTACTTCAAGGCCGCCAACAAGTCCCTGGTCTGGTACAACACCGCGGTCTTCGAGAACGCGGGCGCGACCGAGCCGAAGACCTGGAAGGAGTTCCTCACCACCGCCGAGACCGTCTCGGCCTCCGGCGTCACCCCGGTCTCGGTCGGCGGCGCGGACGGCTGGACCCTCACCGACTGGTTCGAGAACGTCTACCTCTCCCAGGCGGGCCCGGCGAAGTACGACCAGCTGGCGAAGCACGAGATCAAGTGGACCGACCCCTCGGTCACCGCGGCCCTCACCACGCTCGCCGAGCTGTTCGGGAAGCCGGCGCTGCTGGCGGGCGGGACGAGCGGCGCGCTCCAGACCGAGTACCCGGTCTCGGTCACCCAGACGTTCACGGGCGGCGACCAGCCCAAGGGGGCGATGGTCTTCGAGGGCGACTTCGCGGCCGTCAACATCGCCCAGACGGAGGCGAAGATCGGTACGGACGCGAAGGCCTTCCCGTTCCCGGCGGTCGGCGGCGGCATCGCGCCCGTCGTGACGGCCGGCGACGCGGCCGTGGCGCTGAAGGACACGAAGGGCGCGCAGGCGCTGCTCGCCTTCCTGGCCTCCCCGGACGCGGCGCGGATCTGGGCGGCCGAGGGCGGCTTCCTCTCCCCCAACAAGAACCTGGACCCGTCCGCGTATCCGAACGACGTCCAGCGCGAGATCGCCAAGGCCCTCGTCGGCGCCGGTGACGACTTCCGCTTCGACATGTCGGACCAGATGCCGCAGTCCTTCGGCGGGACCCCGGGCAAGGGCGAGTGGAAGGCGCTCCAGGACTTCCTGAAGAACCCGAAGGACATCGCCGGGGCCCAGGCGCGCCTGGAGGCGGACGCGGCGAAGGCGTACCGGGCCGCCGCGAAGAGCTGAGGTACGGGCATGCCGAGGACCCCCCGCACCGACCCCAAGAGCAGGCACAGCACCAGCAGCACCAGCACCAGCACCAAGAACAGGAACAGGAACGGGAACGGGAGGAGCAGGACGGTCGCGGCGGGGTTCCTGCTCCCCGCCCTGCTCCTCCTCGGGGCGCTGGTCGTCTACCCGATCGGGTACTCCGTCCAGCGCTCGTTCTTCGACCGCTCCGGCTCCTCCTTCGTGGGCCTGGACAACTACCTCGCGCTCGTCACCGACGACTCGCTCCGCACCGCCGTGCGGAACAACCTGATCTGGCTGGTTCTCGCCCCCGCGGTCGCCACCGCGCTCGGCCTGGTGTTCGCCGTCCTCACCGAACGCGTCCGCTGGGGCACGGCGTTCAAGCTGGTCGTCTTCATGCCGATGGCGATCTCGATGCTGGCGGCCGGGATCATCTTCCGGCTCGTCTACGAGCAGGACCCGGACCGGGGGGTCGCCAACGCCGTCTGGGTCGGGGTCCACGACACCTTCGCCGAGTCCTCGGGCTTCCCCCGTGCCCGGCCGCTCCCCGTGCACCCGCTCACGGCGGCCGGTGGCGGCGACGGCGACAGGGGTGCGTACGTCACCAAGGAGGCGGTGCACGCCGGGGAGCCCGTCCTCCTCCCGCTCGTCGGGGTGGCTCCCGGCCGGATGCCGAAGGAGGCCCGCCCGGCGCACGAGCCCGCTCCCCCGCCCGAGGGGACGATCACCGGAACGGCCTGGCTGGACTTCACCCGGGGCGGCGGCGGAAAGCCGAACGTCGTCGACCCCGCCGAACTGGGCCTCGCCGGGCTGCGGATCGAGGCGGTACGGGACGGCACGGTGGTCGCCACGGCCACGGCGGCGGCCGACGGCACCTTCACCCTGCCCGCCGACCGCGCCGACGGAGCCGTACTCCGCCTCCCCGCGAGCAATTTCCGGGAGCAGTACAACGGCGTGGAGTGGCTGGGCCCCTCGCTCGTCACCCCGGCCGTGATCGGGGCGTACGTGTGGATGTGGGCCGGGTTCGCGATGGTGCTGATCGGCGCCGGGCTCGCGGCCGTGCCCCGCGAACTCCTGGAGGCGGCGCGGGTGGACGGGGCGAACGAGTGGCAGGTGTTCCGCAGGATCACGGTCCCGCTCCTGGCCCCGATCCTCGCAGTCGTCCTCGTCACTCTGATGATCAACGTGCTGAAGGTCTTCGACCTGGTCTTCGTCATCGCGCCGGGCTCGGCGCAGGACGACGCGAACGTGCTCGCGCTCCAGCTGTACCGCTCGTCCTTCGGCACGGACGCGGACCTCGGGGTCGGCTCGGCCATCGCCGTCGTGCTGCTCCTGCTGGTGCTGCCGGTGATGGCGGTCAACATCCGCCGCATTCGAAGGGAGACCCGCCGATGACCTCGCCCGCCCCGACGGCCGTGTCCACCCCGCCGGCCGCTCCCGGCCCGCCGCCGTCCCGCGCCCCTCGCGCCTCCCTCGCCTCCCGGATCGCGGCCCGCGCGGCGGGCGGCGGCGTCCGCGTCTTCCTCGTGCTGGCCGGCCTGCTCTGGCTGCTGCCGACGGTCGGGCTGCTGTTCTCCTCCCTCCGCTCACCCTCCGACATCGCGGCGAGCGGCTGGTGGGAGGTGTTCACGGCGCCGGCCCGGCTGACCACCGAGAACTACACGCACCTCCTCGCGAACGGCACGATCACCGGCTCGCTCCTCTCCACCGTCCTGATCACCGTCCCGGCCACGCTCCTCGTCCTCGTCCTCGGCTCCTTCGCCGGGTACGCCTTCGCGTGGCTGGACTTCCCGGGCCGGGACTGGTGGTTCCTGGGGGTGGTGGCCCTGCTCGTGGTCCCGGTGCAGGTCGCGCTGGTCCCGGTGTCGAAGCTGTTCGGCGCGGTCGGGCTCTTCGAGACGACGGTCGGGGTCGTCCTCTTCCACACCGCCTTCGGCCTGCCGTTCGCGATCTTCCTGCTGCGGAACTTCTTCGCGGAGATCCCGCGCGAGCTCCTGGAGGCGGCGCGGCTCGACGGGGCGGGCGAGGTGCGGCTCTTCACGCGGGTGGTGCTGCCGCTCGGCGGTCCGGCGATCGCCTCGCTGGGGATCTTCCAGTTCCTGTGGGTGTGGAACGACATGCTGATCGCGCTGATCTTCGCGGACTCGCAGTCGCCGCCGATCACGGTGGCGCTCCAGCAGCAGGTCCGGCAGTTCGGCAACAACGTGGACGTGCTGGCGCCGGGGGCGTTCCTGTCGATGGTGGTGCCGCTGGCGGTGTTCTTCGCGTTCCAGCGGCAGTTCGCGTCCGGGGTGATGGCGGGCGCGGTGAAGTAGTGGCGGCGGGCGCGGTGGAGTAGTGCTCCCGGGCGGCCTCAGGCCTTGAGCGCCGCCACCGCCGCGCGCGCGAGCTCGTCCACGTACTCCGCGGGCAGCGCCGTACGGACGACGACGAGGCGCCAGTACAGCGGTCCGACGACGAGGTCGAGGGCCTTGGCCGGGTCGGTGCCCTCGGGGAGCTCGCCGCGGGCGACGGCCTCGCGGACGATCCGGGTCATGACGCCCTGCTGGCCGTCGAGCAGCGCCTCCCGGATCGCGTCGGCGATCTCCGGCTGCCGTGCGGCCTCGACGAGCAGGTCGGGGATGACCCGCGAGGCGACCGGGTGGCGCAGGGCGTACGAGGCCATCTCCAGGAGCGCGCGCACGTCCCCGTCCAGCGAGCCCGTGGCGGGCACCGGCAGGCCCTGGACGGCGAAGGCGCCGACCAGGTCGAGGACGAGGGAGAGCTTGGACTTCCACCGCCGGTAGACGGCGGTCTTGCCGACGCCCGCGCGGCGCGCGATGCCCTCGATGGACATCCGGGCGAAGCCGACGGCCGCGAGCTCCTCGAAGACGGCGGCGCGGATGGCCTCGGTCACGTCCTCGCGGAGTACGGCGGCTCCGGCGGGGGCGCGGCGGGGGGTCGGTTCGGTCATGAACGGCATCCTAACCAACGGTGACGTGACGACGATACGGTTGCGTTCCGACGTGTGAGCGTCCTAACCTCCACGTAGCGACGATACGGACCCGTTCCATCGCCGACGACACCCGCACCCTTCGTCGAAAGCGGCCCGCGTGACCACGACCCTCGCCCCACCCGTACGAGACGACCGGCACCAGCCCCCGCCCCCGCCCGAGGACCTGCGCGCGCTCGCCCTGCGCCACGGCCTGACCGTCAGCGGGGCCCGCCCCTCGCTCCCCGCCTACGTCCGGCAGCTCTGGTCCCGCCGCGACTTCATCACCGCCTTCGCGACCGCCCGCCTCACCGCCCAGTACAGCCAGGCCCGGCTCGGCCAGGTCTGGCAGGTGATGACCCCGCTCCTCAACGCGGCCGTGTACTACGCGATCTTCGGCGTCCTCATGAACGCCAAGCACGGCGTCCCCGACTACGTCCCGTTCCTGCTCACCGGCATCTTCGTGTGGACCTTCACCTCCGACACGGTCCTGGCCGGCACCCGCGCGATCAGCGGCAACCTGGGCCTCGTCCGGGCCCTGCACTTCCCGCGCGCGAGCCTCCCGATCTCCCTCGCGCTCCAGCAGCTCCAGCAGCTACTGCTCTCGCTCACCGCGCTCGGCGCGATCCTCGTCTGCTGCGGCGAGTTCCCCACCTGGAGCTGGCTGCTCGCCGTTCCGGCCCTCCTCTGCCAGGCCCTGTTCAACACCGGCGCGGCGCTCGTCCTCGCGCGGCTCGCGGCGCGCACCCCGGACATCAGCCAGCTGATGCCGTTCGTGCTGCGCACCTGGATGTACGCCTCGGGCGTCATGTTCTCGATCCAGAACCTGGCGGGCGCCGGCCGCTTCCCGGACGCCGTGGTGCTGGCCCTCCAGTGCAACCCGGCGGCGGTCTACATCGACCTCATGCGCTTCGCGCTGATCGAGAGCTACACGGCGGCCCAGCTGCCGCCGCACGTCTGGGCACTGGCCGTCGGCTGGGCCCTGCTGGCCTTCACGGGCGGCTTCATCTGGTTCTGGAAGGCGGAGGAGACGTACGGCCGTGGCTGACACACAGGACACCACCCACGCGGACCCCCGCACCCCGACCGTCGTGGTCGACGGCGTCCACATCACCTACACGGTCCACGGCGGGCACCCCGGCGGCCGGGGCAGCGCCACCGCCGCCCTCGGCCGGATGCTGCGCCGCGGCCGTACGACTCCGGCCGGCGGCCGCCTGGTCCACGCCGTGAAGGGCGTCAGCTTCGCCGCGTACCGGGGCGAGGCGATCGGCCTGATCGGTTCGAACGGTTCGGGGAAATCGACGCTCCTGAAGGCCATCGCGGGCCTCCAGCCCGTCGAGCGGGGTCAGGTCTACACCCAGGGCCAACCCTCGCTCCTCGGCGTCAACGCGGCCCTGATGAGCGATCTGACCGGCGAACGGAACGTGGTCCTGGGCGGCCTCGCGATGGGCATGAGCCGCACGGAGGTGCGGGAGCGCTACGACGACATCGTCGAGTTCTCCGGCATCAACGAGAAGGACGACGCCATCTCCCGCCCCATGCGGACGTACTCCTCCGGGATGGGGGCCCGGCTGCGCTTCTCCATCGCCGCCGCCAGGAGCCACGACGTCCTGCTCATCGACGAGGCCCTGTCGACCGGCGACGCACACTTCCGGCGGCGCAGCCAGCGGCGGATCGACGAGCTGCGGGCGGAGGCGGGGACGGTCTTCCTGGTCAGCCACTCCAACTCCACCATCACGGAGACCTGCGAGCGGGCGCTGTGGCTGGAGGCGGGGACGCTGCGGATGGACGGTCCGGCGAAGGAGGTGGTGGCGGCGTACGAGGAGTTCACAGGCACGAGGGCGGCAACTCCTAAGAAATAGGGCATAACGGACTAGAGTGCCGGGGGATGACGAACGATCACCCGCAGCCGCCGCGTCGCCGGGCCCGGAACGACGCTCCGTCACCCACCGAGCCCCGCACCCCCGCCGCTCCCGCATCCCCCGCCGCTCCCGCCACCGCTCCCCCACCCCCCGCGTCCCCCGCCACCGCACCCCCTCCCCCCTCCCTGACCAAGTCCCCCTTCGACTCGGACACCTTCACCTCCGCCACCTTCGTCACGGTCGGCCGCGGCCCCGCCCTCGCCCTCGCCGTCGTCTGGCTCCTCACCCGCGCCGGGATGCTCCTGCTGCTCCTCCGCGACGACCTCGGCATCGGCGGGGTCGGCCGCGAGGTGGACCTCTACCGTTACTGGTACGGGCAGTTCGCCTCCGGGACCTTCCCGCCCGGCGACGTCACCTGGCAGTACCCGCCCGGCGCGGGCCTCGTGATCATGGCCCCGGGGATCGTCCCCTCCCTCACCTACTTCCAGGCCTTCGTCGCCCTCGCCCTCCTCGCGGACGCGGTCGTCACCCTCGCCCTCGCCCGCGCGGACAGCGAACGCGTCACCCACGGCGCCTGGTTCTGGGTCTGCGGCCTCCCGCTCCTCCTGCACCTCCCCCTCGCGCGGTACGACGTCCACACCACCGCCCTCGCCGTCCTCGCCCTGCTCGCCGTCAACGCCCGCTCGACGGCCGCCCACCAGCTCGGCGGGGCGCTCGCCGGGATCGGCGCCATGGTCAAGGTCTGGCCGGTACTCACCCTGATCGGCACCCCCCGGGGCCGTACCACCCGCGAGGCCTGGACCGCCGCCGTCGTCGCCGCGCTCGCCCTCCTCGCCACCCTCGCGCTGCTCTTCGACAACTCCCTCGGCTTCCTGCGCCAGCAGGGCAACCGCGGCATCCAGGTCGAGTCCCTGGGCGGCACGGCCCTCGCGCTGGCCCGGGCCGCCGACATCTGGCCGGGCCGGGTCGAGTTCCGCTACGGCTCCTTCGAGTACCTCGGCCCGTACGTCTCCACCCTCGGGCACCTCGCCCTGCTGCTCACCGTCATCGCCCTCGGCTGGCTGCTGCTCTGGCGCGTCCGGGCCCGGCGCTGGACCCCTGCGACACCGCTCGACGCGGCCTTCGCCGCCGTGCTGCTCTTCACCGTCACCAGCCGGGTCATCAGCCCCCAGTACATGGTCTGGCTGCTCGGGCTCGCCGCCGTCTGCCTGACCTCCCGCAGCACCGTGATGCGCCCGGCGGCCCTGCTGCTGCTCCCGGCGGCGGCGCTGAGCTCGCTCGCGTACCCCGTCCTGTACCTGGAGGTCCTCGCCGGCACCCCCTCCGGCCTCACCGTCATGGTGCTCCGCAACGGCCTGCTGCTCGCGGCGGCCCTGCTCGCCGCCCGCCGGCTGTGGAAGGAGACGGTGACCACCCCTGCCGACAGCTGAAGAGCGGAGAGAAAGGAGAAGGGCCCCGCCGGAACACCGGCGGGGCCCTTCCTCACGTCACGATCAGCTGTGCGACCGCAGCAGCGTGCGCATGGTCCGCATGGCCACCGACAGGTTCGCCAGGTCGAAGGTGTCCGAGCCCTGGATCTCCTCCAGGGTCGTCCGCGCGCGGCCCAGGATCGCCGTGTTCTTCTCCTCCCAGGCCTTGAACCGCTCCTCGGGGCTCGTCGTGCCGTTGCCCACGGTCAGGACGTCCGCGGTCAGCGCCGAGTGCGCCGCGAACAGGTCCTCACGGATCGAGGCGCGGGCCATCGACTGCCAGCGGTCGCTGCGCGGCAGCTCGATGATCCGGTCCATGAGGTCGGTGATCCGCAGGCGGTCGGCCAGGTCGTAGTAGACCTCGGCCACCGCGAGCGGCTCCTTGCCCGTCCGGTCCGCGATCGCGACGATGTCGAGGATCGGGAAGGCGGACGAGAAGCCGGCGACCCGCAGCGCGAGCTCCTCCGGCACGCCGACCTCGGTCAGCTCGGCCAGGATCGACTGGTACCACTCCAGGTCCGAGCCGCGCAGCAGCTGCGGGAGCTGCGTCCAGACCTCCTCGACGCGATCCGCGAAGAACTCGATGGTCTCGCTGAGCTGGAGCGGCTGCGGCCGGTTGTTGAGCAGCCAGCGCGTGCCGCGCTCGACGAGCCGACGGGAGTGCAGCCGCATCCGGGTCTGGACGTCGGCGGGCACCTGGTTGTCGAGGGCCTCGACGGCGTCCCAGACCTGGCTGAGGCGGAAGACCACCCGGGCCGCGGTCTGCGCGCGGACGATCTCCTCGATCGACGCGCCCGTCTCCTCGCGGAGGCGGTGCAGGAAGGTCGAGCCACCGGTGTTGACGGTGTCGTTGACCAGGACGGTCGTGATGATCTCGCGGCGCAGGGCGTGACCGTCGACGGCCTCGGTGAACTTCTCGCGCAGCAGCGTCGGGAAGTACGCGTGGAGCAGCCCGCGCAGGTACGGGTCGTCCGGGAGCTCCGTGCCGATCAGCTCGTCGGCCACCGTGATCTTGGTGTACGCGAGGAGGACGGCGAGCTCCGGCTGGCTGAGGCCCCGGCTGTTGTTGAGCAGCTCGCGGATCTGCCGGTCGTTGGGCAGGAACTCCAGCTCGCGGGAGAGGCTGCCGTCGCGGCCCAGGCGGCGCATGAAGCGCTGGTGGGCGTGGAGCAGCGAGGGCGACTGCGCGACGGCGTTGGCCAGGGCCGTGTTCTGCGCGTAGTTGTTGCGCAGGACGAGCGTGCCGACCTCGTCGGTCATCTCGGCGAGGATCTTGTTGCGCTGCTTGACGGTCATGTCGCCCTCGGCGACGAGCCCGTTGAGCAGGATCTTGATGTTGACCTCGTGGTCGGAGGTGTCGACGCCGGCGCTGTTGTCGATGGCGTCGGTGTTGACCTTGCCGCCCTGGCCCTCGGGGCCGCCGCTGCGGGCGAACTCGATGCGGCCGAGCTGGGTCGCGCCGAGGTTGCCGCCCTCGCCGATGACCTGGGCGCGGACGTCCTGGCCGTCGACGCGGATGGCGTCGTTGGCCTTGTCGCCGACGTCCGCGTTCGACTCGGCGGAGGACTTGACGTACGTACCGATGCCGCCGTTCCACAGCAGGTCGACGGGCGCGTGGAGCACGGCCTTCATCAGCTCGGCCGGGGTCATCTTGGTGACGCCGTCCTCGATGCCGAGAGCGGCCCTGACCTGCGCGTTGACCGGGATGGACTTGGCGCCGCGGGGGTGGATGCCACCGCCGGCGGAGAGCAGCGACGTGTCGTAGTCGGCCCAGGACGAGCGGGGCAGGTCGAAGAGGCGGCGGCGCTCGGCGTACGAGACGGCCGCGTCCGGGTTCGGGTCGAGGAAGATGTGCCGGTGGTCGAAGGCGGCGACCAGACGGATGTGCTCACTGAGCAGCATGCCGTTGCCGAAGACGTCGCCGGACATGTCGCCGACGCCGACGACCGTGAAGTCCTCGGTCTGGGAGTCGTGGCCCAGCTCGCGGAAGTGGCGCTTGACGGACTCCCAGGCGCCGCGGGCGGTGATGCCCATGCCCTTGTGGTCGTAACCGGCCGAACCGCCGGAGGCGAAGGCGTCGCCGAGCCAGAAGCCGTAGGCCTCGGCGACCCCGTTGGCGATGTCGGAGAAAGTCGCGGTGCCCTTGTCGGCGGCGACGACGAGGTACGTGTCGTCCTCGTCGTGGCGGACCACGTCGAGCGGCGGCACGACCTCGCCCGCGACCAGGTTGTCGGTGATGTCGAGCAGCGCCGAGATGAAGGTCTTGTACGAGGCGATGCCCTCGGCGAGCCAGGCGTCCCGGTCCACGGACGGGTCCGGGAGCTGCTTGGCGACGAAGCCGCCCTTGGCGCCGACGGGCACGATGACGGTGTTCTTCACCATCTGCGCCTTGACGAGGCCGAGGATCTCCGTACGGAAGTCCTCACGGCGGTCGGACCAGCGCAGGCCGCCTCGGGCGACCTTGCCGAAGCGCAGGTGGACGCCCTCGACGCGCGGCGAGTACACCCAGATCTCGAAGGCGGGGCGCGGGGCCGGCAGCTCGGGGATGGCCTGCGGGTCGAACTTCATCGACACGTAGGAGTGCGACTTCCCGTCCGCCGCCTTCTGGAAGAAGTTGGTCCGCAGGGTGGCCTTGATGACGGTGAGGAAGGCCCGCAGGATCCGGTCCTCGTCCAGGCTCGCGACCTGGTCGAGGGCGCCGTCCAGCTCCTCCAGGATGCCGTCGGTCAGCTCGGTGCCGGCGCGCTGGCGCTCCGGCGCCATCCGGGCCTCGAAGAGGGAGACGAGCAGCCGGGTGGTGTGGACGTTGTTGCGGAGGGTGTCCTCCATGTAGTCCTGGCTGAAGGTCGAACCGGCCTGGCGCAGGTACTTGGCGTAGGCGCGCAGCACCATCGCCTCGCGCCAGGTGAGCCCGGCGGAGAGGACGAGGGAGTTGAAGTTGTCGTTCTCGGCCTCGCCGGTCCAGGTGGCGGCGAAGGCCTCCTGGAAGCGCTCGCGGGCGTCGTCGCCGAGGTAGTCGCCGCCGTTGCCGGTCGGGAGCGGCATGCGCAGGCCGAAGTCGTAGACCCAGGCGTGGGTGCGGTCGGAGCAGCGCAGCTCGTACGGGCGCTCGTCGGTGACCTCGACGCCGAGCCGGTTGAGGACCGGCAGGACGGCGGAGAGGGAGATCGGGTCGCCGGTCTTGTAGATCTTGAAGCGGCGCTCGCCGGGGCCGGCGACGACGGGCTCGTAGAGGGAGAGCGCGAAGTCCTTGTCCGTACGGGCGAGGGCCTCCAGGTGGACCAGGTCGGACACGGCCGCGCGCGGCGAGTGGTCGGCCTTGTAGCCCTCGGGGAAGGCGTTGCCGTAGCGGCGGAGCAGCTCGGCGGCGCGCTCCTCGCCCAGCTCGGCGTTGAGCGCCTCGCCGAAGCCGTCGGCCCAGGAGCGGGCGGCCTCGACGAGCCGGGACTCGATGCGGTCGACGTCGGCGTCGGTCAGCTTGGCGAGCTCGGTGCCGGGCTTGACGCGGACGACGAAGTGCAGCCGGGAGAGGATCGACTCGGTGTTCCAGGCGGTGAAGTCGACGCTGGTGCCGTCGAGCTCCTCCTTGAGGATGTCGATGATCCGCAGCCGGACGCGGGTGGTGTAGCGGTCGCGCGGCAGGTAGACGAGGGCCGAGTAGTAGCGGCCGTACTCGTCCTGACGCAGGTAGAGCCGCAGCCGGCGCCGCTCCTGGAGGTACAGGACGCTGGTGACGATGGACTGGAGCTGGTCGACCGGGGTCTGGAAGAGCTCGTCGCGCGGGTAGGTCTCCAGGATCTGGAGCAGGTCGCGGCCGTCGTGGCTGTTCGGCGAGAAGCCGGCGCCCGCGAGGACCTCCTGGACCTTGCGCTTGACGACGGGGACGCGCCGCACGGACTCGGTGTACGCGGCGGACGAGAACAGGCCGAGGAAGCGCCGCTCGCCGATGACGTTGCCGTCGGCGTCGAACTTCTTCACACCGACGTAGTCGAGGTACGAGGGGCGGTGCACGGTCGCCCGGCTGTTGGCCTTCGTCAGGATCAGCAGCTTGTGCTCGCGGGCCTTGGCGCGCGCGTCGGCGGGCAGCCGGCTGAAGGAGGGCGAGACGGGGTGGGCGTGGTGGCCCTCGTCGTCGGCGCCGTGCTGCGGGTCGGAGCGCAGGATGCCGAGGCCGGTGCCGGCCACGGCGGACAGGGCGTCGCCGTTGACAAGCTCGTACTCGCGGTAGCCGAGGAAGGTGAAGTGGTCGTCGGCGAGCCAGCGCAGCAGCTCGCGGGCCTCCTCCACCTCGGTCGGCCGCAGGTCGGAGGCGGTGGGCTCGGCCGGGAGACCCTCCGCGATCCGCAGCGCGGCGTCGCGCATCTTGTCCCAGTCCTCGACCGTCTCGCGGACGTCGGACAGGACGCGCAGCAGGTCGGCGGTGATCTGCTTGAGGTCGGCGCGGTCGGTCTCGCGGTCGATCTCGACGTGGATCCACGACTCGGTGATCGCGTCGTGCGGCAGCTCGCCCTGGATCTGGGCGGCGAGGACCTCGATGAGCTTGCCGGCGACGTCACGGCGGACGAGGACCTGCGGGTGGATCACGACGTGGATGCCGCGGCCCTGGCGGGACAGCTCGTTGGTGACGGAGTCGACGAGGAACGGCATGTCGTCGGTGACGACCTCGACGACGGAGTGGCTGCTGGTCCAGCCGTTCTCCTCCACCGTCGGGGTGTGGACGCGCACGCTCGCGGTGCCCTGCGGGCGGTTCTCCGCGAGCCGGTAGTGAGAGAGCGCGGCGCCGAAGACGTCGACCGGGTCCCGGTCGCCGAGGTCCTCCGGCGCGGTGTGCAGGTAGTAGCGCTGGAGGTATTCGAGCACGGTGTCCCGGTCCGGGCGCTCCCCGGCACCCTCCGGCCCCGTCGGAAGTCGCCCCCCGACCGGGCTGTGCTCAGCTACCCGAGCGGCCCTTTCGAGCAGCTCGGCCTTGGCTTCGTCCAGCTTGGTCTGCATGTCCTCTGACTCCTGTCGCGCGCCGTTGCGTGACGTCGGTGGAAGAAAGGACACAACGCCACGACGCGGTGATTCCGGTCGAAGACGACGTTATGCCCGGATGAGAGATGCCCGGGTCGTTATCGGCCACAGAGCGCGGCGCGCCCGGACGGAAGGGATCGGCGAACGCACGGTCGGCCCGGCCGCTGTCGCGGGTCGGGCGGCAGCCGGGGGCTTCACTGCCCCCTCGGCGTATCGCGCTGATCACGGCAAAAGCCTATCTCCCCCGACCCCCGAACCGTCATGGTCCGTATGTGTACAAAAGCAGGGGGGGAAGTTTGACGTTATGGACAGCGACACATGTCCTCTTGGCAAAGCGCCCCGCCAGGGGCAGCGTGTACGCGAGCATGGGCGCAGCACGGCAGACCGACCATCTGTGACCTGGGAGAGCCATGGCGAAGATCCTGATCGTGACCGGTGACGCGGCGGAGTCGCTCGAGGTGATGTACCCCTACCAGCGGCTCCTGGAGGAGGGTTACGAGGTCGACATCGCGGCCCCGGCCCGCAAGACGCTCCGCTTCGTCGTCCACGACTTCGAGCCCGGCTTCGACACGTACACCGAGAAGCCCGGCTACACGTGGCCCGCGGACCTGGCCTTCTCGGAGGTCGACCCGGGCGCGTACGTGGCGGTGGTGATCCCGGGCGGCCGGGCGCCGGAGTACCTGCGCAACGACCCGGAGCTCCGCAAGATCCTGAAGGCCTTCTTCGACGCGGACAAGCCGGTGGCCCAGATCTGCCACGGCCCGCTCCTGACGGCGGCGATCGGCGGCCTGGAGGGCCGCAGGGTCACGGCGTACCCGGCCCTGGAACTCGACATGCAGGCGGCCGGAGCCACCTTCCAGGACTCGGCGGCCGTGGTCGACGGCCTCCTGGTCTCCTCCCGGGCCTGGCCGGACCACCCCACCTGGATGCGCGAATTCCTCAAGGTCCTCCGAGCCAAGGCCTGACACCCCGAAGGGGTGGTTGTGGGCACGCGCCCCCCAGGGTGGTTGTGGGCATGCGTTCCGCCGGGGCGGAACGGGTGGGCACAACCACCCACCGGGCCGGATCCGGCCCCCCGCCCCACCCACCACCGGACAGGGCCGCCCCACCGGCCCGGACCCAGCCCGGCCCGGCCCAGTCCGACCGCTACCCCAACCCCTCCGCCACGGACACCGCCTCCGCCAGCGAGTCGACCACCGGCACCCCCACCCGCTCCAGGGACGCCCGACTGTGCGACCCCCCGGTGTAGAGCACCGCCTGCGCGCCGACGTGCGCCGCCGCCACCGCGTCGTCCGCCGCGTCGCCGATGACGACCACCCGGTCCGCGGGGACGCGGAGCGCCTCCAGGTGCCGCACCATGTGCCCGGACTTCCCGTCCGTCGAGTCGCCGACCCGCCCGTCCATCCGGAGGAACCGCTCGGCGATCCCGTGGCGCCGCACGAGCGGTATCAGCTCGGCGTGCGGCGCGAGCGACAGCAGCGACTGCGTGAGCCCGGAGTCCTGCCGCGCCGCGAGCAGCTCCGCGGCGCCGAGCGTGAGCCCGCACCCTTCCGCCCGCGCCCAGTAGTGCCGGTGGAAGGCGCCGTCCATGACGGTCCATTCCTCGTCCGTGGGCAGCCGCCCCATGAGCCGCTCGTAGAACTTCGGCACCGGCACCGTGTACAGCTCGCGGTACTGCTCCAGCGTGATCGGCGCGAGCCCGATCTCGGCGAAGGCGGCGTTCGACGCCCCGATCACCGCGCCGATGTCGTCGAGCAGTGTCCCGTTCCAGTCCCAGACCAGATGCTTAGCGTGCTTCCCCATTGGAAGAACGGTACCGGCAGGCGCCGACAACGCACCCAGCCCGGTCCCCCCTAGGGCCGGACAGGCCCTAGCCCAGCAGCCCGGGAATCTCCTGCACCCCGAACCACAGCAGCTCGTGGTCCTCGGCCCCGTCCACCACGAAGCGCGCGTCGTCGTCTCCCTGGTCCGCCGCCCCGAGCGCCGCGGCCGCCGCGGTGACGTCCGCCTCGGCGTCGTCCGCGTCGGCGTGCACCGCCGCGGCCTTGGCCAGCGCTACGGCCCCGGCGATCCGGACCTCGCCGATCGACCCGGCGTCGAGCCCCCGGTCGGGATCCACGGTGGCGTCCTTGTCGGCCACGTCGACGGCGACGACGACCCGGCGCCGCGGCGCCCCGGGGTCACCGGCGATGAGCCGCAGGGAGGCGGAGGCGGCCCGGTTGAGCGCCGCGTACTCCAGCTCCTCGATGTCGTCGGAGACGTACCACTCGCGCAGCGCGGGCGTGACGGCGTAGGCGGTCAGCGGGCCGGGGCCCAGCTCGCCCGCCTTGTGCGCCTGTGCGAGACCGGGGAGGGTCAGGGGGACGTACACGCGCATGGCTGGCCGCTTTCGTAGACGGAGAGGCCCTCAGGATACGTGCGGAGTCCCCCTTCGGGCTGGCGGACCGAACTCCCCGCCCGTCCACCGCCGACGGCCCCCGCCAAGCCCCTGAAGAGGCGCTTTCCCCCCGCGTCACCCTGATAGGTGATTCGCCCGCGGCGCGGCCCCGCGGCCCCGGACTCCTTGCGGGGGCTCGTACCCCACCCGTACAAGATCCCCAACGGAAGTTACCGACTGGTACCACTCGGTTACGCAACGACAGGGGCCCGCCATGACCACCATGAACACCGCACCCGCCACGCCCGTCGCCACGGACATCGCCACGGACATCGCCCCCGCACCCCTCTCGCCCACGGCCACCACCCGCCCGCGCACGCCACGTCCCCGCACCGCCCCGGGCGGCCCCGCCGGCACCCGCCCCCGAGGCGGCGCGGGCACCCACCCCCGCACCCCGCCCCGCGCGCTCCCCCCGCACACCGTCTTCGCGGAGCGCCTGCTCGCGGTGCTCAGCGGGGAGCGGCCGGTCCACTGGATGCTCGGTCACACCGTCGGGGAGGCGTACGAGCAGCTCGTCCGGCTGGCTCCGACGACGCCCCTGCGATCGCTCGGCCCCCGCCCCGTCCTGCGCCGCTGCGCCGTACAGCTGGACCCCCACCGCACGGCCGTGGAGGCCTTCGCGAGCATCGCCACCGGCCCTCGCGTCCGGGCCATGGCGTTCCGTCTGGAGCGCGGCCCCGACCACCGCTGGCGCTGCGCCGCCGTCGAGCTCGACGGCCTCGGCACGGCGGCCCGCCAGCCATGACGAAGGGGCCGGCCGCCCACCGGGCGACCGACCCCTCCACCTCACGCCATCACGGCGTCACGGCGTCACGATGTCACTTCTTGCGACGACGCCCACCGCTCGCGTTCTTCTGCGCCTTGCGACGCTCCGCCCGCGTCATCCCGTCGCCCGACTCGTCGTCGGAGGCGAAGTCGCCCTCGACGACCCCGCCGTCACCGTCGACGGTCGGCGCGGAGAAGTGGAGCCGGTCCGGCCGCGCCGGAGCGTCGAGCCCCTTGGCGCGGATCTCCGGACGCCCGTTCCCGGCGCCGGACGGCACCGCGTCGCCCTTGTCGAGCGAGGGGGCGGTCGCCTGCACCGGGACCTCCTCGACCTGCTGCTCGACCTGGACCTCCAGGTTGAACAGGTAGCCGACGGACTCCTCCTTGATGCCCTCCATCATGGCGGTGAACATGTCGAAGCCCTCGCGCTGGTACTCGACCAGCGGGTCCTTCTGCGCCATGGCGCGCAGGCCGATGCCCTCCTGGAGGTAGTCCATCTCGTAGAGGTGCTCGCGCCACTTGCGGTCCAGGACCGACAGGACCACGCGCCGCTCCAGCTCGCGCATGATCTCCGAGCCGAGCTGCTTCTCACGCGCGTCGTACTGCTCGTGGATGTCGTCCTTGACCGACTGGGCGATGAACTCGGCGGTGATGCCGGCCCGGTCCCCCGCAGCGTCCTCCAGCTCGTCGACGGTGACCTTCACCGGGTAGAGCTGCTTGAACGCGTTCCACAGACGGTCGAGGTCCCACTCCTCCGCGAAGCCCTCGGCGGTCTCCTGGCGGATGTAGTCGTCGATCGTGTCGTCCATGAAGTGCTGGATCTGCTCGTGCAGGTCCTCGCCCTCCAGGACGCGGCGGCGCTCGCCGTAGATGACCTGACGCTGCCGGTTGAGGACGTCGTCGTACTTCAGGACGTTCTTACGCGTCTCGAAGTTCTGGGTCTCGACCTGCGACTGGGCGGAGGCGATCGCCCGGGTGACCATCTTGTTCTCGATCGGCACGTCGTCCGGCACGTTGGCCATGGCCATCACGCGCTCGACCATCTGCGCCTTGAACAGGCGCATCAGGTCGTCGCCGAGCGAGAGGTAGAAGCGGGACTCGCCGGGGTCGCCCTGACGGCCGGAGCGGCCGCGGAGCTGGTTGTCGATACGGCGGGACTCGTGGCGCTCGGTGCCCAGCACGTAAAGACCGCCGAGGTCCTTGACCTCCTCGAACTCCGCCTGCACGGCCTTCTTGGCCCGCTCCAGGGCGCCGGGGAGGGCCGCGGCCCACTCCTCGACGTGGTCGACCGGGTCCAGGCCCGCCTGGCGCAGCTCGGCCTCGGCGAGGTCGTCCGGGTTGCCGCCGAGCTTGATGTCCGTACCGCGACCGGCCATGTTCGTGGCGACGGTGACGGCGCCGCGGCGGCCGGCCTGGGCGACGATGCTGGCCTCGCGGTCGTGGTGCTTGGCGTTGAGCACCTCGTGCTGGACGCCGCGCTTGGAGAGCTGCTGCGAGAGGTACTCGGACTTCTCCACGGAGGTCGTGCCGACGAGGATCGGCTGACCCTTCTCGTGCTTCTCCGCGATGTCGTCGACGACGGCGGCGAACTTCGCGACCTCGGTCCGGTAGATCAGGTCGGACTGGTCCTTGCGGATCATCGGCCTGTTCGTGGGGATCGGGACGACGCCCAGCTTGTAGATCTGGTGGAACTCGGCGGCCTCGGTCATGGCCGTACCGGTCATGCCGGAGAGCTTCGCGTACAGGAGGAAGAAGTTCTGCAGGGTGATCGTGGCGAGGGTCTGGTTCTCGTCCTTGATCGCCACCCCTTCCTTCGCCTCGATGGCCTGGTGCATGCCCTCGTTGTAGCGGCGGCCGGCGAGGATACGGCCGGTGTGCTCGTCGACGATCATGACTTCGCCGTCCATGACGACGTAGTCCTTGTCCTTCTTGAACAGTTCCTTCGCCTTGATGGCGTTGTTCAAGTACCCGACGAGGGGGGTGTTCACCGACTCGTAGAGGTTGTCGATGCCGAGCCAGTCCTCGACCTTGGCGACACCGGCCTCGTGGATGGCGACGGTGCGCTTCTTCTCGTCGACCTCGTAGTCGCCGGTCTCCTCGATGCCCTTGAGCGGGTTGCCGGGCTCGCCCTTGGAGAGGCGGGTGACCAGCTTGGCGAAGTCGCCGTACCACTTGGTGGCCTGGTCGGCCGGGCCGGAGATGATCAGCGGCGTACGGGCCTCGTCGACGAGGATCGAGTCGACCTCGTCGACACAGGCGAAGTTGTGGCCGCGCTGGACGAGCTCGTCCTGGGACCACGCCATGTTGTCGCGGAGGTAGTCGAAGCCGAACTCGTTGTTCGTGCCGTACGTGATGTCGCAGGCGTACTGCTCACGGCGCTGGGCCGGAGTCATGTTGGCCAGGATGCAGCCGACCTGGAGCCCGAGGAACTTGTGGACGCGGCCCATCATCTCGGAGTCGCGCTCGGCCAGGTAGTCGTTGACCGTGATCAGGTGCACGCCCTTGCCGGACAGCGCGTTGAGGTACGCCGGGAGGGTGCCGACGAGGGTCTTGCCCTCACCGGTCTTCATCTCGGCGACGTAGCCGAGGTGGAGCGCGGCGCCACCCATCAGCTGGACGTCGTAGTGGCGCTGGCCGAGGACGCGCTTGGCGGCCTCGCGCACCGTCGCGAAGGCTTCCGGCATGAGGTCGTCGAGGCTCTCGCCGTCGGCGTACCGCTGCTTGTACTCGTCCGTGAGCGCCCGCAGGTCGGCGTCGGAGAGGTTGACGAAGTCCTCTTCGATGGAGTTGACCTGGTCCGCGATGCGGTGCAGTTTGCGCAGGATCTTGCCTTCGCCTGCACGCATGAGCTTGTTGAAGACGGACACTGAGGCTGGTCTCCTTGCCGGTCGGGCCTGGCACTGGGTCTTGTGATCGACGCGAGCGCGGGCACGGCAGGTGGTCCCCACCGCAACGGCCATCGTAAGCGAGACCGCCCTCGCGAAGGGAGGCCCGCAGTGCCCGAGCCGCAAGGCCACCCTCAAAGAGAACGCACGAGGTGGGCGGAAGGTGCCGCACCTCCCGAAAAGTGTTCGCTTCCGGTCGGGCGGCTCACCACAATCCAGGCATGGAGCCGATCACCCTCACCACCGACCGACTGCGTCTGCGGAACTTCGTCCCCGGCGACGCCGACGCGGTGTACGAAATCTGCCAGGACCCGGACATTCGGCGCTGGACGGTCGTCCCGGACCCTTATACGCGGCAGGACGCGGACTTCTTCCTGAACCGGCTGGTGCCCGACGGCTGGCGCGAGGACTCGGACTACTCCTTCGCCGTCGAGCCGGTGGCCGGCGGCCCGCTGCTCGCCGCGATCTCGCTGACCAGCCGCAGTTCGGGCGTCTGGGAGGTCGGCTACTGGCTGCGCAAGGAGCATCGGGGCGGCGGCTACATGACGGAGACCGTCCGGGCCCTGGCCCACTGGGCGTTCACGGGGCTCGGCTGCACCCGTCTCGTCTGGCGCGCGGAGCTCGGCAACACCGGGTCGCGCGCGGTGGCCGAGCGCGTCGGCTTCGCCCTGGAGGGCGTCCAGCGCGCCGGCCTCGTCAACAAGGGCACGCTCCGCGACTGCTGGGTCGGCGCCCTGCTGCCCTCCGACTTCGGCCTGCCGAGCCCGCTGCCGTACCTCCCGGCCCCCGACCGGCCCGACCGGCCCGACCAGGCCTGACCCGCGGCCCGCGGCTGTCAGTGCCGGGTTCTAGGGTGCGGTGCATGACGACTGCGCCGCGCCCCGCCGCCGAACTGTCCGCCGACGAAGCCCGCCGGATCGCGCTGCGCGCTCAGGGGTTCCTGGGCGCGCCCGACCGCAGGTCCGGGGTCCGCGGGGTGCTGCGCGCCCTCGGCCAGGTCCAGCTCGACACGATCTCCGTCCTGGCCCGCTCGCACGAGCTCATCCCGTACGCGCGCCTGGGCGCCGTGGGCCGCGGGACGGTCGAGGACGCCTACTGGACCGGCGTCTCCGATGGCGCGCTTCCGACACGACCCCATGCCTTCGAGTACTGGTCGCACGCCGCCTGCGTCCTGCCGATCGAGGAGTGGCCCCACTTCGCGTTCCGCCGCCGCGCCTACCGCGACCGCCCGCACTGGCACCACGACCTGTCGGCCGGGGCGTACGACAAGGTGATCGACCAGCTGCGGTCCGAGGGCCCGCAGACCGCGACCGAGCTGGGCGGCGCGAAGAACAAGGGCGAGTGGTGGGACTGGTCCGACGCGAAGATCGCCGTCGAGCGGGCGCTGATGCACGGCGAGGTGGTGGTGGTCGAGCGGCGCGGCTGGAAGCGGGTCTACGACCTGGCCGAGCGGGCGATCCCGCAGGCACTGCTCCATGACGAGCTGGACGACACCGAGTGCGTACGGCGCCTGGTGCGGCAGGCGGGCGAGGCGCTGGGCGTGGGCACGCGCGCGGACATCGCGGACTACCACCGCATCAAGGGCGAGCAGTTCGACGCGGTGGTCGAGGCCTCGGGGCTCGTTCCTGTCACGGTGGCGGGCTGGGGGAAGCCCGCGTGGGCGGACCCGGCGGCGCTGGCCTCCGAGCCCCGCGGCCGGCACCGGACGACGCTGCTGTCGCCCTTCGACTCGCTGATCTGGGAGCGGGCGCGCACGGAGCGGATCTTCGGCTTCACGCACCGCCTGGAGGCGTACGTGCCGAAGCAGAAGCGGGTGCACGGCTACTTCGCGATGCCGGTCCTGGCGGGGGGCCGTCTGGTCGGCCGGGTGGACCCGGCGCGCGAGGGCGGCACGCTGGTCGCCCGGCAGGTCACCCTGGACGGCCCGAAGGCCGTACCGGCGGTGGCGCGGGCGCTGCGCGAGGCGGCCGAGTGGGTCGGCTGCGACGCGGTGTCGGTGGTCCCGGACCGCGTGAACCACCCCGAGCTCGCACCCGAGCTGGTACGCGCCCTGAGCTGAACGGCCGAGCGGGGGCGCAGGGGCGCCGCCCTACCGGATCTCGAGGATCTTCTCCCGCATCGCGTAGACCACGGCCTCCATGCGGGAGTGCAGCTGGAGCTTCTCCAGGATGTTCCGCACGTGGTTCTTCACGGTGTTCTCGGAGATGAAGAGCTCCTTGGCGATGTCCCGGTTGTTCATCCCGGTCGCGACGAGCTTGAGGACCTCCAGCTCACGGTCCGTCAGCCGGGGTGCGGGCACGAGCCTGCGCTCGTCGGTGCGCTGGATCATCGACTTGAACTCGGTGAGGAGTTTGGACGCCATCGACGGACTGATCTGCGACTGCCCGTCGGCGACCGCGCGGATCGCCGTCGCGACCTCGTCGGTGGAGATCTCCTTGAGGAGGTAGCCGGTCGCCCCGGCCTTGATCGCCTCGTAGAGATCGGCCTCCTCATCGCTGATCGTCAGCATGATGATCTTCGCGCTGGGGGCCACCTCCTTGATGGAGGTGCACGCCTCGATGCCACCGCGCCGGGGCATCCTCACGTCCATCAGGACGATGTCGGGCAGCAGATCGGCGGCCTTGTCGACCGCCTCGGCTCCGTCGCCGGCCTCGCCGACGACCTGAATGTCCTCCTCCTGCGCGAGGACGATCTCCAGACCGCGACGGAAGAGGGCGTGATCGTCCACCACGAGGACCCGAATCGGCTCCTTGCGGCAGTCACCGCTGTCCGAATCCGATCCTTCCGCACCGCACTCCGGAGTGACCGCGCCATAGGGCTCACGTCCCCTGAGCACCGGCCCGAAGCTGTCCGCCATCGTTCCTCCCCCTGAAGGCCGTGGCCTGAATTCGTTTCCGGTCCGCCAACCACTGCTCGACGAGCACCGGTTGGCGTGCACGACATGATTTCATGCCCCGGCGGCGCGCGGGGTTACCCATGGGCGCACGGGGGTGCCCCTGGGGGCGCGAACCGCGCTCCAGGGGCACCGTGAGGGACACCTGAGGTGTGTGTGGGTGGTGCGGTGGCGACCTGTCAGCCGCCGAGTGCACCGCCGGCGCCGCCACCCTCGGCGAGCGGGTCGCTCTCCAGGTGGATGACGCCGTAGTCGTACGCGTGTCGCCGGTAGACGACGCTCGGCTGCTTGTTGTCAGCGTCGACGAAGAGGTAGAAGTCGTGGCCGACCAGCTCCATCTCGTAGAGCGCCTGGTCGAGCGTCATGGGGGCGGCCCGGTGGGTCTTCTCGCGCACCACCAGCGGGCCTTCGCCCTGGACCTCGATCGAGCCCATCATCGTGGTGGGCACCTTGTCCGACTCGTCGGCGACCAGCTGGCCGTCTCCGTTGAGCTGGGCGGCGCCGGGCACCACGTCCCCGACCTCCGCTGCCGACAGCCTGCCGTTTCCACGGCGGGTGTAGCGCTTGTCGTGCTGCTTGCGCAGCCGGGCCTCCAGCTTGTCGCTGGCGAGGTCGAGGGCTGCGTAAGGGTCGCCTGCCGCCGCTTCGGCCCGGATGACCGGGCCTCGGGAGTGGAGGGTGATCTCCACGCGGTCCGACCGGTCGGCCTGCCGCGGGTTGTGCTCCTTGGACACCTCGACGTCGAGGCTGATCACCTTGCCGTCGAGCTTCTGGATCCTCTCCAGCTTCAGCTTCTCGGCCACGTGCTTGCGGAACCGCTCGGGCACCTCGGTCTTGCGGCCCTTGACGACGATGTCCACGCAGAACTCCGTTCCCGGATCGCCCTGATCGGCTCCTCGGCCGCCGGGCATCTCCCTTTGCACCAGACTCCGGTGGTTACCGGAGCTCGGACTTGGCGACTTTCACCTCCTCCTCCCCAGTCGACAAGATCCCCACCCCATCGACAAGAGGTTAATTCGCCCTGAACTCCTGTCCTGTAGGCGCAACCATGTATTCGGCGAGGCAGTGGCGTTCGCCATTCCTCACAACCGAACATAGCCCCTTCGGACGGGTGTCGGCACCCGCTACCGCGACATACCTCCGTTCGGGTGCCTTCACCTCTCACCACCTGCAACGATCCAAGTTCCTGACGAGTTCCGGTTTATTTCGAACGAAGCGGGAGAGGATGCGATCACAGCGGCCCCCCGCTGTTCGAATCCATGCTCCGGCGCGGACCGTTCCGGTGATCTCTCCGCCATTCCCCGCGGTAATCCGGGAATGAACGGAAGATGGACGCCACCGAGTGCGCGCGCCGCCTCCGCGAGCGAAGCACCCGTCGTCATCAGGTCGTCCACGAGAACCACCCTTCCGGCCTCCAACAGGCGCGCGCCGCCCGGTACGACCTCCAGCGCACCCGAGAGGTTCGCCAGACGTCCGGGCGCTCCGAGACCCGACTGGTCCGCCACGAACCGCCGCTGCCGCAGTACGGACACGACCCGGGCGTCCCGTCCCCCGCGCCGCAGCCGGGCGGCGGCGGCCAACGCGATCCGTCGCGTCGGATCGTGGCCACGTGCCCGCACGGAGCGCCGCGAGGACGGCACCGGTACCAGCAGTAGGGGCGGGGAGTCGCGGCCCGTGGCGGGCCCTGCAGCGGCCTCCACGGCACCGGCGAGCGCGCCGCCCAGGGGCCCGGCGAGCGCCAGCGCCCCGCGCTCCTTGTGAGCGAGGAGGAGTTCCCGTACGGAATCGGCGTACGGCGCGACGGCATGGACCAGCGGCAGCCCCGCCGGCTCGGGCGCGGGCCGCACCCTGCGCGGGCCGGCCCCGGTCAGCGCGCCCGCGCACTCCGGGCACAGGACGGTGCGCGGCCTGCCGCAGCCTCCGCAGGCGACCGGCAGCACCAGCCCGGCGATCTCGCGCCACCACCCCCGCATGACTCCACTGTGCGCGCTCCCGCCGCAGCGGACCACCCCTGTGGAAAACCGGCGGGGTTCCCCGGAACCCCCAAGTCCCCAGGAACCCCACCCGACCCCGGAAGTACGTCAGGTGCGCCCCGAGTCCGGCGTGCCGCGAGCGGTCCCGCTATCCGGGATAGACGGGCGAGGTGCCGGCCTTGACCACCGGCTGCCAGTTCGTGCCCGGCGCCAGCCGGACGATGCCGTCGTTCCCGGAGTTCGCCACCACCGGCGCCCCGTCGCCGTTCGGCGCGGTCACCGAGCTCACCCCGTTCAGGCCGGGGAGCACCGAGCTCGCGGAGGTCGAGCCGTCCGTCTGGAGGTAGCGGATCTGCTGGACACCGCCCGCCTCCTTGCCGACGACGACCAGCCGGCTCGGTCCGGCCCAGGAGACGGCCGTGACCGACTCCATCCGCGGCGCGGCGGGCTGCAGGCCTTCGACGGACACCTCGGTCTCCGCCCCCGCCTTCTGCCGCTCGACCCGGCCGATCTGCAACGTGGTGCGCTCGCCCTGCTTGACCAGCAGGGCGATCCGCACGCCGTCCGCCGAGACCCGCAGCGCCTCGACGCGCGTGCCCTCCGTCAGCCACGGCGTACGGACCTCGACGGGTTCGCCGGAGCCGCCCGGCACCATCCACAGGTGCGCCGCCGCGGGGTTGCGGTCGGCGACCCAGAGGTCGCCCCGGCCGTCCCAGCTCGGCGCGGAGAGCCGGTCCGCGGGACGGACCGCCTTGCTCGTCAGCACCGCCGGCAGCGGGTCCTGCTCCGTGCTGATCGAGGAGACGAACAGATCGCGTCCGCCCGACCCGACCCCGGCGGCCCGGGTCTCACCACGGTCGACGGCGACCGAGGTCAGCGGGGTCGTCCCGCTGCCGAACGGCCCCGGCACCACGGTCGGCTCGTCGGTCTCCTTGCCCTGGACCGCCAGCCTCATCAGCTTGCCGTGCTCGTCGAGGAAGTACGGGCTCTCCTCGGACGCGGTGCTGCGGACCGCCGCGAACTCGGCCGCCTGCCCCTTGCCCAGCCGGCACAGCGAGTCCCCGTTCGACTTCTGGAGCTCCACCTGCTCGACGCGTACGGAGGTCAGGTCGCCCAGCGTGAAGAGCAGCTGCGCCGCCATCCGCCGGCACGCCTCGCCGCCCACCAGTTCGGCCTTGGCGTTGAGCGGCACCTTCAGCGTGGACTGGTCGTCGGTCGTCAGCGAGGTGACGCCCGCCTTCAGCTCCGTCCCGGAGGGGAACTGCGAGTCGACGGCCGACTTCAGCCAGTTCGTCGGCCCTTCGAGCAGCGCCCTGACCGTCTGCGTCACCGGGTCCATCTTGGTGACCGGGTCCTGCCGCTGCCGGATGTAGACCGGGTCGGCCACGACCCAGTCCTCCCCGGAGGCGAAGTAGTACTTGTTGACCGACCGGTAGTTGCGCAGGAAATCGGCCTCGCCCAGCACCAGGCCGGACGGCAGGCTGTCGATGCGCCATTCCTTGGTCTTGCCGTCCGCGGAGGGCTGCTGCACGACGTGGATCGACTGGACGTACTGGGTGGGGCTGTTCGGCTGGTACGCGTGGCGGGCGTCCACCCTCGCGATCTTGCGGCCGGAGAGCGGGTAGGCGCGGCCCTGGTTGTCCGGGTCGGCGTTGCGGTCGGCCTGTTCGCGGTCGGGCGCGGTGGTGAGCACGGTGATGCCCTGCTCCGGCTTCCAGCTCCGCGCAGCCTGCTTCGTGAGGTACTTGCGGGCCGTGGCGAAGCCGGGGTCGTCGCTGGTCATGGCCTCCAGGAAGCCGTCGACGATCTCGTCCGGGTCGGCGTTCTCCCGCGGTGCGACGGCGTAGACCCGCACCTGCGAGTCGCCGAGGTTCGCCCCCTTCACCACCTCCACTTCTCCGCTGTCGGGCATCGTCGCGCACCCGGTGACGACGAGCACGCCGCACGCGCTCAGCACGACCGCCCGTGTGCTCCGGCCCCGCCCCGCGTGCCCCTCTCGGGAGTCAGCGCCCACGTGTCCCGTCCTCCCGCTCCGCGTTCCCGGTTCCCCCGGCGGTCGCCGTGCTCGTCTGGCCGCCGTCGCTGTCCGTCGCCGCCCGCGGCACCACCCGGGCTCCGCTGCCGGGCAGCGCCGTCGGGTCGACGGTCGCCCGCGACGGCACGGGCAGCCTCGGAGGTACGGGGAGCGACGGCCGGTCCCCGACGGGCTGCGCCGGAACCGCCACGCGACGCGCGCTCTCCTGTGCGCGTCCGGCGGCGGCCTGCTCACGATTGCGCCGCGAGTCCTCGGGCTCCAGCGGGATCGGGGAGCCCCGCAGCGGCTCGTCCGCGGTCCTCGGCAGGGTCAGCCGGAACTGCGAACCACCGCCGGGCTCGCCCCAGGCCTGCAGCCAGCCGCCGTGCAGCCGGGCGTCCTCCACGGCGATCGACAGGCCGAGGCCCGTACCGCCGGTGGTGCGCGCGCGGGCGGGGTCGGCTCGCCAGAAGCGGTTGAACACGCGGGTCGCCTCGCCCGGCTTGAGTCCGACGCCGTAGTCGCGGACGGCGACGGCGACGGCCCCGCCGGCGGCGGCGAGCTTCACCACCACGTCCCGGCCCTCACCGTGCTCGACGGCGTTGACGACGAGGTTGCGCAGCACCCGCTCGACGCGGCGGGCGTCCGCCTCGACCACCACGGGCTGCTCGTCGCCGAGGACGACGATCCGGGTGCCCTTGCGCTCGGCGAGGGGTTCCGCGCCGCCGATGACCCGGCGCACGACCTGGCGCAGGTCTATCGGCTCGGCCTCCAAGGCCGCCGCTCCGGCGTCGAAGCGGCTGATCTCCAGGAGGTCGGAGAGGAGTGATTCGAAACGGTCGAGCTGGTCGCCGAGGAGCTCGGCGGCACGCCCGGTGACGGGGTCGAAGTCGACACGGGCCTCGTGGATCACGTCGGCGGCCATCCGGACCGTGGTGAGCGGGGTCCGCAGCTCGTGCGAGACGTCGGAGACGAACCGCCGCTGCATCCGCGACAGCTCCTCCAGCTGCTGGATCTTGAGCTGGAGGCTCTGGGCCATCTTGTTGAAGGCCTCGCCGAGCCGCGCGATGTCGTCCTCGCCGGTGACCTTCATCCGCTCCTGGAGACGGCCGGCCGAGAGCCGCTCGGCGATCCCGGCGGCCATCCGGACGGGTGTGACGACCTGGCGGACCATGAACCAGGCGATGGCGCCGAGCAGGACGACGACGAACAGCCCGGCGGTCGCCAGGGTGCCCTTGACGAGGGTGAGGGAGTCCTCCTCCTGCGTCAGCGGGAAGAGGTAGTACAGCTCGTACGGGGTGCCGTCGGCGTCGTTCAGCCGCTTGCCGATCACCAGCCCGGCTTCGGACGCCTTGCCGCTGGTGTACTGGATCCGGGTCGACTTCTGGAACGTGTTCGCGCCCTGGGCGACGGAGAGCCGCAGGTCGGCGGGGATGCTCGTGGTGGGGTCGACCTCGCCCGAGGCCCGGGCCCCACGGCTCGCGGTGTCACCACTGTCGAGGGAGAGCGCGACCACGTTGAAGGCGCTCTGGCCGCCACTGGCGAGTTGCTCGACCAGCGTGGAGCGCCAGTTCACGGACGCGCCGGTCCGCCCGCCGTCCTGCTGGCCGGGTGCCGACGGTGTGGTCGCCGCCCGGTCCTGCGCGGCGGAGAACCCCCCGGCGGCCTGGCTCTGCGCGGCCCTCTCCTTGGCTTCGAGCAGCCCGTTGCGGACCTGCCCGATGACGACGAGGCCGAGCAGCAGCACGACACCGAGAGACATCAGCAGAGTGCCCGCGACGACCCTCAGCTGGATGTTCCGCCGCCACAGCCGCACAGCGGGCAGCAACGGTCGGCGGACCCAGCGAGCGAGGAGCCGGAACACCGGTCCACCCGGCGCCCCGTCGTTGAGGAGCCGTCCGCCCAGCAGACGGCCGAAACGCGGGCCCCCCCGCCCCGGTCCGGCAGTCCGCCCCTTACGGTCTCCCGGGTCCCCGGGCTTCGGAGCAGTACTGCCTGTAGTCATGTCAGCTCGGTCCCGCCTTGTAACCGACGCCACGGACGGTCACCACGATCTCCGGGCGCTCGGGGTCCTTCTCGACCTTCGAGCGCAGCCGCTGGACGTGCACGTTCACCAGCCGGGTGTCGGCCGCGTGCCGGTATCCCCAGACCTGCTCCAGCAGGACCTCACGGGTGAAGACCTGCCACGGCTTGCGCGCCAGCGCGACGAGCAGGTCGAACTCGAGCGGCGTCAGGGCGATGGACTGCCCCTCCCGCTTCACGGAGTGCCCGGCCACGTCGATGACCAGGTCACCGATGGTCAGCTGCTCCGGCGCCGGCTCCTCGGACCGCCGCAGCCGCGCCCGGATACGGGCGACGAGCTCCTTCGGCTTGAACGGCTTGACGATGTAGTCGTCGGCCCCGGACTCCAGGCCCACCACCACGTCGACGGTGTCGCTCTTCGCGGTCAGCATGACGATCGGCACACCCGACTCGGCCCTGATGAGCCGGCACACCTCGATGCCGTCCCTCCCGGGCAGCATCAGGTCCAGCAGCACCAGGTCAGGCTTGGCCTCCCTGAATGCGGCAAGCGCCTTGTCGCCGTCCGCGACGAACGACGGATCGAACCCTTCACCCCGCAGCACGATGCCGAGCATCTCGGCCAGTGCGGTGTCGTCGTCGACGACAAGAACGCGTCCCTTCATATCGACATCATCCCATTAGCCAATCGTTACCTGCCGTGACCTGTCCCACAGCGTCTCCCCCAGCCCGGGCCGCGACCTCGTGGATCGCGCTCCCCTCGGCCCGCCGTCGCACGGATCGCGCGTCCTGGTCGGGTATTCGCACAGTGTGCCGCCTACCGGCCGGACAATGAAGGTCCGGACAAAGGTACGAACGGCATGGCCGCTCCCGCCCACGGGTGGGCCCCGCGTGGCACGATGGCACCCGGCCCGCCGCCGCGAGAGGTGTCGGCCGCCGTGACCGAGCCGGTTCGCCGATCCGGCACCGCGACCATTTCCCCGAGGTGGACGACCGTGAACGACACTCCGGGCTGGACCTCGCCCGGATCCGCCCCCTCCGACGGCCAGGACGGCTCCGGGATCCCCCGGCCGACGACCCCCGCCGACGCGAACGGTTCCGCCCCTCAGTGGTCCAAGGACCAGCCGCCCGCGGGCCAGTGGACCCCGCCCGCGGCCCGGACACCACCCCCGGCTCCCGGCCGGAACTGGGGAGCCCCACCCCCCAACGCCCACTGGGGCAGGCCGCCCGCCGCGAAGCCGGGCGTGATCCCGCTGCGCCCGCTCGGCATGGGCGAGATCCTCGACGGCTCGGCGAAGACCCTGCGCACCTACTGGCGCACGGTGCTGTCGTTCTCGGTCCCGGTCGCGGTGATCTCCCAGATCGCCAACATCCTGGCGCAGCGGTACCTCGTCCCCGTGACCCCGGTACCGAGCCCCGACGCGACACCCGCCGAGCAGCTGGAGTACTCGGTCCAGTCGGCCCAGGACTCCCTGGTCGGGCTCGCCCCCGCCCTGCTCGTCACGCTGATGGCCTCCCTGATCAGCGCCGCACTGCTGACCGTCGTCATCAGCCGCGCCGTCGTCGGCCGCCCGGTCACGCTCGGCGACGCCTGGCGCGAGGCCCGCCCACGCCTGCTCCAGCTCATCGGACTGACCCTGCTCCTCACGGCGCTGACCGTGGGCATCGCATGCGTCGGCCTGCTGCCCGGATTCCTGGTCGGCGGCGCCCCTGGCGTGGCCCTGACCCTGCTCGGCGGGCTCGGTGCCGCGGTGGCAGCCGTCTGGCTGATCATCCGTTTCGGCCTCGCCTCCCCCGCCCTGATGCTGGAGCGCCAGGGCATCATGACGTCGCTGAGGCGCTCGGCCAAGCTGGTCCAGGGCTCGTGGTGGCGGATCTTCGGCATCACCGTGCTCACACAGCTGCTGATCTTCGTCTTCGCCATGATCGTCGCGATCCCGTTCCTCATCGTCGGCATCGCGGTCGACGGCGAGGGCTTCTCCGGCCTGCTCACCGGCTCCACCACCGCCTTCGGCTGGCCGTTCCTGATCGTCACGGGCATCGGCAGCGTGATCAGCAGCGCGGTCACCTACCCGATCTCGGCCGGTGTCACGGTCCTCCTCTACGTGGACCAGCGCATCCGCCGCGAAGCCCTGGACCTCGAACTGGCCCGGGCCGCCGGCCTCCCCGGCTACGGCCCCACTCCCGGCGACGAGACCATCAGGGGCTGATGCCGTGACGGTCACGGGGGGAAGGACCGCACCACTCACGCTCCTGCGCGCCGACGGCGACGTACCGGTGGACATCTCCCGCCTCCCCGCCCGCGAGGCGGCGGAGCGGGAGCTGTCCAAGCCGATGTACCACGACAACGACCCGAACCTCCTCCAGCGCGGACTCGACCGCTTCTGGGAGTGGGTCGACGACCTCTTCGGCGCGGCCTCCACGGCCACCCCGGGCGGCGTCGTGGGCCTCGTCGCCGTCGTCCTGGTCGTCGTCGCGCTCGTCGCCGCCCTGTGGTGGCGACTCGGCACCCCCCGCCGGTCACCGGCCACGGCCGGCGACTCCCTCTTCGCCGACGGCCCCCGCACCGCCGACCAGCACCGCGCGGCCGCCACCCGCCACGCCACCGCCGGCCACTGGAACGAGGCCGTCCAGGAACGGATGCGGGCCATCGTCCGCTCCCTCGAAGAACGCGCCCTGCTCGACCCCCGCCCCGGCCGCACCGCCGACGAGGCCGCCGCCGAAGCCGGCCGCTCGCTCCCCTCCCACGCGGACGACCTGCGCCTCGCGGCCCGCGCCTTCGACGACGTGACATACGGCGGCCGCACCGCCGACGAGCCCGCGTACCGCCGCATCGAGGACCTGGACACCGCCCTGGAGCGGACCCGGCCCACCCTCGACACCGCTTCCCCGGGGGCGCCCTCATGAGCCGACCGGCCGTCGAGTCCACCTCGACCGACCTGTCCGCCCGTCAGATCTGGACCCGCGTCCGCGGCGCCGCCCTCGTCCTCGCCCTGCTCCTCATCGGCGGCCTCGCCCTCGCGACGGTCCGCTCCACCGAGTCCCACGGCGCCCTCGACCCCCGCTCCGCCGACCCCACCGGCAGCCGCGCCGTCGCCGAGCTCCTCAGGGGCCACGGCGTCACGGTCACCACCGCCACCACACTCGACGAGGCCATCGCCGCCACGGACCCCCGAACCACCCTCCTGGTCACCACACCTGACCTGCTGACGGAGACTCAGCAAGCCACCCTGCGCTCGACGATGACGACATCGGCCGCCCGCACCGTCCTCCTCGGCGCCGGCCCCGCCTCCCTCTCCACCCTGGCCCCGGACGTCACCAGCGACGCCGACACCCCGGTGACGAACCGCACCCCCGCCTGCACCCTGCCCGCCGCCACCCGCGCCGGCAGCGTCGAGCTCGGCGGCGAGCGCTACGTCGTCACCCCCGGCACCGAGGCCGACGCCTGCTACCCCGCCGACGGCAGCCCGACCCTGGTCCGCCTCCCCGGCACCGGCGCCACCGACACCGTCCTCCTCGGCTCGCCCGACATCCTCTACAACAACCGTCTCGACCAGCAGGGCAACGCCTCGCTCGCCCTCCAACTCCTCGGCTCCCAGCCTCATCTCGTCTGGTACCTCCCCTCCCTCGCCGACACCTCGGCCACCGCCGACACCTCCACCGGCGACACCACGGACAACTTCCTCGCGCTCGTCCCCTCCGGCTGGCTGTGGGGCACGCTCCAACTCGCCGTCGCCGCCCTGCTCGCCGCCATCTGGCGCGCCCGCCGCCTCGGCCCCCTGGTGACCGAACGACTCCCCGTCGCCGTCCGCGCCTCCGAGACCACCGAGGGCCGCGCCCGCCTCTACCGCAAGGCGAACGCCCGCGACCGCGCCGCCACCGTCCTCCGCACGGCGACCCGCACCCGCATCGCCCCCCTCCTCGGCGTCCCCGTCCAGGACGCCCACTCCCCCGACCGCCTCCTCCCCGCGCTCTCCGCCCGTCTCCCCGGGACCACCGCGGACCCCAGGACCCTTCTCTTCGGCCCGGCTCCCGCCGACGACGCCACCCTCATCCGCCTGGCGGACCAACTCGACGCCCTCGAAAGAGAGGTACGCACCTCATGAGCGCCCCGACCCCCGAGACCGCTACGGACTCGGACAGCGCCCGCGCCTCCCTGGAGGCCCTGCGCACCGAGATCGCGAAGGCCGTGGTCGGCCAGGACCCCGCCGTCACCGGTCTCGTCGTCGCCCTGCTCTGCCGGGGACACGTCCTCCTCGAAGGCGTCCCCGGAGTCGCGAAGACCCTGCTGGTCCGCTCGCTCGCGGCCGCACTCGAACTCGACACCAAGCGCGTCCAGTTCACCCCCGACCTGATGCCGAGCGACGTCACCGGCTCTCTCGTCTACGACAGCAGGAGCGCGGAGTTCTCCTTCCAGCCCGGCCCGGTCTTCACCAACCTGCTGCTCGCCGACGAGATCAACCGCACGCCCCCGAAGACCCAGTCCTCTCTCCTGGAGGCGATGGAGGAGCGACAGGTCACCGTCGACGGCACCCCGCGCGCCCTCCCCGAGCCGTTCCTGGTCGCCGCGACCCAGAACCCCGTCGAATACGAGGGCACCTATCCCCTCCCCGAGGCTCAACTGGACCGCTTCCTACTGAAGCTGACGGTCCCTCTGCCCTCACGAGCCGACGAGATCCAGGTCCTCACCCGTCACGCCGAGGGCTTCGACCCCCGCGACCTGAAGGCCGCCGGCGTCCGCCCGGTCGCGGGTCCCGCCGAACTCGAAGCCGCCCGGGCCGCCGTGGCCAAGGTCGCGGTCTCCCCCGAGATCGCCGGCTATGTCGTCGATATCTGTCGTGCCACGCGAGAATCCCCCTCACTCACGCTCGGGGTCTCCCCCCGAGGCGCCACCGCTCTGCTCTCCACCGCCCGCGCCTGGGCCTGGCTCACCGGCCGGGACTACGTCACCCCGGACGATGTGAAGGCCCTCGCGCTCCCCACCCTGCGTCATCGCATCCACCTGCGGCCCGAGGCCGAGATGGAGGGAGTCACGGGGGACTCCGTCATCAACTCGATCCTCGCCCACGTCCCCGTCCCCCGCTGAGAACGGCGCCCCATGGCCCTCACCGGACGAACCGCCCTGCTCGCCGCCCTCGGATCGCTCCCCGTCGGCATCCTCGCCCCCAGCTGGGCGGGGATGCTCGCGGTGAACGCGCCCCTCTCCCTAGCAATTCTGTGCGACTACGCGATGGCCGCGCCAGTACGAAAGCTCCAGTTCACCCGAAGTGGTGACACATCCGTTCGACTCGGTGACGCGGCGGACGTCCAGCTCACGGTCACCAACCCGTCCGGCCGCCGCCTCCGCGCCCAGCTCCGCGACGCCTGGCCGCCCAGCAGCTGGCTTCCCGGCACCGAACAGGCCGCGTCCCGCCAGAAGCTCACCGTTCCCGCCGGCGAACGCCGCCGCCTCACCACGAGCCTGCGCCCCACCCGCCGCGGCGACCGCCACGCCGAGCGGATCACCGTCCGCTCGTACGGGCCCCTCGGCCTCGCCGCCCGCCAGGGCAACCACGAGGTCCCCTGGACGGTCCGCGTCCTGCCGCCCTTCACCAGCCGCAAGCACCTGCCGTCCCGCCTGGCCCGCCTCCGCGAGTTGGATGGCCGCACCAGCGTGCTGACCCGCGGCGAGGGCACCGAGTTCGACAGCCTCCGCGAGTACGTCCCGGGCGACGACACCCGCTCGATCGACTGGCGTGCCACCGCCCGCCAGACCACGGTCGCCGTCCGCACCTGGCGCCCGGAGCGCGACCGCCACATCCTCATCGTCCTCGACACCGGCCGCACCTCGGCCGGCCGCGTCGGCGACGTCCCCCGGCTGGACGCCGCGATGGACGCCGCCCTCCTCCTCACCGCGCTCGCCTCCCGAGCCGGCGACCGCGTGGATCTCGTGGCCTACGACCGCCGCCTCCGCGCCCAGGTCCAGGGCCGCACCGCACGCGATGTCCTGCCGGCTGTCGTGAACGCCCTCGCCCCGCTCGAACCGGAGCTCGTGGAGACGGACGCCCGCGGCCTCGCCGCCACGGCCCTGTCACGCGCCCCGCGCCGCTCGCTCATCGTTCTCCTGACGGCCCTCGACGCGGCCCCGATCGAAGAGGGCCTCCTCCCGGTGCTGCCGCAGCTCGCGCAGCGCCACACGGTCCTGGTGGCCTCCGTCGCCGATCCTCGGATCGCCGCCATGGCAGGTACCCGCGGCACGATCGAAGGCGTCTACGAGGCCGCGGCGGCCACCCAGACCCAGTCCCAGCGGGCCCGTACCGCGGATCAGCTCCGCCGCCACGGCGTCACCGTCGTCGACGCCGCCCCCGACACCCTGGCCCCTGCCCTGGCCGACGCCTACCTCGGCCTGAAAGCAGCCGGCCGCCTCTGAACTCCCGCATCCCTCCGCCGGCCCACCACCGAAATGGGAATCGCCCCCAGAACGCAGAAAAGCCCCGCACCATAAGGTGCGGGGCTTTCCCACAATGATTGTTCGGCGGCGTCCTACTCTCCCACAGGGTCCCCCCTGCAGTACCATCGGCGCTGAAAGGCTTAGCTTCCGGGTTCGGAATGTAACCGGGCG